>NZ_JBFBEK010000041.1:0-59948 GCF_040683715.1 Streptomyces sp. NPDC093260
GGGGCAGATCTTCGTGAAGGGCGAGGTCATCAAGACCGTGCCGGAGTCGAAGATCGTGGAGACCCTGATCGAGGAGGCCATGAAGCTGGCCGAGCAGATGGAGGCCGAGGGCGTCGCCTCCGGCGAGCCGGAGATCTCGGTCGCGGGCTGACCCCCCCGCAGCCCCCGCAGTCCCTGGGCTCCGCCGGACGGGGCCCGGAAGCACCGCAGACGTGGCCGCCCTCACTCCTCGTGCGGGTCCCCCGGGAACTGCCCCCGCAGCCCCCGTGTGGGGTCCCGCACCGGGGCGTCCTCCTGGAGCGAGCCGGGGGCGGACCGGTCCGGCGCGGCCGGGCTGTACGGCGACTGCGGGGGCGGCGGCGGACTCACGTCGCCGGGCGCGCCCGCACCCGCCGGCGGCAGCCGCAGGGCCAGCAGCGCCACGTCGTCGCCGCTGGGCGCGATACGCCGCAGCAGTTCGTCGCAGAACTCGTCCACCGTCCTGCCGGCCAGCCGCCGCACCAGCACCGAGGCGTGATGACGCAGCTTGGCCAGCCCCAGGTCGATCGGCCGGCCCCGGCTCTCCACCAGCCCGTCGGTGTACAGCAGCAGAGTCGACCCGGGCGGCAGATCCTCGTACGCGTCGGGCCAGCTCAGTCCCAGGTGCAGGGTCGCGCTCATGCCGATCAGCGGGCCGTGCCCGCCGGTCAGATAACGCGCATCGCCCTCCCGGGTGATCAACAACGGCGGCGGATGCCCGGCGTTGACCCAGTTGACCCGCCACGGCCCGCCCTCCGGGCCCTCGATCCGGGCGAAGACCAGGGTGGCCATCGGCGCGTCGCTGGTGTTGGTCACCGCCTCGTCCAGCCGGCACACGATCAGGCTCGGCGGATGCTGCTGGTCCCAGGCCAGGGCGCGCAGCATGTTGCGGACCTCCGCCATGTGCGCGGCGGCCTTCAGATCGTGCCCGACCACGTCCCCGATCACCAGGGCCATCACCCCGTCGGCGAGCAGGAACGCGTCGTACCAGTCGCCGCCGATCTCCATGGCGCTCTGCGCCGGCAGATAGCGCGCGGCCATCCGCAGATGGTCCACCTGCGGCAGCGGGGCGAGCAGTTGGCGCTGCATGGTCTCGGAGACGTTGCGCTGCTCCTGGTAGAGCCGGGAGTTGTCCAGCACCAGCGCCAGCCGACGGCCGATGTCGGCGAGCAGCCTGACCTCGGTGCCGGTGGGCGCGGGGGAGTCGCCGGTCCGGCCGACGGTGAGCATCCCGTAGTGGTTGCGGCGCGTGGTCAGCGGCACGACCACCGCCGAGTGGCCCCCGAGCCGTTCGAACAACTTCCCGTGGGTCACCGCGAGCGGGGCGTCCGGGTCCCGCAGTTCCTCGCTGGTCGGCAGCACCGGCTCGTCGGCGCTCAGCACCCGGGCCAGCGCGTCCCGGACGCCGGCCGGCAGCGGCGGCAGAGGTCCCTGGAGCCGCTTGGCCCGGCGCGGATGGGCGGGGCAGCGCACGGCGACGTGCTCCAGCGCCCCGGTGCGCTCCGAGTACAGGGCCACGGCGGCCCAGTCGCCCAACTCGGGCACCAGCAGCCGCAGCAGCCGGCGTATCCGGCCGTGCGACTCCAGGGCGGTCATCAGCACCGCGGACACGTCCGCCAGCAGGTTCAGCCGCGCGGTCAGCGCCTCCAGGGCGGCGGTGTGCGCGGCCATCCGCTCCTCGGCCGCGCGGTGCAGGCTGAAGTCGCTGAAGACGACCACCAGCCCGGCCGTGCGGCCCGTCAGCCGCAGCGGGGTGGCGGACCAGATGATCGGCACGGTGGAGCCGTCCGCGCGCAGGAAGTACTCCTCGCTGCCCTCCTCGGCACTCCCGCTGCCGCGCAGGGGAGTCCGCATGGCGCACTGCTCGCGCGGCACCGGGGAGCCGTCGGGGCGGCGGTGCAGCAGGTCGTGCGCGTCCTGGCCGAGCATCCCGTCCAGGGTGCGGCCCAGCAGCCGCTGCGCCCACGGGTTGACGTAGGTGATCCGCCCCTCGGCGTCCAGGGTGAAGACGCCGGTGCCCAGATCGCGCAGAACTTGGAGCGGGAAGTCCGGGTCCAGGGTCGGGTCCCCCGTGCCCGCCCCGCTCATGACCGGCCTCCCTCCTCGTCCCGGACGGTCCTCCGGTGTGCTGCCACCCCGATCACCGCCCTCCCGAGGGCGTGCTGTCTGTAGCTCCTTGTACCATTCTTACCGTTTCGAGGAGCCCGTCGCCGTTCGGGCGGTGTGTGTCACCGGACCGCCCGGCCGCCCCTTTCGCCGCCCCTTCGGGCATCGCTCCCAGGGGGGCGGCGCGGCCCGGATTCGGCGGGTACAGTGCGGAGATCAGCGAAACCCCCAGCGTGAGGCCCCGTACGTGTTGACCCAGACCACCTCACGGGTGCTCGAACCGAGCGACCTGGACGCCGCGCTCGCCGTCCTCGACCGCGAGCCGGTCGTGAACGCCTTCGTGACGTCCCGCGTCCAGATCGCCGGGCTCGACCCCTGGCGGCTCGGCGGCGAGATGTGGGGCTGGTACGAGGACGGCACGCTCACCTCGCTGTGCTACGCGGGCGCCAACCTCGTCCCCATATGCGCCACCCCGCGCGCCGTACGCGCCTTCGCGGACCGCGCCCGCCGGGCCGGCCGCCGCTGCTCCTCCATCGTCGGCCCCGCCGGACCCACCACCCAGCTGTGGCGGCTGCTCGAACCCAGCTGGGGCCCGGCCCGCGAAGTCCGCGCCCGCCAGCCCCTGATGGTCACCGACCGCATGCCCGCCGACATCGCGCCCGACCCCTACGTCCGCCGCGTCCGCAAGGACGAGATGGAGACGATCATGCCGGCGTGCGTGGCGATGTTCACCGAGGAGGTCGGCGTCTCCCCGCTCGCCGGTGACGGCGGCCTGCTCTACCAGGCCCGGGTCGCCGAACTCGTCGGCTCCGGCCGCTCCTTCGCCCGCCTCGACGAGCACGGCAAGGTCATGTTCAAGGCCGAGATCGGCGCGGCCACCGACCGGGTCTGCCAGATTCAGGGCGTCTGGGTCGCCCCCGAGTACCGCGGCCGGGGCCTCGCCGCCCCCGGCATGGCCGCGGTCCTGCGGTACGCGCTGGCCGACGTGGCCCCCGTCGTCAGCCTGTACGTCAACGACTTCAACACCCCGGCCCGCCGCACCTACCACCGGGTGGGCTTCCGCGAGACGGGCGCGTTCACGAGCGTGCTGTTCTAGGGCCTGTCGTTCTGATCCTGCCGGGCTCGCCAGCCGGACTCCGGCGTGCCGTCCGGCCCGCCCGAGCCCCCGAGCCCCCGCGTCACCGCCCGCACGGCGCTCCGCCCGCCGCCGGTCCGCGGCCGGACAGCGGAGCCCGGGACAGCCCGGCCGCCGTCCCGCTCTTGCGACGCCGCAGGCCGGGTAGTCTCCCCGCATGGCGCACATTCCCGGTCACGGCTCCGGCCACCGCCCCGACGCGATCGCGGACGACATCGTGATCGGCCCCCTCGACCTGTCGGCCCGCGTGGACGAGGCGCTCGCCGTACAGGCCGTCGCCTTCGGACTCGGCGCCGAGGAGGTCGCCGTACGCCGCCAGATCGTCCTGCGGCACATGGCCAGCCCCGGCGCCCGCGCCCTCGGCGCCACCACCTCCGACGGCCGGCTCGCCGGCTTCGTCTACGGCATGCCCAACGACCGCGCCCACTGGTGGTCCACCGTCGTCGAGCCGTACCTGCGCGCCCGCGGCCACGACGACTGGCTCGACGGCTCCTTCGTCATCACAGAACTGCACGTCCACCCCCGCCACCAGAACCGCGGCGTCGGCCGCGCCCTGATCACCGCCATCACCGACGCCGCCGACGAGACCCGCTCGATCCTCTCCGCGATCGACACCGACAGCCCGGCCCGCGGCCTCTACCACTCCCTCGGCTACGTCGACCTCGCCCGCCAGGTCGTCTTCCCCAGCGCCCCCAAGCCGTACGCCGTCATGGGCGCCCCGCTGCCGTTGCGCCGCCGGTGACCGATTACCACCGGCACACGTCGCCCGGCTAACCTCCTAGCCATCACACATACCCGGCAGGAGTACGAGAACCATGGCGAACGCACCGGTCCAGCGCATGTCCCAGTTGATGGCGAAGACGCTGCGCGACGACCCGGCAGACGCCGAGGTCCTCAGCCACAAGCTGCTGGTCCGCGCCGGTTACGTCCGCCGCACCGCCGCGGGCGTCTGGAGCTGGCTGCCGCTCGGCAGGAGGGTCCTCGCGAACGTCGAGCGGATCGTGCGCGAGGAGATGGACGCCATCGGCGCCCAGGAGGTGCTGCTCCCCGCGCTGCTGCCCAAGGAGCCGTACGAGGCGACCGGCCGCTGGGACGAGTACGGCGGCGAGCTGTTCCGCCTGAAGGACCGCAAGGGCGGCGACTACCTCCTCGGCCCCACCCACGAGGAGATCTTCACCCTGCTGGTGAAGGACCAGGCGTCCTCCTACAAGGACCTGCCGGTCATCCTCTACCAGATCCAGAGCAAGTACCGCGACGAGGCCCGTCCGCGCGCGGGCATCCTGCGCGGCCGCGAGTTCCTGATGAAGGACTCCTACTCCTTCGACACCGCCGACGAGGGCCTCGCCGAGTCCTACGCCCTGCACCGCCAGGCCTACCAGCGGATCTTCGAGCGCCTCGGCCTGGACTACCGCATCTGCGCGGCCACCGCCGGCGCGATGGGCGGCTCCAAGTCCGAGGAGTTCCTCGCCCCGGCCGAGGCCGGCGAGGACACCTTCGCCGACTGCCCGAACTGCGACTTCGCCGCCAACACCGAGGCGATCACCTACGAACTGAAGCCGGTCGACGGCTCCGGTGTGCCGGCGCTGGAGGAGATCCCCACCCCGGACACCCCCACCATCGAGACCCTGGCCGCCTCCCTCGGCGTCCCGGCCTCCGCCACCCTGAAGAACCTGCTGGTCAAGGTGGACGGCGAGATCGTCGCGGTGGGCGTGCCCGGCGACCGCGAGGTGGACCTGGGCAAGGTCGAGGCGCACTTCGCCCCGGCCGCCGTCGAACTGGTCACCGCCGAGGACTTCACCGGCCGCCCCGACCTGGTGCGCGGCTACGTCGGCCCGCAGGGCCTGGGCGAGAAGGTCCGGTACGTCGCCGACCCGCGGATCGCCCCCGGCACCGCCTGGATCACCGGCGCCAACAAGGAGCACACGCACGCGAAGAACGTGGTCGCCGGCCGGGACTTCGAGGTGGACGAGTACGTCGACGTCGTCGTGGTCCAGGAGGGCGACCCCTGCCCGAAGTGCGGAACCGGCCTCAAGCTGGACCGCGCCATCGAGATCGGCCACATCTTCCAGCTCGGCCGCAAGTACACCGACGCCCTCAAGCTCGACGTGCTCGGCCAGAACGGCAAGCCGGTCCGCGTCACCATGGGCTCCTACGGCATCGGCGTCTCCCGCGCGGTGGCCGCCCTCGCCGAGCAGCACGCCGACGAGCACGGCCTGGTCTGGCCCGCCGAGGTCGCCCCGGCCGATGTGCACGTGGTCGCCGCGGGCAAGGCGCTCCAGACCGAGGTGGCCCTCGACGTGTCGCAGAAGCTGGCCGCGGCCGGCGTGCGCGTCCTCGTCGACGACCGCGCCGGCGTCTCCCCGGGCGTGAAGTTCACCGACGCCGAACTCATCGGCGTCCCGCAGATCCTGGTCGCCGGCCGCCGCGCGGGCGAAGGCGTCCTGGAACTGAAGAACCGCCGCACGGGCGAGCGCGAGGAACTGACCATCGAGGAGGCCCTCACCCGCCTCACGGCGTAACCGCCCTCACCCCACGGCACACCTCCGACCCCGGCCCCGCCCCCGTCCCCCGGACGAGAGGCGGGGCCAGGGTCGTGCGGGCCGGGGTCGTGCGCGGTCGGTCGCGGGGGCCGTCGTCCCGGTGCCCTCGCCGCCGGCCGGGGGCCGGATGCCGGCCGGCGCCGGCGCGGTCCGGGGCCGGTGGCGTCAGAGCCAGGTGGCGAATTCCAGGAGGAGTTCCGCGTCCTTCGGGCGGCCCACCCGACGGGCCCGTACGCCGGACTCCACCGCGCGGAACAGGGTCCAGCCGCGCAGCCGGTCCCGGTCCACCTCCAGCGACTCCGCCAGCCGCTTGATACGGCGCCGGGTGATCGCCGCGCCGGACGGCGAGGCGATCAGGTCCTCCACCCGGTCCCGCACCAGCCGCGCCAGGTCGAACGCGCTCTCGCCGACCACCGGATCGGGCCCCACCGCCAGCCACGGCATCCGGTCGCCCGCCAGCACCTTGCTCTGCCGGAACGTGCCGTGCAGCAGCAGTTGTTCCGGCGGCGCGGCCAACAACTCCTCCCGGGCCGCGAGCGCCGCCGCCACCAGTGCCCCGGCCTCCGGCGGCGTACCCGCCCGCATCGCCCCGGCCTGCCGGCCCGTCCGCTCCGCCACCGTCTCGAACAGCCCGCCGGAGTCCTCCGGGGGCGCCACCCACAGCCGCCGCAGCGTGTCCGCCGCCTCCAGCAGCGCCCGCGCCTCCGGCAGCGACCGCACCGACACATCCGGATGCAGCCGCTCCAGCAGCAGGACGCCCTCGTCCGCCGCACCGTCCTCCAGGAGCCGTACGGCGCCGAGCCCGCCCCAGTGCGCCAGCGCGGCCAGCTCCGCGGCCGGCCGGGCCCGCGGCGGCGCCAGCTTCAGCACGGCCGGCGTGCCCTCCGCCGTCCGCACCAGCACCACCAGGCTGCTTCGCCCGCCGGGCACCTGCACCCGCTCGACCGTCAACCCGCGCTCCGCGACGGCCCGCCGGGCCAGCTCGGGCAGCCGCCGAAGCCAGTCGTCGCCCTCGGGCGACGTCTCGCCGAGCGCCCGCACCAGCCGCTTCGGGGGTTCGAAAGCCATGCGCGAGTCGTTCCTTCCTGAACGCGTCGCGACGCGTTCCCTGTCGGTGGTGCCGGCCGTGCCGGTGGTGCCGCTACGTCCGACTGAGCCGGTGGCGCCCCTCCGCCCGGTCGCGCCGGTCGCCGCGCCGGGGCGGCGCCTGCCGGGTCCGTACCGTTGCTGTGCGCCGGGTACCGGCCCGCGCGCGGGCCGCCGGTGCCGTCCGTGTCACGGCGTCGGGGTCGCCGAGCCCGTGGCGGCGTCGGCCCGTTCGGCGAGACCAGGGAAGGCTACGCTCTCCCCGCGCCAGCGCACCGCCCGGACCGCGGCCTCGCGCAGCGCCCCGGCCGCGTCCCGCCGCGCCGCGCCCGAACTCGCCCGCACCAGGTCGGAGTAGACCCCGGCCACCCGGTCCTCCAGCACCGCGGCGAACCGCACCGCCGCGGCCGCGTCCGGGACCGCGAACGGCAGCGCGTAGGCCGCCGCCGCCGCCACCGGCCGGCCGCCGAGATCCCGCACCCGGCGCGTCAGCGCGTCCCGCCGCGCCCGGTGGGCGTCGTACGCCGTCCGGACCTCCGCGCGCCGCTCCCGGCCGATCCGGCCGCCGACCACGCCGTAGCCGTACACCGCCGCGTGCTCGGCGGCTAGCGCCGCCTGCGCGGCCGTCAGCTCTCCCGCGCCTCCCGGATCCACCGCCTGGCTCACCTGTCACCCTCCGTCAGCAGATACGCGTGCGCCGCCCCGGCCGCCGCCACGGAGGCCAGCAGCCGGGCCAGCTCGCCCGGGACGTCGAGCAGCACGGCCGCCCGTGCCTCGGCGAGCGACCGTTCGGCGGCGGCGAGCGCGGCGAGCGCGTCCGCCGGCGTCGCGGGGACGGCGGCGGACGCGGCGCCCGAAGGAGAGCCGGTCGCCCCGGCGGACGGCTTTCCGGCCCCCGCGGACCCGGCCCCGCTCGGAGCCGTGGCCCCGCCGGACGCGTCGGCCCGGCCCGTCGCCGGGGGTTCGCCCGCGCCGCCGGTCGCCGTCGCCCCGTCCGTCGCCGTGGGTCCCGCAGGAGCCGCCGGGGATCCCGTGGCCGTCGGCGTCCCCGACGCACCTCCGCCGAAGGCGGCCGCGTGCCGCAGCACCTCCGCCCGCAGCGGACCCAGCCGCCGTGCCAGCGCGGGATGCGCGGCGATCACCGCGTCGTAGCGCCGCGCCAGCCCCGCGCTGTCGTGCGCCGCACGCGCCCGGGCCCGCTCGGCGGGCGTCGGGCCGCGGTCCGCGGCGCCGGGGTCGTCGGGTCCGGCGGAGCAGCCCGCGAGCAGGGCGGCCCCGGCCGCCGAGGCGAGCAGGCTCCTTCGGCGCGGACCCCAGGGCAGGGCGCGCGGGGATGGCGGCAACGGCACGGCAGTCGTCCTCGGGTGCGTGCGAACGGAAAAAGGGGGAGGGGCGGCCCCGCCCGTGATCACCGTACCCGCGCACCCCGCTCACGCGCCCCAGCGGCACCGTCCCAGGCCAGGTGGACGGCAACACCCCCTGGAACCGGATACCCTTTGACCGGACACGCGACCATCCCACAACAGCACACGCGGCCGAGGAGTCACCCGGATGAGCACCACCCAGAGCGAGAGGCTGCGGGAACTGCTGGAACCGCTCGTCGCCTCCCAGGGCCTGGATCTCGAAGAGATCGCCGTGGACTCCGTCGGCCGCAAGCGGGTGCTGCGCGTCGTGGTCGACTCCGACGCCGGGGCCGACCTCGACCAGATCGCCGATGTGAGCCGCGCGCTCTCGGCGAAGCTCGACGAGAGCGACGCGATGGGCGAGGGGGAGTACACCCTCGAGGTCGGCACCCCCGGCGCCGAGCGCCTTCTCACCGAACACCGGCACTACGTGCGCGCCACGGGCCGGCTGGCGAAGTTCCAGCTGGCCGAGGGCGGCGAACTGGTGGCCAGGATCCTCCAGGTCGACGACGAGGGACTCGACCTCGAGGTGCCCGGAGTGAAGGGCCGCAAGGCCACGACCCGCAGAGTCGCCTTCCCGGACGTCGTCCGGGCGCGCGTGCAGGTCGAGTTCAACCGCAAGGACGACAAGGACATGAAGAAAGAGGAGGAGGCGTAGCCGTGGACATCGACATGAGTGCCCTGCGGGGCTTGGTGCGGGAGAAGGAGATCTCCTTCGACCTGCTGGTCGAGGCGATCGAGTCGGCCCTCCTCATCGCCTACCACCGCACCGAGGGAAGCCGCCGCCACGCGCGCGTGGAGCTCAACCGGGAGACCGGGCATGTGACCGTGTGGGCGAAGGAGGACCCGGAGGACCTCGAGGAGGGCCAGGCGGCCCGCGAGTTCGACGACACCCCGTCCGGCTTCGGCCGTATCGCGGCCACCACCGCCAAGCAGGTCATCCTGCAGCGGCTGCGCGACGCCGAGGACGACGCGACGCTCGGCGAGTACGCCGGCCGTGAGGGCGACATCGTCACCGGTGTGGTGCAGCAGGGCCGCGACCCGAAGAACGTGCTCGTGGACATCGGCAAGCTGGAGGCCATCCTGCCGGTGCAGGAGCAGGTCCCGGGCGAGACGTACCCGCACGGCATGCGCCTGAGGTCGTACGTCGTCCGGGTGGCCAAGGGCGTGCGCGGTCCGTCCGTCACCCTTTCGCGCACCCACCCGAACCTCGTGAAGAAGCTCTTCGCGCTGGAGGTCCCGGAGATCGCCGACGGTTCCGTCGAGATCGCCGCGATCGCCCGCGAGGCCGGCCACCGCACCAAGATCGCCGTACGGTCCACCCGTTCGGGCCTGAACGCCAAGGGCGCCTGCATCGGTCCCATGGGCGGCCGGGTGCGCAACGTCATGGGCGAGCTGAACGGTGAGAAGATCGACATCGTCGACTGGTCGGACGACCCGGCCGAGATGGTGGCGAACGCCCTGTCCCCGGCCCGCGTCCACAAGGTCGAGGTCGTGGACCTGGCGGCCCGCTCCGCCCGCGTCACCGTGCCGGACTACCAGCTGTCGCTGGCCATCGGCAAGGAGGGCCAGAACGCCCGCCTCGCGGCCCGGCTGACCGGGTGGCGCATCGACATCCGCCCGGACACCGAGCAGGCCGGGGAATAGATCCTGGCCGAAAGGCGCTCAGATCACGACAGGTTTGGGCGCGCCACGTGTTCGAATCCTGCCCCAAAGGGGTGAGGTGCGTTCGGGGAGGTAGACTTAGCGGTGTCTGGCCGGACACGGGCCCGAGTGTGCCCTGAGCGCACCTGTGTGGGGTGCCGGGAACGAGCGGCCAAGACGGATCTGCTGCGGATCGTGGCGATCGAGGACGAGTGCGTCCCCGATCCTCGCGGTACGCTGCCCGGCCGGGGTGCGTACGTGCACCCCGCCCTGGTCTGTCTCGACCAGGCGGTGCGTCGCCGGGCGTTCACGCGGGCGCTGCGCGCCCCGGGAGCGCTCGACACAAAGGCGTTGCGCCGACACGTCGAGCGGGCAACAGTTGCCGAGCAGGCAACACGGTAGGAAGACGAGTCGCGCGGAAGACCCCGTGCGGCCTGGTACCTCGCGAGTCGAAAGCAGGTCGAGATTGCGATGAGCACTCGATGAGTACGCGATGAGTACGCCCATGAACTAGCGACGGTCCGGCCGCAACCCGGACCTCAAAGGAGCGAAGTGGCTAAGGTCCGGGTATACGAACTCGCCAAGGAGTTCGGAGTGGAGAGCAAGGTCGTCATGGCCAAGCTCCAGGAACTCGGTGAATTCGTCCGATCGGCATCCTCGACGATCGAGGCGCCCGTAGTACGCAAGTTGACAGACGCCTTCCAGCAGGGCAACGGCGGCGGCCGGTCCGCCAAGCCGGGTGCCCCGAAGAAGGCCGCCCCCAGGCCCGCCGCGCCCTCCCCGGCGCAGGCGGCGCGTCCGGCTGCCCCGAAGCCGCCGGCCGCCCCCAGGCCCGCCGCGGCCGAGCCGTCGGCGGCTCCGGCGGCGCCCTCGGCTCCCGCGCCGGCCGCTTCCGGTCCGCGTCCGGTGCCGGGTCCCAAGCCCGCCCCGCGTCCGGCCCCGGCCGCGCCCGCCACGCCGGAGTTCACCGCTCCGCCGTCGGCTCCGGCGCCCTCCCCGGCCGCCGCGCAGGGCCAGCGTCCGGCCGGCGCCCGTCCCGGCGCCCCGAAGCCCGGCGGCGCCCGTCCCGGCGCCGGTCAGGGCCAGGGCCGTCCCGGCCAGGGCGCTCCGCGCCCCGGCGGTCAGGCGCCCCGTCCGGGCGGTCGTCCGGCCGGTCCGCGTCCGGGCAACAACCCCTTCACCTCCGGTGGCTCCACCGGCATGGCGCGCCCGCAGGCACCCCGGCCGCAGGGCCAGCGTCCCGGTGGTCCCGGCGCTCCCGGCGCCGGTCCCCGCCCGCAGGCGCCCGGCGCCCAAGGCGGCGGTCCGCGTCCGCAGGCCGGTCCCGGCGGTCCGCGTCCGACTCCGGGCTCGATGCCCCGCCCGCAGGCGGGTCCGGGCGGTCCCCGTCCCGGCGGTCCGCGTCCGAACCCCGGCATGATGCCGCAGCGTCCCGCTGCCGGCCCGCGTCCCGGCCCCGGCGGCCGCGGTCCGGGCGGTGCGGGCCGTCCCGGCGGCGCCGGTCGTCCCGGTGGCGGCGGCTTCGCCGGCCGTCCCGGTGGCGGCGGTGGCGGCGGTCGTCCCGGTGGCGGCGGCGGCTTCGCCGGTCGTCCCGGCGGCGGTGCTCCCGGCGGCGGCTTCGGCGGCGGCGGTGGCCGTCCCGGCTTCGGCGGCCGTCCCGGCGGCCCCGGTGGCCGCGGTGGCACGCAGGGCGCCTTCGGCCGTCCCGGCGGCCCGGCGCGCCGTGGTCGCAAGTCGAAGCGGCAGCGCCGTCAGGAGTACGAGGCCATGCAGGCCCCGAGCGTCGGCGGCGTGATGCTGCCGCGCGGCAACGGCGAGGCGATCCGTCTCTCCCGCGGCGCGTCGCTCACGGACTTCGCGGAGAAGATCAACGCGAACCCGGCCTCCCTCGTCGCGGTCATGATGAACCTCGGCGAGATGGTCACGGCCACGCAGTCCGTCTCCGACGAGACGCTCCAGCTCCTCGCGGACGAGATGAACTACACGGTTCAGATCGTCAGCCCGGAGGAGGAGGACCGCGAGCTGCTCGAGTCCTTCGACCTGGAGTTCGGCGAGGACGAGGGCAGCGAGGAGGACCTGGTGGTCCGCCCGCCGGTCGTCACCGTCATGGGTCACGTCGACCACGGCAAGACCCGACTCCTCGACGCCATCCGCAAGACGAACGTCATCGCGGGCGAGGCCGGCGGCATCACCCAGCACATCGGTGCCTACCAGGTCACGACCGAGGTCAACGACGAGGACCGTCGGATCACCTTCATCGACACCCCGGGTCACGAGGCGTTCACCGCCATGCGTGCCCGCGGTGCGAAGTCGACCGACATCGCGATCCTGGTCGTCGCGGCCAACGACGGCGTCATGCCGCAGACGGTCGAGGCGCTGAACCACGCCAAGGCGGCCGACGTGCCGATCGTGGTCGCGGTCAACAAGATCGACGTCGAGGGCGCCGACCCGACCAAGGTGCGCGGTCAGCTGACCGAGTACGGCCTGGTGGCCGAGGAGTACGGCGGCGACACCATGTTCGTCGACATCTCCGCCAAGCAGGGTCTGCACATCGACTCGCTGCTGGAGGCCGTGATCCTCACGGCCGACGCCTCGCTCGACCTGCGGGCCAACCCGAACCAGGACGCGCAGGGCATCTCGATCGAGTCCCGCCTCGACCGCGGCCGCGGCGCCGTGGCGACGGTCCTCGTCCAGCGAGGCACCCTGCGGGTCGGCGACACGATGGTGGTGGGCGACGCCTACGGCCGCGTGCGCGCCATGCTCGACGACAACGGCAACAACGTCGCCGAGGCCGGTCCCTCGACGCCGGTCCAGGTCCTCGGCCTGACCAACGTCCCGGGTGCGGGCGACAACTTCATCGTGGTCGAAGAGGACCGTACGGCCCGCCAGATCGCGGAGAAGCGCGCCGCCCGCGAGCGCAACGCCGCGTTCGCCAAGCGCACGCGCCGCGTGTCGCTGGAGGACCTGGACAAGGTGCTGAAGGCCGGCGAGGTCCAGCAGCTGAACCTGATCATCAAGGGCGACGCGTCCGGATCGGTCGAGGCGCTGGAGTCCTCCCTGCTCCAGCTGGACGTCGGCGAAGAGGTCGACATCCGCGTCCTGCACCGCGGCGTCGGTGCGGTCACGGAGTCCGACATCGACCTGGCGATGGGCTCCGACGCCATCGTGATCGGCTTCAACGTGCGCGCGGCCGGCCGTGCGCAGCAGATGGCCGAGCGCGAGGGTGTGGACGTCCGGTACTACTCGGTCATCTACCAGGCGATCGAGGAGATCGAGGCGGCCCTCAAGGGCATGCTCAAGCCGGAGTACGAGGAGGTCGAGCTGGGCACGGCGGAGATCCGCGAGGTCTTCCGCTCCTCCAAGCTCGGCAACATCGCGGGTGTCCTCATCCGCTCCGGCGAGGTCCGGCGCAACACCAAGGCGCGCCTCCTCCGCGACGGCAAGGTCATCGCGGAGAACCTCACGATCGAGGGTCTGCGTCGCTTCAAGGACGACGTCACCGAGATCCGCGAAGGCTTCGAGGGCGGTATCAACCTCGGAAACTTCAACGACATCAAGGTCGACGACGTCATCGCGACGTACGAGATGCGCGAGAAGCCGCGGGCGTAACACCCCACGGCACCTCGGCACCGGCCGACGGGACTGGTTCCCGCCGGCCGGTGCGGCCGTGTAGGGGGCTCGCGCCCCCGGACGACGCACGCTCCATCCGAGCGGTGGAGCACCCGGAGCCCGGCCCGGCCCCTGCGGGAGCCGGCCCCGGCCGGACCGGGGACCGTCGCCCTGGGCGGCGCCCCGCCCCCGCCGGGCTCGGCGAGGGCGGAGCGCGGTCTCGGGCGCGGCTTCGCGGTCGGTTCTGACGGGGACGGCGGCCACGCCCGGGGTACGCCTCGGGCGTGGCTCCCGTGACCTGACTCGGGCCGGACCGGCGCCGGAGCGGGAGACGGCACCCTCCTCGCCGGAGCGGTGGGCGCGGTCCGGTCCGGACGGTGCCTCTGTTCCACCGGGTTCGGCGGGGCGGGGTGGAGGGGCTTCGCCCCTGCCGGGGTCCGGGGCGCAGCCCCGGGGCACGGACCTGTTCCCCACCGGGTCCGGCGGGTGGGCGGGCGAAGACGTACCCCGCGCGGCCCCCGCAGGGAAACCCCGTCGAGGCATCCGCGGGATCGCGGTACCGTTCTTGATGTCCCTGCCCGCACCGAGGGCAGGACCATCGACCCCGCACCGGCGGGCAACCCGGCACACACATGTATGTGGGGACTCTGTCCTTCGACCTGCTCCTCGGCGACGTCCACTCGCTGAAGGAGAAGCGCTCCGTCGTCCGCCCGATCGTCGCCGAGCTCCAGCGCAAGTACGCGGTGAGCGCGGCCGAGGTGGACCACACGAACCTCCACCGGCGGGCCGTCATCGGCCTCGCCGCGGTCTCCGGCGACGCGACGCACCTGACCGACGTGCTGGACCGGTGCGAACGGCTCGTCGCCGCCCGCCCCGAGGTGGAGCTGCTGTCCGTACGACGCCGTTTCCACGGCGAGGACGACGACTAGGCCCCCACGGGGCCGTACGGCGCCCACCGCGCCGTGCCCCACCGCACCACACGACAGAACGTAGAAGAAGAAAGAACGGGAGACGGACCAGTGGCCGACAACGCGCGGGCGAAAAGGCTGGCGGACCTCATCCGAGAGGTGGTGGCCCAGAAGCTGCAGCGCGGGATCAAGGACCCGCGGCTCGGCTCGCACGTCACCATCACGGACACCCGGGTCACGGGTGACCTGCGGGAGGCGACCGTCTTCTACACGGTCTACGGCGACGACGAGGAGCGCCAGGCCGCGGCGGCCGGACTCGAGAGCGCCAAGGGCATCCTCCGTTCCGAGGTCGGCCGCGCGGCCGGAGTGAAGTTCACCCCCACCCTCACCTTCGTCGCCGACGCCCTCCCGGACACCGCCCGCACCATCGAGGACCTCCTCGACAAGGCGCGCCAGTCCGACGCCAAGGTGCGCGAGGCGTCCGCGGGCGCCGCGTACGCCGGCGGGGCGGACCCGTACCGGAAGCCCGGTGCGGAAGACGGGGCCGACGAGACGGACGACACCACCGAATGACCAGCAAGCCCACCCCGCCCGACGGCCTCGTCATCGTCGACAAGCCGTCGGGCTTCACCTCGCACGACGTCGTGGCCAAGATGCGCGGCATCGCCAAGACCCGCCGCGTCGGCCACGCCGGCACCCTCGACCCCATGGCGACGGGCGTCCTCGTCCTCGGCGTGGAGCGGGCCACCAAGCTCCTCGGCCACCTCGCGCTGACCGAGAAGGAGTACGTCGGCACCGTCCGCCTCGGCCAGAACACCCTGACCGACGACGCCGAGGGGGAGATCACCTCCTCCACCGACGCCTCCAAGGTCACCCGCGAGGCCATCGACACGGCCGTGGCCAAGCTGACCGGCGACATCATGCAGGTGCCGTCCAAGGTCAGCGCGATCAAGATCAACGGCGTGCGCTCCTACAAGCGGGCCCGTGAGGGCGAGGAGTTCGAGATCCCGGCCCGCCCGGTGACCGTCTCCTCCTTCCGGGTGTACGACCTGAGGGACGCCGTCGCCGACGACGGCACCCCCGTGCTCGACCTCGTCGTCTCGGTGGTCTGCTCCTCCGGCACCTACATCCGCGCCCTCGCCCGGGACCTGGGCGCCGACCTCGGCGTCGGTGGCCACCTCACGGCGCTGCGCCGCACCCGCGTCGGCCCGTACAAGCTGGACGCGGCCAGGACGCTGGACCAGCTCCAGCAGGAGCTGACCGTCATGCCGGTCGCCGAGGCCGCCGCCGCGGCGTTCCCGCGCTGGGACGTCGACGCGCGCCGCGCCAAGCTGCTCACCAACGGCGTCCGCCTGGAGATGCCCGACGAGTACGCGGGCCGCGGCCCCGTCGCCGTCTTCGCCTCCGAGGGCCGCCTCCTGGCCCTCGTCGAGGAGCAGCGCGGCAAGGCCAAGAGCCTGGCCGTCTTCGTCTGACGCGGGTCCGGGGCGCCCCGGACCGGGGGCGTGCGCCCAGGACGCGCGTCCCGGCGCGCCCGCCTGCCCGTGGAGCGGCGGCTGAGGGACCTTTCTCAGCCGCCGCTCCACGTTCCCCCCGGTTCCCCCACCCCCAGGTTGTCCAGCGCCGCCCCGCTCTTCACCCGACCGTGCAGGCGCTCGGAGTGAACCGGGGGAGTGCGAGGGGGCGCGTTCGTCGCGCGATCTTTCCCGCTGATCATTCCGTGCCTACCGTCGAAGCAGGACAAAAAAGAGGTACGGGACACGGCGGGAGGTACGACCATGGCGGCACCGGACGCGCGGCCCCAGGCCGGGCTCTCACCCTGGACCGGCGGGGACGGCGAGCCGACCGCCGCCGAGGCCCTGGACCGCGCCCTGGACGGCTCCCTGGTGTGCATCCGCGACCTCGCCGGCCGTCCCCGCGGCACCGGCTTCGCCGCCGACCACCACGGCACGGTCCTCACCAGTCACGAGGCCGTCGACGGCCTCGCCCGCCTGGTGCTGCACGCCCCGGGCGCGGGCGGCCGCTCCTGTGTGGTGGGCGCCGACGCGGTCACCGCGCTGCCCGGACTGGACCTCGCCCTCGTCAGGACCGAGGGCCTCGGCGTGGAGCCGCTCCCCGTCGCCGCGCGGGCCGCGGTCGGCACGGGCGCGTACGTCCGGATCGCGGCCGGCGGCTGGCGCGAGGCCCGGGTGCTCGGCGCGGCCTCCGTCACGTACACCGCCACGCAGGGCCGCCACCTCCTGGACGGAGCGCTGGAACTGGCGATCGGCACGGCGGGCCGGGACGCGCTGCGCCGCGGCGGCGGAACGGCCGGGGGACCGGTGCTGGACGCCGCGACCGGCACCGTGGTCGCCGTCCTCGGCACGGCGCTGCGCTCCGGCGACCGCGACGCCCGGTTCGCCGTACCGCTGTGCGCACCGGCGCTCGGCCCCGCGAGGGCGGCCGGCACCGTCCTGACCGAGGGGCCGCTCGCCGACCTGCTCGCCCGCAACGCGGCCACCGTCCCCGCCTACGGCCCCGACCTCAACCTCGCGGCCGTCCTGGAACTCACGGCCACCTCGGTGGCCCAGGACGGCCCCCAGGGCGTCCTGCCGCGGCACGGCCCCACGGCGCCCACGGCCCACACCCTGGCCTCCGGGCCGTACCCGCACCCGGCCGCCCGGCCACTGCTCCCGGCTTCCCGAGTGACCGCCGCCCGGACGGCCCGGTCCCTCGCCTCCGGTCCGGGCGCCGCGGCCCCCGGCCCCCGCGGACCACACGCCCCGGCGCCGCGCGATCCGCGACCCCTGCGGCCCACCGGCACCGGACCGGACCCGGAAGCGCCCGCCTTCCCCCACACCGGCCACTTCGCGGTGCGCGTCGAACGTCCCGGTGCGGCAGGGGCGTTGGACGCCTTCGGCGGCGGTGCGGGTCCGGCGGGGGTACTCGGGCTGGTCGGGGCGCCCGGCAGCGGCCGTACGACCGAACTCGCCGCGCTCACCGGCCGCCGCGCCCGGGGCGACGCCCCCCTGCCCACCCTGTGGCTGCGCGGAGCCGACCTGGACGGCTCCGACAGCGGCGTGGCGGACGCGGCGGGCCGGGCCCTGGACCGTGCGGCCCGGATCGTCGCCGCCGCCCGCGCCCCGTTCCCCACCGAGCTGACCGACCTCACCCCGGAACGCGTCGCCCGCCTCGCGCACGCCCACGGCCGCCCGCTGCTGCTCCTGCTCGACGGCCCCGAGGAGATGCCCGCCGCCCTGGACCACCGGCTCGCCGAGTGGACCGACGGCACCGCGCGATGGCTGCGGGGGACCGGCGCGCGCCTGGTGGTGGCGTGCCGGGAGGAGTACTGGGAGAGCGCCGGGGTCCGGTTCCCGGCCGACCTGCTGCACGCCCCGGCCCCGCCGGACGGCGTCCGGACCGCCCCCGCGCCGCTGCCCCCCTGCCTGCGCCTGGGCGACCTCACCCCGGACGAGGCCCGCGCGGCGCGCCTGCGCCACGGCGTCCCGGACGACGCCCTGGTCGCCGCCGACGCCGCGCACCCGCTCACCCTCCGGCTCCTCGCCGAGGTGCGCGCGGCCCTGCCCGGCCTCACCGGCCACCCCCCGCTGGAGCGTGCCGACGTCCTCGCGGCCCACCTCGACCTGATGTGCCTGCGCGTCGCGGTCCGCCTCGCCGCGGAGAACGACCTGCGCGGCACGGCCGTACGGCGGCTCGCCGCCCGGGTCGCCGGGCAGGTGCACGAGGCCGCCCGCCGCAGCCTCGGCCCCGGCGGCGAGCTGGACCGGGCGACGTTCGACGCGGTGTTCCCGTGGGGGCCCGCGCCCGCCCGGCTCGGCGGCGGCACCGGCTGGGCGTCCGCCGTCCTCACCGAGGGCCTGCTCGTCCCGGCCGGCGACGGCTACCGCTTCGCCCACGAGGAGCTGGCCGACTGGATCCAGGGCGCCCACCTCGACCTGGACGAGGCCCTGCGCGTCCTGGTCCACCGGCGGCACATCCCCGGCGAGACCCGCCCGCTGCCGCCCGTGCCGCACCACCGCATCGGCCCCGTCGTCCAGGCCCTGCTGCTCCTGGCCCGCCAGCACGGCCCTCGCCGGCTCTCCGTCCGGCTGGAGGAACTCGTGTGCGCGCTGGACGCCGACCCCGGCGCCTGGTGGCCGGCCCGGCTGCTCACCGGCGTACTGCTGCGGCTGCCGGACGCGCGGCCCTACGGCGGAGTGCTGCGGCTGCTGGCCGAGCGGATCGTGGCCTGGCAGCAGTGCGACCTGCCCGTGCCGGACGGTTTCGGCCCGGGCTTCTGGACCGCCCTGCACCTGCCGCCCGCCGACCACTGCGACCTCCTCCGCCGCCTCCTCCTCGCCGATCCGGCCCCACCGGGGCAGGCCGACTCGGATGCGGTGCGCGCGGGTACCGCCTGCTCGGCTGCCGGGCGCTCCGACGCGGTGGGCTCCGGTTCCGGGCAGGCGGATGCCGTGCGCTCCGGTGCCGCGTACTCGGGTGCCGCGCAGCCGGACTCCGGGGGCCCGGACTCCGTACCCACCGACCCCGTGCCCGCCGACCCCGCTCCCACCGGCACAGCGTGCGCGGGCTCCGCGCACGCGGGCGGCTCGCCGTCGGCGCGCGAGGGCGTCGCCGGGCGGACGGCACCGCCGCACCGCACCGGATCGGAGTACGGCCCGCCGGAAGCCCCCGGTTCGCCCGGCCCGCAGGGGACGCCGGAGCCGTACCGCCCGCACGGGACGACCGACGCCCACGACCCGCACGGCCTCCGGAGGGCGGTGCGCGCCCCGCAGGACGCGGCCCCGGCCCGGTCGCCCGGAACCGCGGCCCCGGCCGCCCCCACGCACCGTACGGCCCGCCCGCCCCGCTACCTCGACGCCGCCGCCCGGCTGCTGGCCGCCGACCCGGCGGCCGTGCAACCGCACCTGGTGCGCTGGTTCGCCGACGAGCGCCCGTTGCCCGCCGCACCGCACGCCACCGTGGCCACGGCCGCGCAGGCGCTGCTGCACACCCACCGCCACCGCGCTCCGGACGACCTCACCGAGACCCTGGTCGAGTCCGGGCACGAGCGGGCCGACGAACTGCTCGCCGCGCTCGCCGAGGAGGAACCGGCCGTGCTGTGCCGGGCCGTCGCCCGGTGGGCGCGCGACGACCGCCCCGACCGGCGCGCCGCGGCGCTGGCACACGCCCTGCGCACCGTCCCGCACGCCCGCGCCGACACCGACCTCGAGGCGCTGCGCGACGCCGCCCTGAGCCTGCTCGCCCGGCCCGCCGACGCCGCACTGCACGGCGGCGCGCTCGCCCTCCTCGTCGCCGACCCGCGTACCCGCGCACGCCATCTGCCGCAGGCGCTGCGGCACTTCGCGGCCGGCGACCCGAACCTGCCGCCGGACGCGCTGGCCCCCGCCCTGGCCACCCACCCCGAGGCGGTCCTCGCCGCGTTCGGCGAGCGACTGCGCTACGGGCCGGGCGCCACGGAGGTGCTGTGGGCCCTGGCCGACGCGGCCCCGTCCGCGCTCGCCCCGCGCGTGGCCGCCCTGATCTGCGCGGCGGTGTCGCGCCGACCGGAGAGCGCCGGGCAGGTGGCGGCGTACGTCGACCGGCGGCTCCAAAGCGGGCCGCCCGTGCGGCCGGCGCTGTTCTCACTGGTCACCGGTCTGCTGGAAGCCGGCCCCACACCGCTCAGGGCCGCCCTCGGCGGTGCCCTCGCCACGCCCGGCGCCCCGGACCGCCAGGCGCCCCGCCGGGAACTCCTCGACGCTCTGCTGGCCCACGAGACGGACCCGGCCGTCCTCGACGCGGTGCTGCACGCCGCCGCCCGCAGCGCCGAGGAGGACCTGGGCGTCCTCGTCCGGCGCATCGGCCTGCTGCTCGTCCGCACCCCGGAGGGAGCCGCCGCCTTCGACCGGGGTCTGGCCGAACTGGGCCGGCACGTGCCCGGGTTCGCCGCGCGCGTCGCCGCCTGGCTGGCCGACGCCCCGCAGGACTGGGCCGCCGTGGTGGGCCCCAGCGCCCGCCGTACGCTCCTGGACCTCGCGGGAGTCCCCGCCCTCGCCTGACCGGCGCCGCGCCGGCGGCCCGCCCGGGCCGGGCACGCCCCGGGTCGGGCCCACCCCGTGACGTGCGCCCCGTCACAGCCCCCATGCCGATGCGGGCGGGGGACACCGGGCATGGCACCCTTAGACACGCGGACGAGCAGCGCCGCGGACAGAACAGCAAGGCAACCAAGGCATCACGGACACGGGTTCGACGAGGAGCGGTCACAGTGCAGCGCTGGCGTGGCTTGGAGGACATCCCCCAGGACTGGGGGCGCAGCGTCGTCACCATCGGCTCCTACGACGGGGTGCACCGCGGCCACCAGCTCATCATCGAGCACGCCGTGAACCGCGCCCGCGAGCTGGGTGTCCCCGCCGTGGTCGTCACCTTCGACCCGCACCCCAGCGAGGTCGTCCGCCCCGGCAGCCACCCGCCGCTGCTGGCCCCGCACCACCGCCGCGCCGAGCTGATGGCGGACCTGGGTGTGGACGCGGTGCTGGTGCTGCCGTTCACCACCGAGTTCTCCCGGCTCTCCCCGGCCGACTTCGTCGTCAGGGTGCTGGTCGACCGGCTGCACGCCAAGGCGGTCGTCGAGGGCCCCAACTTCCGCTTCGGCCACAAGGCCGCCGGGAACGTCGACTTCCTCGCCGAGCAGGGCAAGCTGCACGACTTCGAGGTCGAGATCGTGGACCTGTACGTCACGGGGTCGGCGGGCGGCGGCGAGCCGTTCTCCTCGACCCTGACCCGGCGGCTGGTCGCCGAGGGCGACGTCGGCGGCGCCCGCGAGATCCTGGGCCGCCCGCACCGCGTCGAGGGCATCGTCGTGCGCGGCGCGCAGCGCGGCCGTGAGCTGGGTTTCCCGACCGCCAACGTCGAGACCCTCCCGCACACCGCGATCCCCGCCGACGGCGTCTACGCCGGTTATCTGCACGCGCAGGGCGAGGTGATGCCGGCGGCGATCTCCGTCGGCACCAACCCTCAGTTCGACGGCACCGAGCGCACGGTGGAGGCGTACGCGATCGACCGCGTCGGCCTCGACCTGTACGGACTGCACGTCGCCGTCGACTTCCTTGCCTTCGTCCGCGGCCAGGCCAGGTTCGACTCACTGGACGCCCTGCTGGAGACGATGGCCGAGGACGTCAAGAAATGCCGCGACATCATCGCGGCGGACACTCGGCCCGCGTAACGGCCGAGGCCGCCCGGGCCGCCGTCCCTGCGCGGCCGGCGTACGGCCCCGCCCGGACGCCCGCCCCGGCCCGCCACCACGCGAGTCGGGGCTGCCACCGCCGGGGCACACCCCGGCACCGCGCAGCCGCCGCCACCCCCGTCGCCCCAAGACGGCTTCCGTTCCCTCACGGCGAAGGCGTCGCCGCCCCCGCTTCCGTCCTCGCGTGCGCCCAATGGCACGCCACCTGAGCCGTGCCGTCGCCTGTCAGGATCCCCGGGTCCTCGGTCCGGCATGACGCGGCGACGCCCGCCCGTTCCGCCTCGCCGTTCGCCAGGATCTGGCAGCGGGCGTGGAAGCGGCAGCCGCCGGGGACGCGGGAGGGGTCCGGCGGTTCGCCGGTGAGGACCACCGGGGCGCCCGGGGCCTCGGGCAGCACCGACAGGAGGGCCTGCGTGTAGGGGTGCCGGGGAGCCGTCAGCACCTGCTCCACCTCGCCCGTCTCCACGATCCGCCCCAGGTACATCACCGCCACCCGGTCGGCGATGTTCCAGGCCAGCCCCAGATCGTGCGTCACCACCAGCGCCGACAGCCCGAGTTCGGTGCGCAGCCGCAGCAGCAGCGCCAGGATCTCGCCGCGCACCGAGGCGTCCAGGGAGGCCACCGGCTCGTCGGCGACGAGCAGTTCGGGTTCCAGCACCAGCGCGCCCGCGATCACCACCCGCTGCCGCTGCCCACCGGACAGCTCGTGCGGATAGCGCAGGAAGAACCGTTCCGGCGGGCGCAGCCCGGCCCGCGCCAGGGCCCCGGCGACCGCCGCCCGCTCGTCACCGCCGTGGCCGTGGATGCGAAGCCCCTCCGCGACGGCGTCGTACACCGTGTGCCGGGGGTTCAGCGAGCCGCTCGGGTCCTGGAGGACCAGCTGCACCCGCTTGCGGTACGCCTTCAGCGCCCGCGAGGAGGTGGCGAGCGGCGTGCCGTCGAACAGGACCCGGCCCGCGGTCGGCGGGACCAGGCCGAGCAGCGAGCGGGCCAGCGTCGTCTTGCCGCAGCCCGACTCGCCGACCAGTGCCACGATCTCGCCGGGCCGGATGTCGAGGTCCACCCCGTCGACGGCCCGGGCGGGCGGCGCGCCGTTGCGCCCGGGGAAGGTGATGCGCAGGTCCGCCACGCTCAGCAGCGCCGGCGTGCCCGTCGTCGTGCTCGTCATACGGTGCCGCTCCTCACTTCCGCCTCCTGCCCGGCCGCCGGCGGCGCCCCCTCGCCCACGTGCACGCACGCCGCCCGCCGCTGAACGCCCGCCGCGCGCAGCACCTGGTCCTCGGTGGCGCACCGGTCCAGCGCGACCGGGCAGCGCGGATGGAAGGCGCACCCGGACGGGACCGCCGCCGGGTCGGGCGGATCGCCGGGCAGCCCGCGCGGCGCGAACCGGGACGCCGGGTCGCCGATGCGCGGGAACGCTTCCGACAGGGCCCGCCCGTAGGGGTGGCGGGCGTCGTCGTAGACCTGCCGGGCCGGGCCCTCCTCGACCACCCGGCCCGCGTACATCACCGCGAGCCGGTCGCAGGTGTCGGCGAGGACCGCCAGATCGTGGCTGATCATGATGAGGCCCACGTCCTGCTCGCTCACCAGTTCCTCGATCAGGCGCAGGATCTGGGCCTGGATCATCACGTCCAGCGCGGTGGTGGGCTCGTCCGCGATGATCAGCCGCGGGTCGCAGGCCAGCGCCATCGCGATCATCACGCGCTGCCGCTGGCCGCCGGACAGCTCGTGTGGGTACGCGCTCGCCCGCGCCGCCGGCAGACCCACCTGCTCCAGCAGCTCACCGGTCCGCTTCCGCGCACCGGCCGCCGTCGCCTTCCGGTGCAGCAGGATCGGTTCAGTGATCTGGTCGCCGACGCGGTGCACGGCGTTCAGGGAGTGCATCGCGCCCTGGAACACGATGGACGCACCCGCCCACCGCACCGCCCGCACCCGCCCCCACTTCATCGCGAGCACGTCCTCGCCGTCCAGCAGGATCTCCCCGCCGACCCGCGTCCCGGCCGGCAGCAGCCGCAGCAGCGCCAGCGCCAGCGTGGACTTGCCGCACCCGGACTCCCCGGCGATGCCGAGCTTCTCACCCGCCGCCAGCGCGAGGTCGACCCCGCGCACGGCGGCGGCCCCGCCCGGATACGTCACCTCCAGGCCCCGTACGTCCAGCAGACTCAACGCGACACCCCCAGCCTGGGGTTGAGAACGGACTCGACCGCGCGCCCGCACAGCGTGAACGCCAGCGCGACGACCGCGATCGCGATGCCCGGCGGCACCAGGTACCACCAGTCGCCGGAGCTGACCGCCCCCGCCTCCCGCGCGTCCTGGAGCAGCCCGCCCCAGGACACGACCGTCGGGTCGCCGAGCCCGAGGAAGGCGAGCGTCGCCTCGGCGAGGATCGCGGAGGAGATGATCAGCGTGGTCTGGGCGAGGATCAGCGGCATCACGTTCGGCAGCACATGCCGGGACATGATGTGCCAGTGCCCGCCGCCGAGCGCCCTGGCCCGCTCGATGTACGGCCGCGACTCCACCGCCAGCGTCTGCGCCCGCACCAGGCGCGCGGTGGTCGGCCAGGTGGTGACGCCGATGGCGAGGACGACCGTGCCGAGCGACCGCGACAGCACGGTGGCCAGCGCGATGGCGAGCACCAGCGTCGGCATCACCAGGAACCAGTCGGTGACCCGCATCAGCACGGTGGCGTACCAGCCGCGGAAGTGGCCCGCGGTGATCCCGATGACCGCGCCGATCGCCACCGACAGCACCGCCGCCAGCAGCCCCACCAGCAGCGAGACCCGCGACCCCCAGATCACCAGCCCCAGCAGATTTCGCCCGAACTGGTCGGTGCCGAGCGGGAAGTGGCCGCTTGGGCTCTGCAGGGGCTGCCCCGGCGCGTCCGTCACGCTCGCCACGTCCGGCCCGACGGTCAGCGGCGCGGTCAGCGCGACCAGCGCGAACAGCACCAGCGCGGCCAGCCCCACCACCCCCGCGCGGTGCCCCCGGTACTCGCGCCAGAAGCGGGCGGCGGAGGCCCGTCGGCGCTGCCACGCCAGGGCGCGCGGCCCCGGCGCCGCGACGGTCCCCGCCGTCTCGCCGGCCTCCGCGGTCTCGGTGGTCTCGGCACTCGTCATCGGCCCACCCTCGGATCGAGCAGCGGATACAGCAGGTCGGCGAGGGTGTTCATCACGATCACCGCCGCGGCGAAGACGAAGAACAGCCCCTGCACCAGCGGCAGATCGGGCACGCTCAGCGCCTGGTAGAACAGTCCGCCGAGCCCCGGCCAGGAGAACACCGTCTCGACCAGGATGACGCCCGCCACGGTCCGCCCGAGATTGACGAAGATCAGGGTCACGGTCGGCAGCATCGCGTTCGGCACGGCGTGCCGGCGCCGCACCAGATCGTCCCGCAGCCCCTTGGCCCGCGCGGTCGTCAGATAGTCGCCGCCCATCTCGTCCAGCAGCGCCGACCGGGTGACCAGCAGCGTCTGCCCGTACTCCACCGCGACCAGCGTCAGCACCGGCAGCACCAGATGGTGGACGACGTCCACGACGTACGCGAAGCCCTCCTTGCCGCCGCTCTCCATGCCCCCGGTCGGGAACAGCCCCGGGATCGGGCCCGCGCCCACCGACAGCACGATGATCAGCAGCAGCCCCAGCCAGAACGACGGGATGGAGTACAGCGTCAGCGCCAGACCGGTGTTGAGGCGGTCGCCGAGCCGCCCGTGCCGCCACGCGGAGCGGGTGCCGAGGAAGACGCCCAGCGCCGTGTAGAGGACGAAGGCCGTGCCGGTCAGCAGCAGCGTGTTCGGCAGCGCCTCGGAGATCTTGTCGGTGACCGGTACGTGGAACTGGTACGAGGTCCCCAGATCCCCGGTGAGCGCCTTGCCGCAGTACTGCGTGAACTGCCGCCACATCGGCAGGTCGAGACCGAACTCGCGCCGGTAGGCGGCGATCTGCTCGGCGGAGACCGGGCGGCCCCCGGTCATGAACTTCACCGGGTCGCCCGGGATCAGCCGGAACAGGAAGAAACTCGTGACGAGCACGGCCAGCAGCGAGACGGCCGCACCGCCCAGCCTGCCGGCCACATAGCGGGCGTACGCGGCGCCGTTCCGCGCCGACCGGGCCCGCGCCACCGCGCCCGGCCCGGAACCGTCCGGGCCGGCGACGGTCGCGTCCAGGGCCGAGGGTGTCGCTTCAGCGGTCATCGGTACGCGTCCCTACTCGCGGTCTTCCGCGGTGGCCCGGCGGCGCGCCGCGAAGAGCACCGCGAGCCCGCCGAGGACGACGACGCCGGCGACGATCCCGATCACCACGCCGGTGGACGTGCCGCCGCCGGAGGAGTCGCCGGAGTCGGCCGGCGCCGCCGACCACCAGCTCCAGTAGCCGTCCTGGCCGTAGATGTTGCCCGCCGCGGACGGCATGGTGGTGATCGACTTGATCTGGTCCGTGCGGTAGGCCTCGACCGCGTTCGGATAGGCCATGACGTTCATGTACCCCAGGTCGTACAGCCGCGACTCCATCCGCTTGACGATGTCCGCCCGTTTGGCGGGGTCGTACTCGGCGAGCTGCTGCGCGTAGAGCTGGTCGTAGGTCTTGTCGCAGATGAAGTTGTCGGTGGCCCCGGTGTCCTTCGGGGTCTGCGGGCGGGCGGCGCAGGTGTGGATGGAGAGCACGAAGTCGGGGTCGGGGTTGACCGACCAGCCGTCGAAGGCGAGGTCGTACTTCCCGGCCAGCCAGGGGTCGGTCACGTTGTCCAGGCAGTCGAGTGTCACCCCGATGCCGAGTTTGCCCCACCACTCCTGAAGGTACTTGCCGACCGCCTTGTCGTTCGGGTCGGTGGCGTGGCACAGCACGCGGTAGTCGAGCGGCTTGCCGTCCTTGCCGACGCGCTTGCCGTCGGCGTTCTTCTTGTAGCCCGCCTGGTCGAGCAGCTGCCCGGCCTTCGCCGGGTCGTACGCCAGTTCCTGTCCGGCCGACGGCTGCCAGTAGTACGACGAGAAGCGCGGCGGGATGTAGCCCTGGCCCTCGACGGCGTGGCCCTGGAACACCTTGTCCACGATCGTCTTGCGGTCCACCGCCATGAACAGCGCGTGCCGCACCCGCTCGTCCAGCAGCGACGGGTCCCCGTCACCGAACTTCGTGCCGTCCTTCGCCTGCGCGCCCGGGTTGGTGGCCAGCGCGTAGAAGCGGCGGCCCGGGCCCTCGTTGACGTGGATGTCCTTCTCGCCCTTGAGGGAGGCCGCCTGGGCCGGGGTGAGCGAGGGCGAGCCGGCCACGAAGGAGACCTCGCCCTTGCGCAGCGCGGCGACGGCGGCGTCCTGGTCCTTGTAGTAGCGGAACACCAGTTCGTCGAACTTCGGCGCGCCCCGCCAGAATCCCTTGTTGGCCTTCAGCTTGACGTAGCTGTCCGGCTTGTAGTCCGTGAGGACGAACGGCCCGTTGCCGACGATCGGGAAGCTCTTGTCGTTGTTGAACTTCGAGAAGTCCCGGACCTTCTCCCAGATGTGCTTGGGCACGATCGGCACGTCGAGCGCGGTCATCGTGGCCTGCGGCTTCTTCAGCCGGATCACCAGCTGGGTGGGGCTGGGCGCGGTGACCTTCTCGAAGTTGGTCACGAAGCTGCCGTTGGCGGTGGCGGCGCCCGGGTCCGTCATCATCTTGTTGAACGTCCAGGCCGCGTCCTCGGCGGTGGCCTGCTGTCCGTCCGACCACTTCGAGTCCGACCGGATCGTGTACGTCCAGGTCAGCTTGTCCGGCGACGACTGCCACTTGGTGGCCAGACCCGGGACGGCGTGGGCGTCCTTGGGGTCGTAGTTCGTCAGGTACTCGTACATCAGCCGGCTGACGCTGGTGCTGAGCAGCCGCACGGCCAGGAACGGGCTGAGCGAGTCGACGCTCTGCGCGACGGCCACGGTCAGCACCTTGTCGCCGTGCCCGTCGTCGGCCGCGCCGGACTGCTGCGCGGCCGAGGCCGCCGGGGCCGCGAGGCCGGACGCGAGGAGAAGGGCGCCGGCGCCGGCCGCGGCGAGGAGCCGCGTCCTCCTGGGGCGGGGCCTGGTGCGGCCTCTGCGTCCTCTGCCGTGCTGGTCTTGTGTGTTCATGGCTCGGTGACCTCGCGTCGTCGCTCGCGGGGGCGGGTGCGCCCCGCGCGGGCGGGTTTCGAACAGATGTGAACAGGCCGAAACGGAGTGGAAGGGTGTGAACGAGCTGGAAGGACCTTGATCGGGTGGCGCGCCGACGGAATGAAGTGAGTGTCTATCAGCGGCAGTCTGCGCGCGTCAACGGTTCGCCAAACCCCGTGTGGCCTGCGGAAACAACGAGTTGACCACGATGTCGCTCCCATTGGTCGAGACCACTGACGCCTTCCTGGTGAGGGCGTGGCGGCGTGTTTCCGCCGGTTCTGCCCTGCGAACGCGCGAAGGCCCGCGCCGTCGGGGACGGCGCGGGCCGGTCAGGGTCGGGCAGCGGCGGTTCGGTGCTTTCGGGTCACTGCTGCGGGGGAGGGGGCGGCGGGGTCTCGCCCCCCTGCGGCGGCTGCGGCTGCTGGGCCTCCGGGGGCCGGCCCTGCGGGGACTGTGCCTGCGGCTGGCCCGGCTGGCCCGGCTGGGGTGGCTGGGGCGGCTGCTGCGGGTAGGGCTGCCCCGGGTAGCCGTAGCCGTACTGCTGGCCCGGCTGGGGCTGGGCCTGCTGCGGGGGCAGCGGCTGGGCCGGGAACTGGCCCGGAGCCGGCGCCTGACCCGGGTAGGGCTGTCCGGGGTACGGCTGGCCCGGGGGCTCGGGCATCGGCTGCTGGCCGTAGGGGTGGGGGTAGGCCTGCTGGCCGGGCTGTGCGGGCTGACCCGGCTGTGCGGGCTGACCCGGCTGGCCGGGCAGCTGCTGGGGCTGCTGGCCGGGGTAGCCGTACCCGCCCTGCTGCTGGCCCGGCTGGGGCTGGGGCTGGGGTTGCGGCTGCGCCGGGGGCTGGGGTGCGAACTGGCCGGGGGCGGTGGGCTGACCGGGGTGCCCCGGCTGTCCGGGGTAGGGGGACTGGCCGGGCTGCCCCGGCATCGGCTGTCCGGGCTGGGCCGGGTACGGCTGCTGGCCCGGGTACGCCGCCTGGCCCGGCTGGCCGGGGTAGGGCTGCTGCCCGGGGTACGGCTGACCCGGCATCTGCTGACCCGGCATCGGCGGGGCCGCCACCGGCGGCGGGTTGCCGTCCGAGGTCCACAGCCCGTGCGCCTGCTGGTGCCGGACGAAGTCCTCGGCCACCAGCGCCGCCAGATTGAAGTACGCCTCGCGCACCTTCGGGCGCATCATGTCGAGGTTCACCTCGGCGCCCGCCGCCAGGTGCTCGTCGAACGGCACCACGACGACCCCGCGGCAGCGCGTCTCGAAGTGGGCGACGATGTCCTCCACCTTGATCATCTTGCCGGTCTCGCGCACCCCGGAGATCACGGTCAGGGACCGCGAGACGAGGTCGGCGTACCCGTGCGCCGACAGCCAGTCCAGCGTCGTGGAGGCGCTGGACGCGCCGTCCACGGACGGTGTGGAGATGATGATGAGCTGGTCGGCGAGGTCCAGCACCCCGCGCATCGCGCTGTAGAGCAGACCGGTGCCGGAGTCGGTGAGGATGATCGGGTACTGGTTGCCCAGCACGTCGATCGCGCGCCGGTAGTCCTCGTCGTTGAACGTCGTGGACACGGCCGGGTCGACGTCGTTGGCGATGATCTCCAGACCGGAGGGCGCCTGCGAGGTGAACCGCCGGATGTCCATGTACGAGTTGAGGTACGGGATCGCCTGCACCAGGTCGCGGATGGTCGCCCCGGTCTCCCGTCGCACGCGGCGGCCGAGGGTGCCGGCGTCCGGGTTGGCGTCGATGGCGAGGATCTTGTCCTGCCGCTCGGTGGCCAGGGTGGAGCCGAGCGCGGTGGTGGTCGTCGTCTTGCCGACGCCGCCCTTGAGGCTGATGACCGCGATCCGGTAGCAGGAGAGCACCGGAGTGCGGATCAGCTCCAGCTTGCGCTGCCGCTCGGCCTCCTCCTTCTTGGCGCCGATCCGGAAGCGGGAACCGGCCGCGGCCGGACGGGTGCTGCGCGCCTTCTGCTTCTTGTTGTTGAGCAGCCGGTCCGAGGACAGCTCCACCGCCGCCGTGTAACCGAGCGGTGCGGCACCGGGGTTGGTCGGTTGCCGCTGGTCGTGCTGGATCGGCTGTGGCCAGGCGGTGCCGGTCCGCGGATCGACGGGCTGCTGCGGGGCCTGCGGCGCCCAACCCTGGGGCTGCGGGGCGCCGGGCTGACCGGGCTGCGGCTGGGCGGCGCCGGGGTGCCCGGGCTGGGGCTGTCCCTGCTGGGCGGGGGCCTGCGGGGGCGTGGCCGGCTGGGCGGCGGCGGTCTGCTCGGGGGCTCCCGGCTGTGCCGTGGCCGAGGGGTCGGCCACGGTGTCGGGGCGCGGCTCTCCGTCCGGCCGAGGCTGGGGCTGTCCGGGCTGTCCCGGCTGGGCGGCGGCCTGCGGGGCGGGCGACTGGAAGCCGTAACCGCCGGGCTGCGCGGGCGGGTTGGGCGCGCCTGGAGTCTGCGGGAAGCCGTAGCCGCCCTGCGCCGGGTTCGGTGGCGCGGGCTGTGTGGCGGGGGGCTGCGGGAAGCCGTAACCGGCGGGCGGCGCCGGGGGAGTGGGCGCACCCGGCTGCGGTGCGCCTTCCTGCGGCGCACCCGGGACACCCGGCGCACCCGGAGTGTTCCACGCGGTCGGCGCGGGCTGCGGGGCCTGCGGCTGGAAGGGCGGCTGCGGATAGGGCGGCCCCGGCTGAGCCTGCTGCCCCTGCTGCTGGGGCTGCGCGGGCCACTGGTTCGCGGTGGCCGGAGCGGCGGGCCGGTAGGCCGGCGGAAGCGGCGGCACCACGTCCTGCGGCGCCGGCGGCGGACCCCACTCCCGCGGAGCCTCCGGTACGGCGCCCTCGGCACCCGCCGCCGGAACGGCGTCCTGCACGTCGTCCGCCTGGACGGACGGAGCGGCACCGGCGACGCCGCCACCGGCGGCCGAGTCCGACCCGGGCACGGCGTCCCGCACCGCGTCCGGCACGTCGTCGCGGGACGCGGCGCCCGCGGCCTCGTCCTGCCCGGACGGGGCGGCCTCGGGCGAGTCCTCCGCGTCCCCCGTGCCCTTCGCCTCCGGCGTGGAAGCGGCGTCGGCCTGCTCCCCGGCGTCCCCGGTCACGTCCCTACGGGCGCTGTCGGCACCCTCCTCGTCGGCGTCCGGCCCACTCTCGGCCTCGGCCGCCCCGGTCCCCTCGGCGGCGGGCGCGGTGTCGTCTCCGCCGTCCGTACGAGCGCCCCCGCCTTCGGAGGCGGCCTCGGAAGCATCGTCGCCCGGGGATGCCGGAACCCGGTCCTCCGCGCCCGGAGCCGTACCGTCGTCCACGGCCGTCCCAGTGCGTCCGGCACCGGCGTCGGCCGCTTCGGCCGCATCACCCGCGGAGGCGTGCCCGAAGTCGCCCGAGCCCGCGCCCTCGGCGGAAGCCGGGCCGCCGTCCGGTGTCACCGTGCCCTCGCCCGAGGGCTCGCCGATGCCCTTCGCCGCGTCCCGTTCCGCGAACTCCCGCTTCAGCGCGGCCGCGGAGATCCGCATCGTCGCGCCGCTGACGAGGTCGCCGTTCCCGGCGGGCTCCGCCTCCGGAGCCAGGGGCGCGGCGGTGGGCGGTGCCGGAGGCGCGGCGGGCGGCGGCGTCCAGGCGGGCTGGAAGCCGCTGCCCGGCGGCGGGTCGGGCAGCTGGACCGGCGGACCGACCGGCGGGGGCGGCGGCGGAGTCGCCGGCGCGGCCGGGGCGCCCTGCGCGGAGTCGCCGCCCGAGGACGGCGAGTTCTGCGTGTACCAGGCCGGCGGGGCGTAGTCGATGGTGAACTCGCCCGTCGCCTCGACGGCGGACGCCGCGTCGGACTGGTCGTCGCCAGGCGTGGCCCAGCCCCCGCGGTTCCCGTCCCGATCGCTGTTCACAGTTCCTCCTGGTGTGGTCGAGCACCCTCATGCCGTGCTGGGGCGACCGTTGGCGTCCAATGGGGTCGGTCGGAAGCGGTCGCCGGCGGAACGGAACCGATCCGGCCCGCCCGGCCTCCCCCGGGGCGCCGACGGCTCAGCCGCGGGTTCCGATGTGGCGCCCGGTCCCAGCCTAATCACCACGGGCGCGCTCATGGCAGGCCCGTCCAGCCCTCCGCGCCCGTCGACGGCGTCACGGCGAGCCCCGCCGACCGCACCCGCACACGCGCCAACCGGTCGAAGGCGGACGAGACATCACGACGCGGCCGGCCGCCCACCGCAGCGAAGCAGCGGCCGACGGGGCGTGAACTCGGCGTCCGCGGAGGGACGAACCGGTCAGATCCGCCCCATCCCGTTCGCCGGCAGTCCCGGTGCGGCGCCGTGCGGCGCGACGACACGCCCCGGTCGCCGCCGTCGTCCCGGCCGTCGCCACCGTCACACCCGGGCCGTCAACACCCCGGCCGCTCAGTCCATCCGCCGGGGCGTCCCCAGCAATCCGATCTCCGCGTCGGTCGGCTGCGTCATCACGTACTGCCGGTCCCTGTCGGCGCACCACAGGGTGACGCCGTCGGGAAGCGTGGGCAGCGACTCGACGTCGGGGCGCGGCAGCGCCATCGTGCGGCCCAGTTCGGCGGCCTCGTCCGGCGAGATCCGCTGCACGCCGACGAGCCGCGCCTGCCGGATCAACCGGGGCGCCACCGGACTCAGGTACGGCAGCAGGGTCATCACCGACTGCCAGGGCCCGGAGACCACCCGCCCGCGCGGCGGCCGCATGCCGCAGTCGCGCACCACCAGCACCGGGGTGCCCGCCGACGCGCCCTGCGGGGGCACCCGGCCCACCTCGTACACCGCCAGACCGTTCTGCCCGCCGCCCATGGCGTGCACCATCTGCATCCACGCCTGCGCGCGGCCCGTCTCCACGGCGACCCGCGCCCCGGTGGCCGCCGCGCGCAGCGCCAGCACCTGAGCCGTCCACAGACTGCCTATCAGGACCACGTCGTATGGCGTCGGGCGGTTGACCCCGAGGACGGCGGGCTGCCCCTCGGCGTCCACGCCCACGACGACGCCGTCGTCGCCGATGGGCAGCGCGAGCGAGTCCACCTGCTCGGCGGAGAGCGCGTGCCGCGCGTGCCGGGGGCCGATCAGGCCGAGGCCGCTGCGCAGCCGGTCGCGCACCCGTGCGGCCGCGGACGGTCCAGCGGCCGGGGAGCCGGCCGGCTGTGCGGTCGTGACGGTCATCGGGCGCCTCCCAGGGGCAGCGTGGCGAGCATGCCGGGCGTCTGTTCCCGGTCGAGCCGGGCGAGCTGCGCGCCCGCCTGCCGGGCGGCGTCTTCCAACGCCCGCCGCGCGGCGACCAGTTCGTCGTCGCTGCGACCGGTCACCCGTAGGTGCCCGCACAGCGCCGTCTCCTGCCGCTCCGCCCGCGACAGCGTCAGACTGAAGGTGGTGGCCAGCGCGGGCACGCTGGTCATCCCCGCCACGATCTGCGCCAGCGAAGCTCCCCCGCCGCCCAGTTGGGGCCAGCGGCGGATCCAGTAGGTGGTGTGGCGGCGGTTGTCGCAGCGCCAGCTGCGGCCCAACTCCTCGGTGCGCCGCTCCCGGGCCTCGGTGCGTCCGGCCTCGGCCGTCACCAGCGGGTTGGCGCACGCGGAGGTGGCGAGGGCGGCGGTCAGCTCCTCCTCGTTGAGCACGGTGGCGCGGAACCCGGCGCCGGTCAGCCGGCTGGCGAGGTGGTCGGTCACCCGCGCCAGGCACTTCTGCGCGCCCTCCAGACCGCCGCCGCGCGCCGCCACCGCGTCCCGGCACAGTTCCGGGTCCAGCTTCAGCGCGATCCAGGTGATCCGGACGGCCGGGGCGCCGGTCTGCGCCTGCAGCGGCGCGTAGTTGGTCACGGCGACCGAGTGCTGCGGCAGGTGCAGCGCGGGCGCGGGCTGGGTGTGCAGGACGATCTGCGCCGACTCCAGCCGGATGCCGTCCACCTCCAGCGCGTCGCGCACCAGGGCCACCGGCAGCGGCTGCCGGCCCCGGTCGGCGCGCAGCGCGGCCACGTCGGCCTCCACCTGCACCAGGGCGCTCACGAAGGTGCCGTCGCCGATCATCCCGACCGGGCGCCGGTCCCGGCCGCCGTAGGAGTGGGTGCGCAGCGTGGGATCGCACTCGACGACGGGCGCCAGGCCCGGCTCGACGTCCTGCGGGGGCGGGGTGCTCGCGGCCTGCCGTCTGCGGGCGCGCAGTGCGAGCAGGGTGCCCAGCCACTCCGGCAGGGTGCGGCCGCGGCGGCGGACGAAGGCCAGCGCCACCAGCCCGGCGGCGACCACCGAGGCCGCGACGAGCGCGACCGTGCCGACCGCCCAGCCGCACAGCACCAGCGCCACGGCCAGCTCCAGCAGCACCAGCCGCTGCCGGGCCGAGGTGCCGCCGCTGCCCGGACGCGAGGTCAGCCGGGGAGCGGTGAGGGGGCCCGCGGAACGCCGCCAGGCCGACGCGGTGCCGCGGGGCGCGCGGGAGTCCGGCCGCCTTCCGTCGCCCGACCGTGACCCCGATTGCGATCGCGACCGGGCCCGTGCTGCGGAAGCCATCACTGCAAAACCCCCGAACTCTCCCGAATCCCTCGTGCACGGCCCCTTCCGGGCCCCAGCACCCTACCCGTGCCGCGGGCGGTGCGCCGCAACAGGCATAGTAGGGGCCGGTGCTGACAGCCGAGGCACCAGAGGCAGTTCGGGGGACGGGCGCGGAGAGCGCGCATGCTCCACACCCCCTTCACAGCTCTGCACGGGGAGAGAGCGGAACAGATGGCATCACGGCGGGACGAACTCAACGCCTACACCTTCGCGAAGCGCCGCATGCTCGCGTCCTTCCTGCGGCCCTCCGCGTCGGGTTCGGAGGAGGGCGCGCCCAAGCCGTTCGGCGCGGTGGTGCCCGGCGTCGTCGTCGGCGCGGTCGTCCTCGCGGTGTTCGGCGGCATCGGCCTGTTCAGCCCGACCGCGCCCAAGGGCTGGGACACGCCCGGAGAACACGTCATCGTCGCCAGCAAGTCGACCACCCGGTACGTGGTGCTGAAGACGGGCAGGCAGGTGCAGCTGCACCCGGTGCTGAACATGGCGTCCGCCAGGCTCCTGCTGGACCCCGGCAAGGACAGCGTCATCACCGTGGACGAGAAGGTCCTCGACAGCGGCAAGCCCCCGCACGGCGCCACCATCGGCATTCCGTACGCCCCCGACCGGCTGCCCGCCCCGGAGGAGGCCGAGACCGCCAAGCGGTGGGCGGTGTGCGAACGCCCCGGCGCCGGCGGCCGGGCCATCCAGAAGGCGGCGTTCGTCCTCGCCGAGAAGGAGTGGTCCAAGGTCGAGGGCCGCGACCGGACGACCGGCGGCGACCTCATGTACGTCGTCGGACCCGACGGCAAGACCCAGTACGTCATCGACGCGCGCGGCTACCGCTACCGGCTGGCCGACCCCTCCGACAAGGAACTCCTCAAAGCCCTCGACACCCAGGGCCGCGCACCGCAGCGCGTCTCGCAGGAGTGGCTCGCGACCTTCCACAAGGGCGACGACATCGCCGTCCCGCACATCGACGGCGAACCGGGTGCCAGGGCCGGCGCGTTCAGCGGACTCCAGCAGTACGACCGGTACGACAAGATCGGCATGGTCATCAAGGCGTACGACGGCCGGCGCATGCAGTACTACGTGGTGCAGCGCGGCCAGGTGGCCCGGATCTCGGAGTTCACCGCCACGCTCCTGCTCAACAGCCGCGACCTGGTCGGCGTCGGACAGGCGGGCGAGGCGCAGCAGGTCAGCCCCGGTGCGGTCACCGACAGCACCGCGTTCAAGGACGACATGACCTGGCCGCTGTACAAGCCGAGGACCGTCAACGACGGCGCCGCCGCCACCAGCGGCCGCAACACCGTCTGCAACGTGCTGCGCTCGGTCGATGGACACGGCGCCACCACCCTGTCCACCTGGGTGGGCACCGACTTCCCCGCCGATCTGCCCACCGGCTCCTCCAGCGCGTACGTCACCGCCGGATCGGGCCTGCTCTTCCGCCAGTTCCAGGGCACCGCGACCCAGGCGGGCGGCGTCTTCCTGGTCACCGACACCGGGCTGCGCTACGCCCTTCAGTCCAACAGCGACAGCGCCACCGACGACAAGGGCATCGGCACCACCGCCGAGCAGCGCAAGCAGGCGCTGACCGAGGCGAAGATCGCCCAGACCCGGCTCGGGTACGCCAGGGTCGACCCCGCGCCCGTGCCCATGGAGTGGTCGACGTTCCTGCCGACCGGGCCGCGCCTCTCGGAAGCCGCGGCCCGCCAGCCGCAGGGCTCGTAGCCGCCGGAGGAGACGCACTCATGCTGGCCCTCATGCCGAAGGCATCCGCCCGCCGCCGCGCCGGAACGCTCAGCAGGACCACGGCCCTCACCCGCGCCGCGGTCCTCGCGGCCGCCACCGCGCTCACCGCGGCGACCTCGGTGTTCGCGCTGCCCGCCGTCCCCGCACACGCCGACGACGGCCAGTGCACGTTCCCGGCCAAGCCGTACACCGGCCGGCCGTGGGCCCTGCAACGCGTCAACCTCGACGAGCTGTGGGCGCGGTCCACCGGCAAGGACGTCAAGGTCGCCGTGATCGACACCGGCGTCGACGTGAAGAACCCCCAGCTCAAGCCGGCGGTCGACGCGTCGAAGGGCATGAACAACCTGCCCGAGAAGAACTCCAGGGGCGAGAAGATCGACCGTGGTGACGCCCACGGCACCACGGACACCGTGGGCCACGGCACCCGCGTCGCCGGCATCATCGCGGCCCGCCCCGCCAAGGGCACCGGCTTCGTGGGCCTGGCGCCCGACGCCACGATCATCCCCGTCAAACAGAACGACGCGGAGGGCGACGGCACCGCCAAGACCCTCGCGGCCGCCATCAAGTACGCGGTCGGCGCCGGGGCCGGCGTCATCAACATCTCCCAGGACACGGCCAACGCCGTACGCCCCGACTCCGAGCTGGAACAGGCCGTGGACTACGCCCTCGCCCACCAGGTCGTGGTCGTCGCCTCGGCCGGCAACGACGGTCTCGGCGGAAACGTCCAGATCACCTACCCGGCCTCCTACGACGGCGTCCTCGCGGTCGCCGCCTCCGACCGCAACAACGAGCGGGCGTCCTTCTCCCAGTCCGGCGAGTTCGTGGGCGTGGCCGCTCCCGGCGTGGACATGATCTCGACGGTTCCCGGCGGCGGCCACTGCTCCGACAACGGCACCAGCTTCTCCGCGCCCTACGTGGCCGGTGTGGCCGCCCTGCTGAAGTCCAAGTACCCCGGGTGGACCGCCCACGAGATCGTCGCCCAGATCGAGCAGACCGCGGAACGCTCCATCCCCGGCCACGACCGCCTGGTCGGCTGGGGCGTGGTGGACCCGGTCCGCGCCCTCACCGACGTGGACCCGGCCCGCCCGGTCGAGTCCCCCCGCCCCGAGGGCGGCGTCACCCGCGCCGAACCCCCGGCCATCACCCCCCTCCACTTCGGGGAGACCACCACCCAGCGCAACCACCGCCTCGGCACCTACGTGGCGATCGCCGTCCTGGTCCTGGTGGCAGCCCTGAGCGGCACAGCGGTGGCGGTACGGGACGCCCGCAGACGGCGGGCGAGGGTGACGGGGAGGGCGTAGCCCTTCTGGAGCCGGTGTGCCCGCTGCCTCACTGCCCGCGGGCACACCGGGGCGCCGGGCTCAGCGGTGGGACGCCGCTCAGCGAGAGCGACCCGGCTCGGAGTACCGGACCCGCTACACCCCGACTCACCCACCGCGTCACCCGGGCGTGTGGAGGTTGGGTGGAAATCCGTACCGGACCGGCCCCCGCTCCCGGTCCCCGCCCTCACGATCGGCGAACGGGACCAGCCCCTCCCGCACCAGGGCCCGCACGGCCTCCCCGGTGGCAACGGCACATCAGGCGAACCGACATGCCTCAGGCGTGTCGTAACGAGGCCGGGGCACATCTGGGTTGGACCGGTTACGGGGCCTGACTAGAGTGGTGAGCGCGTTGTGAGCCATGGGTCCGTGCTTTGCGATTGCGTGAAGCGCACCGGCCGGCCCGCGACGATGCGTACACGGGGAACGGGGAGGAGTGTCGTGCTTCCGGCTGACATGGTGGGAGGAGCGTCCCAGGCCAGGGCAGCGGACCTGGAGGCCAGCGGCGAGGCGCTGAGCACGTTCGTGAAGCGGGTCGACGCGGTGCTGCGCGACCTGGAGTCCTCCGCGGGTAACCCGACGAAGGTCGGCGCGCAGACGATCAAGCTGTCGTCCCTGACCGCTGCCGGTGAGGGCGTCTTCCCGGAGGCGCACGACCTTTACACCAACTACCACGCGGTGCACGAGGAGCTGACCTCCCTGTCCAAGACCCTCCATCTCCAGATCGAGGGAATCGGCATCGCCGTGCAGGGGGCGTACCACGGCTTCGAGAACCTCGAAGAGGAGCAGCGCCGACGGTTCTGGGAGATCCAGACGGAGATCGACAAGATCCAGAGGTCGAAGCCGCGCTCCAATGACGCGAAGGGCGGTGCGACCCTCCAATGAGCCACGACGACCACAAAGCCGACGAGCAGCGGGTCACGGCGCAGAACTCCCTGACGGACATCACCCGCACCGCCGACGACCTGCCGCAGGGCGGTGGTCTGTTCACCCGGCTGGTGAACGGCACCCTGCGGGCGGTCGCCCACCAGAGCCCGTACGCGAAGACGGTGCAGCACAGCACCGACTTCGGCGACACCACCCTCGGCCTCAACCAGCTGCTCGATCTGGTCGAGAAGACCGACCCCCAGGACCTGGCTTCCTCCGGGCAGGCGCTGTGGGACGCACGCGACGCCATCAAGTCGGCGGCCGAGGAACTCGCGGGGCACATCGACAACGTCCACTGGGTGGGCGAGGCGGGTGAGGCCTTCCGCTCCTGGGGCGGAAACCTGGTCGGCAAGACGCTCCAGCTGAGCGATTTCGCCGGCGGTGCCGGTGACCAGCTCGCCGCGGCCGCCGACGGCCTGGCGTCGGTCCGCGGCGCGATGCCGCCTCGTGACAGCGAGGCCGACCGGAAGCGGCCCCATGAGTTCTCCGCGGCCGAGAAGGCCGCGAACAAGGAGGACTACGCGGCCGCCGTGAAGGTGGAGAAGAACCGCCAGGAAGCCATCAACCAGATGAATCGGCTGGCCTCCTACTACGCCGTGTCGAACGAGCAGTTGACGGCGGTGCGGAGCAAGGCCCCGACGTTCGACGCCATGCCGGACGTGGGGGTGCCGAAGCCTGATGCTTCAGACCGCCATCGCCCGGTGGGATCCGATTCCGGTGGTGCCTCGAGGACCGGAGCGGCGGCAGTGCCCGGTCATCACCCGATGGTTGCCCCGGCACACTCCCGTGTTCATGACACGGTCGACAGCCCGCCACCCGTGCGACACGTCACGGAACACGGAGGGCACCCCCCGACTCCGGTCGGTCATGTGTCCGTCGACACCCCCGACGTCGGTACCGGCATCGACAGCGTCAGCACACTGCCACCTCCGACGACGACACCGCAGACGGTCACCACCCCGGTCACCGGCACCCCCGCTCCGAACGGCGGCCACACCGGCATGTTCGAAGGAGGCCCCGGCCTGCCGCTGCCGAGCAGCAGCACCGCAGGAGGAGGCTCCCGCCGAGCGGGCGGGTTCCGCACCCCCGTGTCGTCCCAGGGACGGATCGGCGCGTCCGGCCCGAGCGCGTCCGGCTCGGGGCGTTTCCCGGGCCAAGGACCCACGAACCAGATGGGACGCGCCACGTCCACCGGCCAGTCCTTGGGCAAGGCCGCGCAGGCGGGGGCCAGGTCTTCGTCGACTCCCATGGGGCGAGGCGTCACAGGAGGCACTCCGCGAGCAGCGGGCAACCCGGCTCAGCGTGCCGTGGGCGGCCCGATCACGGGTGCGGGCCGGGGCAACGGCGTAGTCGGTGGCCGTCCCACGACGACCGGCGGGTCGGCGAAGGGGAGCGGTCCGCGGCTTCCGCGAGGCACCGTCATCGGCGCCGAGGGGGAGGCCGGGTCGCGTTCACAGACGGGCAGGCCGGTCGCACGCGGTGTCTTCGGCGCACCCGAGTCCGCTCAGCGTCCGGGCACGGGAAGGGCCGCACCGGCAGCTCGTGGCGGTACCGCACCAGCCGAGGGCGTCAGCGGCAGGCCGACCACGCGCACGTCCGCCGTCCGGGCGGAGCGCAACGGCCTGACGCGTGGGGGCGCCGGTCTCGTCCGCGGGTCCGGCGACCGGAAGAAGCGCGAGGACGAGCGTGACGCGCCGGACGCATCGCGCCCTGACCACACGGTCGGGGAGAACGAGACCCCCCACCCCACCGCACCGCGGCGTGATGTGCCGCCGGTCGGCCACTGAGTGCGAGCGAGGATGTACGAGGCATGAAGTCAGCGAGCAGCCGACGAACCGGGCGAGCGGTGTTCCTCGGGGGACGCCGCGGACGGCGAGTACGCGCGGTGGGCGCGGTCGTCGGCGCGCTGGCGGCCCTGAGCGTGGGATTCGCCCCGAACGCCGCCGCGTACGACGCGCAGTCGAAGCAGTGGTACCTGGGTCCGATGCAGGCCGAGAAGATGTGGAAGACCAGCACCGGGAAAGGGGTGAAGGTCGCGGTCATCGACAGCGGCGTGAACTCCGACACGCCTTCCCTCAAGGGACAGGTGCTGGTGAACGAGACTCCGAAATCCGTCGCTTACCACTCCACCCAGGACTACAAAGGCCACGGCACGACCATGGCCGAGCTGATCGCCGGAACGGGTGCCGGAGGCGGTCTCAAGGGGCTGGCCCCTGGGGCGAAGATCGTTCCGTACCGTGTCGTCCTTACGGAACTGCCGAAGGCGGAGAGGAAAAGGACTCCTGAGCCCTGGGAGGCGATCAGGGCGGCGGCCGACACTGACGTCAAGATCATCAGCATGTCGATCGGAGGATACTACTTCCCGGAGGAGAGGGAAGCGATCAAATACGCCGCTTCCAAGGGCAAGTTGATGATTGCCGCGGTGGGTAACGCGGGGGACGGCAAGGGAGAGATCGACTACCCGGCAGCCGAGGACTACGTGATCGGTGTCTCCTCGATGGACTCCTCCGGCACCGTGTCCAAGTTCTCCTCCCACGGCGACTGGGTAGACCTGACGGCACCCGGCGAAGGAATCCCCGGCTGGTGTGACACCTCCTTCCGTTCCTACTGCGACGACTACAACGGAACGAGCCCGGCCGCCGCCATCGCCTCGGCCTCCGCCGCACTGATCTGGTCCGCCCACCCCGACTGGACGGTGAACCAGGTCACCCGTGCCCTGATCGACACGGCCGGTCGCAGCTGGCCCAAGGACGACCCGAGCCAGTACCTGGGCTACGGGGCGATCCGGCCGAAGAACGTCCTGGAGAACCCGCACTACGATCCGGGACCGCCGAACGTCGACCCGCTCGCGAAGGAGAACGGCGGCGACCTGCTCGCCAAGTCCGGAGCCGCTCAGGCGTCACCGAAGCCGTCCGCAGCCGGTTCCGCCTCCGCATCAGCCGCGTCACAAGCCCCGCAAAAGACTACGGCCGGCGGCACATCTGCGGCAGGATCGAGTGCGGAATCGACCAGTGACAGCACCACGTTGTGGGTCGTGCTCGGCACGGCAGCCGCAGTCGTCGTGCTCGGCGGTGGCGGCCTGGCCGTCGCGCGTGCCCGGCGCGCCAGGTGACGGCCCGTCATGAACCGTCTGCGCGTCCCGTACCTGCACCACAGGCGCGGGGCACGCAGTACACGGCCCGCCGTCGCGCGGCACCGCGCGGCGAGGGGCGCACAGTTGGACCGGAGACAGACAGAGAGAGGGGCGGTCTCACATGGCCGGCGGCAAGCAGAAGCTTGAAGATGACGCAGTAGTCAGGATGCAGCAGCGGATGGTCGAGAAGTACGACAACATCCGCAAGCGCGTGCACACCCTGCAGGGTGTGATCGACAGCCTCGAAGGCCAGTGGCAGGGTATCGGCCGCGCCGCCTTCGACAAGAAGCAGTACGAGATCAACACCTCGCTGCAGAACATCGGCAACATCCTCAGCGAGGTCATCGAGGCCATGACCTCCACGCGCAACATCAAGGACAGCAAGGAGGACGAGGTCCGCGCGTCCGTCAACAAGATCGACGTCAGGGACGGTGCGCCCACCGTGCCGACGTCCGCTCTCAGCTCCTACTGAGCCGGACCGCGACACCGGGTCACGTCAGCCGGCGCTGACGCATTCCGACAGACACACCAGCGAGACGAGGTAGACACACATGGCCAACAACGCCGAGGGCCTGTCCGTCACTTATGACGGGCTCGACAGGGCCTCCACCGACATCGGCAACCAGGCGTCCCAGCTCGAGCACGACCTGGTCGAGCTGAGGAAGCTGGTGACGGACAGCCTCCAGTACTGGGAGGGCGAGGCCCAGGGCACCTTCCACGAGAAGCTGACCCGCTGGGACAAGGAGGCGTCGGACATCCACCAGGCGCTGACCGGCATCGGCCACGTCGTGGCCCAGGCCGGCGGTACCTACATGGAAGGCGACAAGAAGGCGGCCAGCTACTTCCGCTAGGAAGCGGCCGCACGAAGCAGTACCCGGGGTGGGCGCGCGCGGGAGGCGCCCACCCCGTTCGCATGCCCGGACACGTACGGATCGTGGGCCCCAAGCGTACGGACCCCGCCGCGCGTCCCACCCGCGTCTCACCGGAGCCCGCCCCACCCGGAGCCCGCCCCACCCGGAGTGCGCTCGAATCGGAGTCCGCTCGACCTGGGACCCGCACCCCCTCTCCCGTCGCCGTCCGACGGCCCCCGTCACCACATGCCGAACGCCCGCCCCCCGAAGACCGGGGACGGGCGTTCGGCGTGTGGTCCGCTCAGTTCCCCTCGCGCACCAACCCGACCTGCACCAACGGCCGTCCCTGCCGTCGCGAGACGAACACGCCTCGGCCGGGCGGCATCGGACGCGGGCGGACGTTGGCGAGGAGTTCGCCCTCGGTCGGGTCGCCCGCGAGGACGACGCCCTGCGCGCCGAGTTCCCTGATGCGCTGCATGAACGCCTCGTAGCCCGCGCGGCCCGCGCCCGCCGTGGAGCGGGCGATGATGAAGCGGACGCCCACGTCGCGGGCGAACGGCAGGAGTTCGGTGAGGCCGGCCAGCGGGTTGCCGCTGGACGTCGACACCAGGTCGTAGTCGTCGATGACGACGTAGACCGTCGGCCCACGCCACCAGCTGCGGTCGCGCAGCTGCTCGGGAGTGACGTCCGAGGTCGGCGTGCGGCGCTGCATCAGGTCGGCCAGCGCGTCCATGTGGTGCTGCATCTGGTTCGACATGGGGATGTACTCCGCCAGATGGCTGGTCGGGGTCACCCCCAGCAGCGAGCGGCGGTTGTCGACCACGAACAGCTTGCAGCTGTCGCCGTCGTAGCGCTCGGTCAGGCGCCGGATGAGGAGCTTCAGCAGGTTCGACTTGCCGGACTCGCTCTCGCCGAAGACGAGGAAGAACGGGTCCTGGTCGAAGTCCACGAAGACCGGTTCGAGGTTGTCCTCGTCCAGGGCGAAGGCGACGCCCCGGTGCGGGAAGCGGTCGCCCGGCGGCAGCTGGGCCGCGGCGAACTCCCGTGGCAGAAGCCGGACTTCCGGTGCGCCGGGCTGCTGCCAGTGTCGGCTGACCTCGGCGGCCAGCGCCGTCGCCGCGTCCGCCAGGTCGGTGTCGGAGGACAGGCCGTCGATCCTCGGGACCGCCGCCATGAAGTGCTGCTTGAGCGGCGTCTGGCCGCGCCCGGGCACGCCCGTGGGCACGTTGGCCGCCACCTTGCGGTCGAACTCGGAGTCCATCGGGTCGCCGAGCCGCAGCTCCAGGCGGTTCATCAGGTGGTCCTTCAGGTTGGAGCGGACCTCCATCGAACGCGACGCGGTCAGGACGAGGTGGATGCCGTAACCGAGGCCGCGGGACGCGATGTCCAGCACCAGCGGCTCCAACGCCTCGTACTCGGTGCGGAAGTTGCCCCAGCCGTCGATGACCAGGAAGACGTCGCCCCACGGCTGGTCGGTGACCGAGATGTCGCCCTTGGCGCGGCGGCTGCGGAACTCGGCGATGGAGGAGACGCCCGAGGCGCGGAAGTACTCCTCGCGCCGGGTCAGCACGCCGTACACCTCGGCCGCGGTGCGCCGTACCTTCTCCGGGTCGAGCCGGGAGGCGACCCCGCCGACGTGCGGCAGACCGGCCAGCGAGGACAGGCCGCCACCGCCGAAGTCCAGCCCGTAGAACTGCACTTCGTGCGGTGTGTGGGTGAGCGCGAAGGAGGCGACCAGGGAACGCACCAGCGTCGACTTGCCGGACTGCGGACCGCCGATGATCTGCATATGGCCGGCGGCCCCGCCGAAGTCGACCCACAGCGGGTCGCGCCGCTGCTCGTACGGCTTGTCGACGATGCCCACGGGCACGATCAGCCGGCCCGCGCCCTCGTAGCCGGGCTGGGTCAGACCGCGGCCGGGCACCGGGGCGAGTCCGGGCAGCAGCGAGTCCAGCGACGGCGGGCTGTCCAGCGGCGGCAGCCACACCTGGTGGGCGGCCGGACCCTGCGCCTCGAGGCGCCGCACGATCACGTCGAGGACGGTGTCGGCCAGCGCGTCGTCCTTCTCGTCGGGGCGCGGCTCCCGGCGCTGATGCGGCACCGGGGCGTAGCGCACCGGGACCTCGGCCGCCGTGAACAGGACCGGTCTGCGGTCCACGGGCAGCGGCCCGCCGAGCGCCGCGGCCTGCTGCGAGCCGGTGCGGTACACGCCGGAGACGTAGGCCGCCTTGAAGCGGACCATCTCGTCGGTGCCGAACTTCAGGAAGCCGGAGCCGGGGATGTTCGGCAGTTCGTAGGCGTCGGGCACACCGAGCGCGGCGCGCGACTCGGCCGCGGAGAAGGTGCGCAGGCCGACGCGGTAGGACAGGTACGTCTCCAGGCCGCGCAGCCGGCCCTCCTCCAGCCGCTGCGAGGCCAGCAGCAGATGCACGCCGAGCGAGCGGCCGATACGGCCGATCTGGACGAACATGTCGATGAAGTCGGGCTTGGCGGTGAGCAGTTCGCTGAACTCGTCGATGACGAGGACCAGCGAGGGGATCGGCTGGAGCGGGGCGCCGGCCGCGCGGGCCTTCTCGTAGTCGTGGATGTTGGCGTAGTTGCCCGCGTCGCGGAGCATCTCCTGGCGGCGGTTGAGTTCGCCGCGGATGGAGTCGCCCATCCGGTCCACGAGCGTGAGGTCGTCGGCGAGGTTGGTGATCACGGCGGCGACGTGCGGCAGTTGGGCCATGCCCGCGAAGGTGGCGCCGCCCTTGAAATCGGCGAGGACGAAGTTGAGGGTCTCGGAGGAGTGGGTGACCGCCAGGCCGAGGACCAGGGTGCGCAGCAACTCCGACTTGCCGGAACCGGTGGCGCCCACGCACAGGCCGTGCGGGCCCATGCCCTCCTGGGCCGCCTCCTTGAGGTCCAGCATGACGGGCCGGCCGTCCTCGCCGAGGCCGATCGGCACGCGCAGCCGCTCGGCCTGCGCGCGCGGCCGCCAGGTGCGCTTGGGGTCGACGGAGGCGGCGTCGCCGAGGTTCAGCAGATCGGTGAACTCCAGGTTGGCGAGCAGCGGTTCGTCGTCGTCACCGCCGGAGGCGACCCGGAGGGGGGCGAGCTGGCGGGCCAGCGCCTCGGCGGCCTCGTACGACAGGACGTCGGGCGTCCCCTCGTAGACCATGCCGTGGGCTGACTCCAGACGCAGCTCCTGGGGGCGTACGACGACGGACAGGTCGCCGCGGCCGGCGGTGAGTTCGCCGGGCACGACCTCCAGGACCGTGACGCCCTGCAGGCCCTCGGGGGAGGCCAGCAGCGAGGCGGGGGAGAGGGAGACGCCGTCGAGGACGACCACCAGGTGCGGCTGCTCGGGGACCGGCGCCCCGCCCGGGTGGAAGCGCGGCCGGCCCTGCAGCCGGGCGCCGAGCAGGTCCTCCAGCTCCTGTGGGTCGGTCGCGATCAGCCGCCGGCTGCCCGCGCCGTCCGTGACGCCCGGGGCCTGGCTGTGCGGCAGCCACTTGGCCCACTCCCACTCGGACGTGCTGTCCCGGTGCGCGGCCACGGCGACGACCAGGTCCTCGGGGGAGTGCAGGGAGGCCAGCGAGCCGACGAGGGCGCGGGTCGTGCCGCGCACGGTCGCCGGATCGCCGCTGACCGTCACGTGGTAGAAGGCGCGCAGCGAGACCGCCATGGGCAGGTCCTCGAGCGTGCTGTGGGTGGCGAGGAAGCGCTGCATGGCGCCCGCGGTCAGCGGCTCGAGCTGGTCCACCGGAGCCGTCTCCGGCGCGAGCAGCGGGGTGGCCAGGGCCTGCGGGCCGAGACCCACCCGGACCTGGCCGAAGTCCTCGTCGCCGGTGCGCCGTTCCCACACCCGGCTGCCCTCGGCGACCAGCGCCCACAGTTGCTCGGGCGAAGGGTGCAGGTAGTACTGGGCGTCACGCTGGGCCCTGGCGGTGTCCAGGGCCGTGCGCCGGGTCTGCGAGAGATAGCGCAGGTAGTCGCGGCGGATGTCGGCCATCTGCCCCTGGTTGCCGCGGCGGTAGCGCACCAGCATGGAGACGCCCATGGCGACCGTGGAGGCGATCATCACCATGCCCATGATCTTCATGAAGGGCTGGGCGCTCGGGTTGAAGAAGAACACCACCGAGCCGCCCATGCCCAGCATGGGCAGCAGCTGCATCAGCGCGCCCTCCTGCTGCCCGCGGGGCAGTTCCGGCGGGGGTTGCAGCACGATCTCGTCCGTGGGCACGTCCTTCGGCAGTGCCCGTGGCGGGCGCTTGACGACGATATGGCTCACTACGCACCAATTCCCTTGCCCGACCGAGGTGTTCTGTCCGCCGCCCCGTGTCAGGCGGACGCCGATCGCGAACCGCGATCCTACTGACAACCGGCGGCGCCGGTGGGCGGTAGGGTGCCGGTGGGATGTGTGAGCAGGTGCGAATCGGTCCGGCGAAAGCAGGCGATTCGCGACGTTCGCAGCGGGCGGCCCCCGCACCCGGCCGGGCGGCGCGAGCGGCCGGCGGCCGGGGCGACGCCACACGGACTCCCGGCGGAACGTGCACACGATCTTCGCGGCCGGTGTGCAGGAGGACGGACCGGCCGAGCGCACCACCGCCGACGGCCGACCGGCCGACCGGCCGACCGGCCGCACCACCGAGGCGGCCGACCGGCCGCACACCGACGACGAGGGGGAACAGCAGGTGAGCATGACGGCCTCCGCGCCGGGCGGCGCCGCCACCGGACCCGGCGGCGAGGGTCACCCGGCAGCGGGCACCGGACTCGGCTTCTGCCGGGTCACCATCGTGGCGCCCGACAGCCGCATCGACGTGGCCCTGCCCGACGACGTACCGGTCGCCGACCTCTACCCGGAGATCCTGCGGCTCTCCCAGCAGAGCCCGGACGAGGGCGCCCCCGTCGGCTACCACCTCGTCCGCCGCGACGGCACCGTCCTCGACAGCGCCCGCTCCTTCGCGGCGCAGCGCATCCTCGACGGCGAACTGCTCACGCTGCGGCCGTTCGCCGAGTCGCTGGCGCCCGCCGTCTTCGACGACGTCTCCGAGGCCGTCGCCTCCGCCGTCACCCGCGACCGCGCCCTGTGGAGCGGTGACCTGACCCGCGCCGCCGGACTCGTCGCCGGCGGCATCCTGCCCGTCCTGCTGGCCTTCGTGGCCTGGAGCTCCCAGCTCCGCCACGACATGCACAGCCTCCAGGGCGTCCTCGCCGCCATCGCCGGCGTCCTGCTGGTCACCATCGCGTGCGTGCGCGCACGGGTGTACGACGACGCGGGCTCCGCGATCGCCCTCGGCCTGGGCGCCCTGCCCAACGTCGCCGTGGCCGGCTCCGGACTGCTCCCGCTGGACGCGGGGGAGGGCATCGGCCGGCTCCAGTTCCTGCTGGCCTGCGCGGCCGTGCTGGTCGCCGCCCTGGTGCTCACCCTGGTCTCGCCCCGCGGCGACGGGCCCTTCGTGGCGTTCGTCTGCGCCTCCGCGATCGGCCTGATCACCACCTTCATCGGCATCCTGACCGACCTCAGGCCGATCGAGACGGCCGCCGTCTGCGCACCGGTGTCGGTGGGCGCGCTCGCCTTCCTGCCCGGTCTCTCGATGCGCTTCGCCCGGCTGCCCATCGGCTTCGAGGCCCCGAACCCGAACCGCGGCGGCTACGCGGAGGGCGAGCCGAACGCCTACGAGCCCGTCGACGCCGAACGCGTCGCGGCCCGCGCCCGCCGCGGCCACGAACTGCTCGTCGGACTCGTCGGCGGCTGCGCGCTCGTCTCGGTGGGCGCCTCGATCGTCCTCGGCTTCTCCAGCGACGTATGGGCGCAGCTGCTCGCGCTCGCGACCGGCGTGGCGATGCTGATGCGCGCGAGCCTGTTCCGGTACACCGCCCAGGTCGCCGCCACCCTGGCCGCCGGCCTGGCGGCGCTGGTCTTCCTCGGGCTCGGGCTGGCGCTGAACCCGCCGTGGGACTACGTCCGCCAGGCGCTCCAGGGCGACACCACGCCCCTCGACATCCGCAGCGTCTGGCTGGTCGCGGCGGTCGCCGGGGCGGCGGCCCTGGTCACCGCGATCGGCCTGATCACCCCGCGCCGCGGCGTCACCCCGTTCTGGGGCCGCTTCCTGGAGATCGCGGAGAGCTTCGTCCTGCTCACCCTGGTCCCGCTCACCCTGGCCGTGTTCGACGTGTACACAACGGTCCGGGCGATGACCAGCTGAGACGACCACCAGCCACTCACGGCGCCCGTCGGCGACCGTGAACGGAGCGGAGGGGCGGCACGCACGCGTGCCGCCCCTCCGTCAGTTCCGTACGCCGCTCACTGCGCGGCGAGACCGCTGTTGCGCTCCGTCGGCTCCAGGTCGAACTCGCCGTCGCGCGCGCCCAGCACGAAGGCCCGCCACTCGGCCTCGGTGTAGCGCAGCACCGTGTCGTGGTCCAGGGAGGAGCGCATGGCGACGGCGCCGTCCGGGAGGTAGGCGATCTCGACGCGCTCCTCGTCCGGCGAGGTGCCGGGCGCGCCGTGCCACTCCACTCCCGAGATGTCGAGGGCGTACAGCTCGTCCCGCTCCCGCTCCTTGCGGGCCCTGATCTCCTCTTCCGTCTCCGCCATGACGCAGCGACCCCTTCCAGACGTCCGTACGGTGTACCGGCACTGTGCACCGGCGCTCACCCTAGCCGCCGGGACGGCCCGCAGAAGGCGGTCGGGAAACCGGGGGAAACCCCACCGCCACCGCCTGGTACCCTGAGTGACGGCCGTTTGTGTACGCGCCCCCGGAGCCCTGGCAGCAAGCCCTGCGAGGCCTGGAGGCCGCGCTCAGCGGATCCCCGCCTCCCGAGTTACGGAAGCTCTCCCGAGATGAAGACCGGGGGCACTCGGTGGCCACTTTCAGACCATGAGGAGTACGCGTGTCGCTCGACGCCGCTACGAAGAAGCAGATCATCTCCGAGTTCGGTACCAAGGAGGGCGACACCGGCTCCCCCGAGGTCCAGGTCGCTCTGCTCTCCCGTCGGATCTCCGACCTGACCGAGCACCTCAAGACCCACAAGCACGACCACCACAGCCGTCGTGGCCTGCTGATCCTGGTCGGTCAGCGCCGCCGTCTGCTGCAGTACCTGGCGAAGAAGGACATCCAGCGCTTCCGTGCGCTGGTCGACCGCCTCGGCATCCGTCGCGGTGCGGCGGGCGCCAAGTAAGACGCCGTGAAGGGAGCGGGCCCCACCAGCGAGAGGGGACCGCTCCCTTTGCCGTACGCGCACAAACGTGCGGAGTGTCACCACCGCTTTGTACTGTGGTAGCAGAACGCAATACGCATGACACAGCGTGATAAGGGCCACCCGTAGTGGGTAGGGCGTATCACGCACGGACCACGAGGAGAAGCGCACCTCGCCGCCGCCGGTCCTCGGTAGTGGCCCCCGGGCGAACAGGCCCCGGGTGCTTCGATCGAAGACCGGCCCGCACCAGACGGAGCGCTTCTCCGCCACCGTCCCCCCGCCACACGGGCGAGGCGGGACGAAAGACGACAAGTAACGGAGAAAACGCTAGTGGAGAACGAGACCCACTACGCCGAGGCCGTCATCGACAACGGCTCCTTCGGCACCCGCACCATCCGCTTCGAGACGGGCCGCCTCGCCAAGCAGGCCGCCGGCTCCGCCGTGGCGTACCTGGACGACGACACCATGGTGCTGTCGGCCACCACCGCTTCCAAGAACCCCAAGGACCAGCTCGACTTCTTCCCCCTCACGGTGGACGTCGAGGAGCGGATGTACGCCGCCGGCAAGATCCCCGGCAGCTTCTTCCGCCGTGAGGGCCGCCCCTCCGAGGACGCCATCCTCACCTGCCGCCTGATCGACCGCCCGCTGCGCCCGTCCTTCAAGAAGGGCCTGCGCAACGAGATCCAGGTCGTCTGCACGGTCATGGCCCTCAACCCCGACCACCTGTACGACGTCGTCGCGATCAACGCCGCGTCCGCGTCCACCCAGCTGGCCGGCCTGCCCTTCTCCGGCCCGATCGGCGGCGTCCGCGTCGCGCTGATCAACGGTCAGTGGGTCGCCTTCCCGACCCACACCGAGCTGGAGGACGCCGTCTTCGACATGGTCGTCGCCGGCCGCGTCCTGGAGGACGGCGACGTCGCGATCATGATGGTCGAGGCCGAGGCCACCGAGAAGACCATCCAGCTGGTCAAGGGCGGTGCCGAGGCCCCCACCGAGGAGGTCGTCGCCGCCGGTCTGGAAGCCGCGAAGCCCTTCATCAAGGTGCTCTGCAAGGCCCAGTCGGACCTCGCCGCGAAGGCCGCCAAGCCGACCGGCGAGTTCCCGATCTTCCTCGACTACCAGGACGACGTCCTGGAGGCGCTGACCGCCGCGGTCCGCCCCGAGCTGGCCCAGGCCCTCACCATCGCCGGCAAGCAGGAGCGCGAGGCCGAGCTGGACCGCGTCAAGGGCCTGGCCGCCGAGAAGCTGCTGCCCGAGTTCGAGGGCCGCGAGAAGGAGATCTCCGCCGCGTACCGCGCGCTGACCAAGCAGCTGGTCCGCGAGCGCGTGATCAAGGAGAAGAAGCGCATCGACGGCCGCGGCGTCACGGACATCCGTACGCTGGCCGCCGAGGTCGAGGCCATCCCGCGGGTGCACGGCTCGGCGCTGTTCGAGCGTGGCGAGACCCAGATCCTGGGCGTCACCACCCTCAACATGCTCCGCATGGAGCAGCAGCTGGACACCCTCTCCCCGGTGACCCGCAAGCGCTACATGCACAACTACAACTTCCCGCCGTACTCCACCGGCGAGACCGGCCGCGTCGGCTCCCCCAAGCGCCGCGAGATCGGCCACGGGGCCCTCGCCGAGCGCGCCCTGGTGCCGGTCCTGCCCACGCGCGAGGAGTTCCCCTACGCGATCCGCCAGGTCTCCGAGGCCCTCGGCTCCAACGGCTCCACGTCGATGGGCTCCGTCTGCGCCTCCACCATGTCCCTGCTGAACGCCGGTGTGCCCCTGAAGGCCCCGGTCGCCGGCATCGCCATGGGCCTGATCTCCCAGGAGATCGAGGGCGAGACGCACTACGTCACCCTCACCGACATCCTCGGTGCGGAGGACGCCTTCGGCGACATGGACTTCAAGGTCGCCGGCACCAAGGAGTTCGTCACCGCCCTCCAGCTCGACACCAAGCTGGACGGCATCCCCGCCTCCGTCCTGGCCGCCGCCCTCAAGCAGGCCCGTGACGCCCGCCTCCACATCCTCGACGTGATGATGGAAGCGATCGACACGCCGGACGAGATGTCCCCCAACGCGCCCCGGATCATCACCGTGAAGATCCCGGTCGACAAGATCGGCGAGGTCATCGGCCCCAAGGGCAAGATGATCAACCAGATCCAGGAGGACACCGGCGCCGAGATCACCATCGAGGACGACGGCACCATCTACATCGGCGCCGCCGACGGCCCCGCCGCCGAGGCCGCCCGCACCACGATCAACAGCATCGCCAACCCGACGATGCCCGAGGTCGGCGAGCGCTACCTGGGCACGGTCGTCAAGACCACCACGTTCGGCGCGTTCGTCTCCCTGCTGCCCGGCAAGGACGGTCTGCTGCACATCTCGCAGATCCGCAAGCTCGCCGGCGGCAAGCGCGTGGAGAACGTCGAGGACGTCCTCGGCGTGGGCCACAAGGTCCAGGTCGAGATCGCCGAGATCGACTCCCGCGGCAAGCTCTCCCTGATCCCCGTGGTCGAGGGCGAAGAGGGCGACGAAGAGCAGAAGGACGACGCCGCCAAGTGACGTCCCGTAGCTTCAAGGCGACGGCCCGCACCTCCTCGGAGGCGCGGGCCGTCGCCCGTACCCAAACCCTCGTCAAGGGCATGAACGGCATCGGCACCGTCCGCAAGACCACCCTCCCGGGCGGACTGCGCATCGTCACCGAGACCCTGCCCTCGGTCCGCTCCGCCACCTTCGGCATCTGGGCGCACGTCGGCTCCCGCGACGAGACCCCGGCGCTCGGCGGCGCCACGCACTACCTGGAGCACCTGCTCTTCAAGGGCACCTCCGAGCGCTCCGCCCTGGACATCTCCTCCGCCATCGACGCCGTCGGCGGCGAGATGAACGCGTTCACCGCCAAGGAGTACACGTGCTACTACGCACGCGTGCTCGACACCGACCTGCCGCTCGCCATCGACGTGGTCTGCGACATGCTCACCGGCTCGCTGATCCGCGAGGAGGACGTCGACGTCGAACGCGGCGCGATCCTCGAAGAGATCGCCATGACCGAGGACGACCCGGGCGACTGCGTGCACGACCTGTTCGCGCACACCATGTTCGGCGACAGCCCCCTCGGCCGCCCCGTCCTCGGCACCGTCGACACGGTCAACGCCCTCACCGCCGACCGCATCCGCCGCTTCTACAAGAAGCACTACGACCCGACCCACCTCGTGGTCGCCTGCGCCGGCAACATCGACCACCACAAGGTCGTACGCCGGGTGCGCGCCGCCTTCGAGAAGGCGGGGGCGCTCCAGAACGCCGAGGCCGTCCCCATCGCACCGCGCGACGGCCGCCGCAGTCTGCGCACCGCCGGCCGCGTGGAGCTCCAGGGCCGCCGCACCGAACAGGCGCACGTCGTCCTCGGCATGCCGGGCCTCGCCCGCACCGACGAACGGCGCTGGGCCCTCGGCGTGCTCAACACCGCCCTCGGCGGCGGCATGTCCTCCCGGCTCTTCCAGGAGGTCCGGGAGAAGCGCGGCCTCGCCTACAGCGTGTACTCCTACACGTCCGGCTTCGCCGACTGCGGTCTGTTCGGCGTCTACGCGGGCTGCCGCCCGAGCCAGGTCCACGACGTGCTGCGAATCTGCCGCGACGAACTGGACCAGGTCGCCGGCAACGGCCTGCCCGACGACGAGATCGCCCGCGCCATCGGCCAGCTCCAAGGCTCCACCGTCCTCGGTCTCGAGGACACCGGCGCGCTGATGAACCGTATCGGCAAGAGCGAGCTGTGCTGGGGCGAGCAGATCTCCGTCGACGACATGCTGGCCCGGATAGCGGCGGTGACCCCGGACGAGGTCCGTGCCGTCGCCCGCGACATCCTGGGACAGCGCCCGTCGCTGTCGGTCATCGGCCCGCTCAAGGACAAGCAGGCCGCCCGCCTTGACGACGCGGTCGCCTGACCCCAAGGTCCCCTTCGGTTCGTAAGGAAGCAAAGAGATGAGCAAGCTGCGCGTGGCGGTCCTCGGCGCCAAGGGCCGGATCGGTGCCGAGGCGGTACGGGCCGTCGAGGCCGCCGAGGACATGGAGCTGGTGGCCGCCCTCGGCCGCGGCGACTCGCTGGAGGCCCTGGCCGACAGCGGCGCCCAGGTCGCCGTCGAGCTGACCACGCCCGACTCGGTCATGGCCAACCTCGACTACTGCGTGGCCCACGGCATCCACGCGGTCGTCGGCACCACCGGCTGGACCGAGCAGCGGCTCGCGCAGCTGACGGGGTGGCTCGACCGGTCCCCGGGGACCGGGGTGCTCATCGCCCCGAACTTCTCCATCGGCGCCGTGCTCACCATGAAGTTCGCGCAGATCGCCGCGCCGTACTTCGAGTCCGTCGAGGTCGTCGAACTGCACCACCCCAGGAAGGTCGACGCCCCCAGCGGCACGGCCACCCGCACGGCCCAGCTCATCGCCGAGGCCCGTGCGAAGGCCGGCACGGCCCCGGCGCCGGACGCCACCGCCACGGCGCTGGACGGCGCGCGCGGCGCCGACGTGGACGGCGTCCCGGTGCATTCGGTGCGTCTGCGCGGCCTCCTCGCCCACCAGGAGGTCCTGCTGGGAGCCGAGGGCGAGACGCTCACGATCCGGCACGACTCGCTCCACCACAGCAGCTTCATGCCGGGCATCCTGCTCGGCGCGCGCCGCGTGGTGACCACTCCGGGCCTGACCTTCGGCCTGGAGAACTTCCTCGACCTGAACTGAGTCCGAACCCCTCATGCGCGCCAAGATCACCTACCTCGTCACGGCCGCCGTCCTGGTCTTCTACTTCGCCCTGGTCGGCAGCCGCGGCATCATGCTCATCCAGTCCGGCACGGTCGTCACGGTGACCTTCGGGATCGCCGTGCTGATCCTGCCGGTGATCGGGCTGTGGTTCCTGTGGAAGAACACCCAGTTCGTGCGCCGGGCCAACCAGCTCGCCGCCGAACTGGACGCCGAGGGCGGCCTGCCCGTGGACGAGCTGAAGCGCACGCCCAGCGGGCGCATCGACCGCGACTCGGCCGACGAGGTCTTCGCCAAGCGCAAGGCCGAGACGGAGGCCGCCCCCGACGACTGGCGCACCTGGTTCCGCCTCGCCGTCGCCTACCACGACGCCCGCGACACGGCCCGCGCCCGCAAGGCCATGCAGCGGGCGATAGCCCTCCACGACGGCAAGCCCCTCCCGGCCGCCTGACACCGCACACGCCCCTGTGGGGCCGACCGCCGCGTACGGCGCGGCCGGCCCCACGGGCGTACGACCGGCGGCGCACGGCCAGGCGTCCGCCGACGGCGGACGACACCGGGACGAGGACTGGAACTGTGCGGCATCCCGCACGAGAGAGGACCCGCGCCGAGCGGTGCGCCGCACCCGCCGCCGGGCTCAGCGCAGGCGGTACTCCTCCGCCCACGCCTCCACCGCGTCCGCCGCACGGTCGAACGCCGCGAGGCGGCCGAGGAAGTCCGCGCCATGCGTGGTCAGCAGCGGCGGCGCGGCCTCCGCGGCCCGCCCCCGGCGGTCCAGCAGCAGCGCCTGTCCCTGCACCGTGCGCGGCAGCCCCAGCCACCGCACCGGCTGCTGCACGGTCCGAACGCTCACGACCTGCGCCCAGGGCGTCGTACGGGTGACGAAGAACCGCACATGGCGCAGCCCGCGCGCTCCGACCCACACGCCCATCCGCAGCAGCCGCAGTGCGCCGGCGACGACGGCCAGAGCGATGGCGAAGCACACCGCGGCGGAGGACAACCCGCCGGTGAGCGCGGTCACCACCGCCGCGAACAGGACGAACGAGGCCAGCAGCAGCACCAGCGCCGCCATCCCCACCCGCCAGGGCCCCGGCCGGTAGGGCCGCCGCCAGCGCTCACGGTCGTCGAACGGCAGCGCGACGTCGTACACGGTGTCGAAGGCACGGTCGGCCGTCAGGAAGGGCAGGGGCACGGCTGGTCCTCACTCGATCCACGCGGGGCTGTGCCCGGTGAGGCTATCCGTCCGCGTCCGCGCCCACCACCCGCGGAGGTCCAAGGGGGTGGGCGGCGCCCTGAGCGACGGTCGGTCCTCAGCGGTCCGTGGAGGCCTGCTGCGTCTGCGGCGGCGTGTGACTGGTCGACAACGCGGGCAGCCCCAGGACCAGCGACCCCACCAGACCCGCGACGATGGTCAGGGCCAGCAGGCACCGCCCGGCTATCTCACCGGCGGACGCCCGCTGCCGGGGCGGGGGAGTGACATTGCTGCGGAACCTGTCCGCCTCCGCGACGAAGGCGAACGGGACGGGCTCGCGCCGACGGAACATCGGAGGTACGGCTCCCTTCGGGGTAGGAACTGCGGTCGAACTGGGGTGTCTCACCCATACAGACGCGCGAGTGTCCCGAAAGGTGCCCGCTTTCCCCGAATTCATCGATCTTCGCCGAAGATGTCGCGCCCCGGCACCGGACGCCCTGATGCCGGAGCCGGGCCGTAGAGTGGGCGCCGCCCGAGAGAGATGACGGAAGGACCCTCCGACCCGTGACCGCCACCCCCGCCGACGACCTCAAACCCAGCTTCCGCAGCGACGTCACCGTCGAGCTGGTCAAGCACACCGCGTCGGACGCCGACGTCCTGTTCGCGGCCCGTGTCTCGACCGTCGGCGAGCAGTCCCTGGAGGAGCTGGACAAGGACCCGGAGCGCTCCAAGGGCCTGATCAACTACCTGATGCGGGACCGCCACGGCAGCCCCTTCGAGCACAACTCGATGACGTTCCTCATCAGCGCCCCCATCTTCGTCTTCCGGGAGTTCATGCGGCACCGCGTGGGCTGGTCGTACAACGAGGAGTCCGGCCGCTACCGCGAGCTCCAGCCCGTCTTCTACGTCCCCGACGCCGCCCGCAAGCTGGTGCAGGAGGGCCGCCCCGGCAAGTACCGCTTCGTCGAGGGCACCCAGGCCCAGCAGGAGCTGGTCGGCCGGGTCATGGAGGACTCCTACCGGCAGGCGTACGAGGCGTACCAGGAGATGCTCGCCGCCGGCGTCGCCCGCGAGGTCGCCCGCGCGGTGCTCCCCGTCGGCCTGTTCTCCTCGATGTACGCCACCTGCAACGCCCGCTCGCTGATGCACTTCCTCGGCCTGCGCACCCAGCACGAGCTGGCCAAGGTGCCGTCCTTCCCGCAGCGGGAGATCGAGATGGTGGGCGAGAAGATGGAGGCCGAGTGGGCGAGGCTCATGCCGCTCACCCACGCAGCCTTCAACGCCAACGGCCGTGTCGCGCCGTGACCCGGCGGGCCGCCCGATCCCGCAGGTACTGATGTACGCATCAGCCTCGCGAAGTGTCCGTATTGCGGCCTTTGTGGAAGTTCATCTAGCCTGAGCGAACGGACCCGGCACTGCCTGAACCCCCGAGCAGGCAGTGCCGGGCTCCCTCTTTGTCACCACTTGTCGCCCGCCCCGAGGGCAGACCCCGCCCTGAGCAACGAGTAGCGTGTTACCCATGGCTCCGACCTCCACTCCGCAGACCCCCTTCGGGCGGGTCCTCACCGCCATGGTCACGCCCTTCACGGCGGACGGCGCACTCGACCTCGACGGCGCGCAGCGGCTCGCCGCCCATCTGGTGGACGCAGGCAACGACGGCCTGGTCGTCAACGGCACCACCGGCGAGTCCCCCACCACCAGCGATGCGGAGAAAACCGAGCTGGTACGCGCGGTCCTGGAGGCCGTCGGAGACCGCGCCCACGTCATCGCCGGCGTCGGCACCAACGACACCCACCACAGCATCGAGCTGGCCCGCGCCGCCGAGCAGGCCGGCGCGCACGGCCTGCTCACCGTCACGCCGTACTACAACAAGCCCCCGCAGGAGGGCCTCCACCGGCACTTCAAGGCCATCGCGGACGCCACCGGCCTGCCCGTCATGCTCTACGACATCCCCGGCCGCAGCGGCGTCCCGATCAACACGGAGACCCTCGTCCGCCTCGCCGAGCACCCGCGGATCGTCGCCAACAAGGACGCCAAGGGCGACCTCGGCCGCGCCAGCTGGGCCATCGCCCGCTCCGGCCTCGCCTGGTACTCCGGCGACGACATGCTGAACCTGCCGCTGCTCTCCGTGGGCGCTGTCGGCTTCGTCTCCGTCGTCGGCCACGTCGTCACCCCCGACCTGCGCGCCCTCATCGACGCCCACATCTCGGGCGACGTCCAGAAGGCCACCGAGATCCACCAGAAGCTGCTCCCGGTCTACACCGGCATGTTCCGCACCCAGGGCGTCATGACCACCAAGGCCGCCCTGGCCCTGCGCGGCCTGCCCGGCGGACCGCTGCGGCTGCCCATGGTCGAGCTGACGTCCGAAGAGATCGAGCAGCTCAAGATCGACCTGGCCGCCGGCGGGGTACAGCTCTGACGACGAGACTTCGCGAGCCCGCCTCGCACGGCCCGGCCTCCCCCGGCACCCTGCCGGGAACCGGGCCCCACAACAGAACAGCCAACTGAATACGCGGGCCACCGGTGCCCGCACCACACCAACGACAACTGCTTCTGCACGAACGTCACGCGCGCCACGTGCCCACCGGTACGTGGCGCGTGTGGTGAGGAGGGTCTTTTGAGTCATCCGCATCCTGAACTCGCCCCGCCCCCGCCGCTCGCCGACGGCGGCCTGCGCGTCACTCCGCTCGGCGGCCTCGGCGAGATCGGCCGCAACATGACGGTCTTCGAGTACGGCGGCCGCCTGCTGATCGTCGACTGCGGAGTGCTCTTCCCGGAGGAGGAGCAGCCCGGAATCGACCTGATCCTGCCGGACTTCTCGTCCATCCGGGACCGCCTCGACGACATCGAGGGCATCGTCCTCACCCACGGTCACGAGGACCACATCGGCGGCGTCCCCTACCTCCTGCGGGAGAAGCCGGACATCCCCCTGATCGGTTCCAAGCTGACCCTGGCCCTCATCGAGGCCAAGCTCCAGGAGCACCGCATCCGGCCCTACACCCTCGAAGTCGCCGAGGGGAACCGGGAGCGCGTCGGCCCCTTCGACTGCGAGTTCGTCGCGGTCAACCACTCCATCCCGGACGCCCTGGCCGTCGCCATCCGCACCCCGGCCGGCATGGTCGTGCACACCGGCGACTTCAAGATGGACCAGCTCCCGCTGGACAACCGCCTCACCGACCTGCACGCCTTCGCCCGGCTGAGCGAGGAGGGCATCGACCTGCTCCTGGCCGACTCCACGAACGCCGAGGTCCCCGGGTTCACCCCGCACGAGCGGGACATCTCCGGAGTGCTGCGCCAGGTCTTCGCCGGCGCCCGCAAGCGGATCATCGTGGCGAGCTTCGCCAGCCACGTCCACCGCATTCAGCAGATCCTGGACGCGGCCCATGAGTACGGCCGCCGGGTCGCCTTCGTCGGCCGTTCGATGGTCCGCAACATGGGCATCGCCCGCGACCTCGGCTACCTGAAGGTCCCGGCGGGCCTGGTGGTGGACGTCCGCACCCTGGACGACCTGCCCGACCACGAGGTGGTCCTGGTCTGCACGGGTTCGCAGGGCGAGCCGATGGCGGCCCTGTCCCGCATGGCCAACCGCGACCACCAGATCCGCATCGTCGAGGGCGACACGGTGATCCTGGCGTCGTCGCTGATCCCGGGCAACGAGAACGCGGTGTACCGGGTCATCAACGGCCTCACCCGCTGGGGCGCCGACGTCATCCACAAGGGCAACGCCAAGGTGCACGTCTCGGGCCACGCCTCGGCCGGCGAGCTGCTGTACTTCTACAACATCTGTCGCCCGAGGAACCTGATGCCGGTCCACGGCGAGTGGCGGCACCTGCGCGCCAACGCCGAGCTGGGCGCGATGACGGGTGTGCCGCACGACCGCATCGTCATCGCCGAGGACGGTGTCACCGTCGACCTGGTCGAGGGCAAGGCCAAGATCTCCGGCAAGGTCCAGGCCGGGTACGTCTACGTCGACGGCCTCTCCGTCGGCGACGTGGGCGAGCCCGCGCTCAAGGACCGCAAGATCCTCGGAGACGAGGGCATCATCTCGGTCTTCGTGGTCGTGGACTCCACCACCGGCAAGGTCACCGGCGGCCCGCACGTCCAGGCCCGCGGCTCCGGCATCGAGGACTCGGCGTTCGGCGCGGTCATTCCGAAGATCCGGGAGTCCCTGGAGAAGTCCGCTCAGGAGGGCATCGCCGACTCCCACCAGTTGCAGCAGCTCATCCGCCGCACGCTGGGCAAATGGGTCTCGGACACCTACCGGCGCCGCCCCATGATCCTCCCGGTCGTCGTGGAGGTCTGACGCTCGAACCGGCAGCGGGGCGCCTCGATTTGCATCGGGCCGCCCCGCTCCAGTACGTTTACGGCTCCGCCAGGCCGGGAACCCGGAGGCTTCATGCGCTCCGAGGGACACCTCCGGAGGGGCGGAAAATCCGACTCAGAATCTCTGATAAAGTCGGAACCGCCGGAAAGGGAAACGCGGAAGCGGGAACCTGGAAAGCACCGAGGAAATCGGGTCGGGAAGATCTGGTAGAGTCGGAAACGCAAGACCGAAGGGAAGCGCCCGGAGGAAAGCCCGAGAGGGTGAGTACGAAGGA
>NZ_JBFBEK010000042.1:0-58335 GCF_040683715.1 Streptomyces sp. NPDC093260
GGCCGGCGTCTGCCGGGGGCCCACGTCCCCCGCGGCCACGGGGGGGGCGCCGCCACGGTGTGACTGGTTCCGGGCCCCGGCCCGTTCACGGCGGCGACGGCCGCACGGGCCGCCGGGAAGGGCGGATCAGCAGGGGACGAGGCCCACGTACCTGTCCGCGCTCCAGATGGCCTCGCTGGTCACGACCTTCTCGCCCGGCGCCAGGACGTGGCACTTGTCCGGGATGAAGGTCTTGCCGCCCTTGGTGTACTCGGCGTTCACCCGCTGGGTCGTGGAACAGCCGTTGGTGATCTCGACCCCGACGGTGACCAGGAGGAACGGCTTGCCCGTGACGCACGTGGGCACGGCGGCGGACGCCCCCGCCCCGGCCGCCTGCGCGGAGACCTGCGCGGCGCCGGCGAGCACGAGTCCGGCCGCCGCGGCCCCGATGACACGGGTGATTCTCTTCATGCGGAATACCTCCTGAATTGCCGACGGGATTTCCTGTGCCGCCGGACGGCCCGCCCGGCGGCGTATTTCATTCAATCGGCCCGTTCGCGGCCGGCCCAGCCCGTATCAACGAATTCGCTGTGGACCGTGCGGCCGGAAAGGGACGCGTTCAGCCGCGTCCGCAGTACCGGCAGCGGCCCCGCCGGCGCAGGTGGTACCCGTAGGTCGCCACGCCCAGCGCCGCTCCCCACACCGCCCAGAAGACCGCCGGGCCGAGCGTCCCCCACATGCCCGCGTCGTAGTCGCGGGCCGCCATCAGACCGGCCGGTACCAGCACCACGGCCACGATCGACGCCGGCACGACGGCCGTCGCCGGGTGCACCGGCCGGCCGCGCTTGAACCAGACCCAGCGCGGCCAGACCTCGCCCCAGTGGCCGACCAGCCCGTGCATCAGCAGACTGCCCAAGGTGGACACCACGCCCAGCGCCAGCCCCATGTCCAGCATGTGCGGGGTGTCCTGCATGTCCTTGAGGAACGCGCGGGTGATGCCGAGCGGCCAGCCGAAGTACCAGGCGATGCGCGTGATGTCGTAGGGCAGGGTGGACAGCACCGCCACCCGCACCGCCCACCGGCCCCAGCGCAGCGCCGCCGCCGGGTCGGTCCAGCCCGCCGCCGCCCGCTCGCCGCGCCCGCAGTGCACACAGCTCCCGCCGGTGCGGCGCTGGTAGGCCACGGTCGTGGCCAGCCACAGCAGTCCGCCGAAGAAGACGATGATCAGGTTGATGCGGTGCCAGTAGAGGATGTCGCCCAGCTCCTGCGGCCCGGGAACGCCGGTGAAGACGAACACCAGCAGCGCGGGCGAGAAGACGAGCAGCCCGAGCAGCGAGTAGTCCGGGACCAGGAAGGTGAGCGCGACGCCGGCCGTCCAGCCGAAGGCCAGCAGCGCCGTGCGCGCCCGGCCCGCGCACCGGCCGCGGACCATCAGCATCCCGGCCAGCACGCCCGCGGCGCCGAACGCCGCCATCACGGGAGCCACGACCGAGGCGCTGCTCGGCTCCAGGATCGACGAGGAGGACCGGTCCTCGATCGTCCTGGCGAAGGGGTAGCCGTCGCCGCCCAGGGCCCAGTACAGACCGGCCAGCCCGTACGCGAGCGACCAGAGGACCACCAGGCGCCCCGACCAGTCGGGCCACCGCCGCCACCAGCGGCGGCGCGGTCCGGTGTCCGCGGGCTTGCCGGGCGCCGCCGGGGCCGGTTCTTCTCCGAGGGCTGTGTCGGCCATGGAGCATTCCTCTCCTCACCGCTCGGTCGCGGCGACGGGGTCTGTGCGGACGGGAGTTCGTGGCGTCGGCCCGGGCTGGCGCGCCGCGGTCGCGGGCACGTCCGCCGATCGGCTCAGGCCTGCCCGGGCGCGGGCGCACGGGAAAGAGGCGGCCCCGGACCCGGCGGGGGATTGCGGGCCCGAGGCCGCCGGCCTGGTGGACAGCGCAGTCGGTGGGATCAGGAACCGGTGGGGACGCGGAGTCCGTGTGACGGACGCCCGGTTCGCGCTCCGCGCGTTCGCCGGGCCGCTGACGCGGGCCGCGGGCGCGTTCCGGGACCGTCAGCGCGAGCCGCGGCCGCAGCGCTTGCAGGCGCCGCGCCGGCGGAAGTAGTAGGCGAGCGTGGCGGCCGCCAGGGCGATGCCCCACACCGGCCAGATCGTCTCGGGCACGGTGGCGCCCCAGTTGTGCTTCGGGTCGTCGAAGGCGCCCTGGAAGTGCAACCGGATGTACATGATCCCGGCGGTCGTCACCATCACGGCGACGAGTGAGGCGGGCACGATGGCCAGGGCCGGCGGCACCCGCCTGCCCCGCAGCCCGATCATCCAGCGCGGGAAGACCTCGCCCCAGCGCTGCACCAGGCCGAGGGTGAGCAGCGAGCCGAGGGCGCCCATCGTGGCGAGGGCGGCGCCGAACAGCCACAGATGGTCCCGCTTGCCCTCCTGCCAGAGCTTGTCGGAGATGCCGAGCGGGTACCCCAGGGCCCAGGCCCACCGGGTGCTGGCGTACACCAGCGGCACCACGACGGCCGTGTACGCCGCTTTCCTGCCCCAGCGGGCGGCGGCGGCCGGCGAGGTCCAGCCGGCGCCCGAGTCGGTGCGCCCGCAGCTGACGCAGGCGCCGGTGATCCGGCGCTGGTAGGCCACGGCGGACATCGTCATGAGGCCTACGGCGACCACCGCGAACACCTGGTTGATCACCGTCCAGTTGATGGCCGAGAACCTCAGCATGAAGACGTAGGCGAGGTTGCCCAGGATGCGGAAGTCGGCGAGGGTGCCCAGCACCGCCGCGACGGCCAGCGCGGTGACGCCGAGCAGCACCGGGGCCGGGACCCGGCGGCGGCCGGGCAGCGCCAGCAGCAGGGCCACGGCGGCGCACAGCAGGAAACCGGCCGCCAGCCAGGGCGCCAGCTGTGCGCGGCCGATGTGCTCGAAGGCCGAGTACTCGGGGTTGGCGTCGTCGGCGCCGAAGGGGAACCCCCTGCCGCCCAGCGCCCAGTAGAGCTGTGCGAGGCCGTAGCCGATCAGGGCGAGGAAGGCCGCCCAGCCGACGGGGACCCGCGGCGTGTGCGCCGGATGCCGGTGTTCCGGCGGCGCGCCACGCCCGGCCCGTGGTGAGGGCGCGTTCCGGGTCGTCCGTGTCATGGCGCCTGCCTCCTTCGGTGTCCGGTGACCAGCATGGCCCGCGGCCGGGGGCCGCCACATCTGCCGATCGGCAGATCCCGCGCACCCTCCGGGCCGCCGAAGGGCCCGGCCCCGCCGGCCGTGAGCAGGCGGGGCCGGGCCCGGTGGGGCGGCGGGGCCGGTTCAGCCGCGGGCGGCGCGGAGCCGTTCCTGGAGCAGGCGGCCGACCTCGGCGACGGGGCCGGCCTGCAGCAGCTGCCGGTGCTCGCAGTCGATCTCGGCGACCTCCACGGCGCCGGTGACGAAACGGCTGAGCCGGGCCACCGAGCGCTCGGTCTTGTCCCCCGGGCCGTCCTCCTCCCGGGTGGCGACGATCAGGAGCACGTTCCCGTCGAAGACCCCGGGTTCGTAACCGATCGTCAGGTTCCAGTTGTTGTTGTTGACCGCGCCGATCCGCAGGATGTGCTCCTCGTCGAACGTCGCGAGCGCGCTGCCCTCCTCGCGCAGCACGGCCATGACCTCGTCGTGCCGCAGCGGGCCGTCCCCGAACGTCCGGACGTCGCGCCCCACGAAGTCCAGCAGGGCGAGCAGCACCTTCTGCTCGTCGGCGGCGACGTACTCGCCGTCCAGTTCCTCGGCGGTCATCGGCACCTGGTCCAGGTTGGCGAGCAGCGCGACCCGCTCCCCCTGCCGCTGGAGCCGGACGGCCACCTCGTGGGCGAGGATCGCGCCCATGGACCAGCCGGCCAGGTGATAGGGGCCGTGGGGCTGGACCTCGCGGATGCGGCGCGCGTAGTCCTCGGCCATCTCCGGCACCGAGCCCGGCAGCGGCTCCTCACGGGCGAGGCCCCGCGACTGGATGCCGTACAGGGGGTGGGCGCCGTCGATGTGGCGCATCAGACCGGAGTACATCCAGCTGACCCCGCCCACCGGGTGCAGGCAGAACAGCGGGGGCGCCTCTCCCCCGGCGCGCAGCGGGAGGACGACGTCGAAGGACTCGTCCCGGGTGCCGCCCTCGTCCAGCAGGTCCATCAGCGCGGCCACGGTGGGGGCCTGGAAGACCGCCCGGTTGGACAGCTCCACCCCGAAGACGGCGCGCACCCGGCTGGTGAGCTGGAGGGAGACGATGCTGTCGCCGCCCAGTTCGAAGAAGTTGTCGTCGATGCCGACGCGGTCCAGCTTGAGCAGTTCGGCCCACAGCCTGCACAGCAGTTCCTCGCGTGGGTTGCGCGGTCCGCGTCCCGCGGCCGAGGGGCCGAAGTCGGGAGCGGGCAGCGCCTTGCGGTCGATCTTCCCGTTGGCGGTGAGCGGCAGCTCGGCCAGGGGGACGACGGCGGAGGGGACCATGTAGTCCGGCAGCCGCCGCGCCAGCCGCTCGCGCAGGCCCGCGGTGTCCGCGCCGGGCGCCGGGACGACGTAGGCCACCAGCTTCTTGCTGCCCGGCCGGTCCTCGAGGACGGTCACCAGACTCCGGGACACCTGCGGCTGGGCCTCCAGGGCCGCCTCGATCTCGCCGAGTTCGATGCGCAGGCCGCGGATCTTGACCTGGTGGTCGGCCCGGCCCACGAACTCGATGCGGCCCTGGGCGTCCCAGCGCACCACGTCCCCGGTCCGGTACATCCGCTCCCCGGGCGCCCCGGACGGGTCGGCCACGAAGCGTTCCGCGGTCAGCCGCGGCAGCCCGAAGTAGCCGCGGGCCGTGCCCGTGCCGGCCAGGTACAGCTCGCCCGGCACACCGGGCGGCACCGGGCGCAGCCGGTCGTCCAGGACGTGGGCGCGCGTGTTGTCCATGGGGCGCCCGATCGGGACCGTGCGGCCGACGCGGTACGGGGCGTCCAGCGGCACACAGGTGGCGAAGACCGTGGTCTCGGTGGGGCCGTAGACGTGCACCACCGACGTGTCCGGGCAGGCGTCCAGCACGCGTTGGAACGCGGCGGGCGACACCTGTTCGCCGCCGGTCCAGATCTCGGCGAGCGGGGCGAAGCAGCCCGGGTCCTCCTCGGCGAGCAGGTTGAACAGGGCCGTGGTCATGAAGGCCGCCGTGACGCCGCCGGGCGCGGTGAGCCGGCGCAGCCCGGCCGCGTCCAGCTGTCCGGGCGGCGCCACGACGATCTCGCCGCCGCGCAGCAGGGTGGCCCAGATCTCGTACGTCGAGGCGTCGAAGGCGTGCGGCGAGTGCAGTAGCACCCGGTCGTGGCCCTCGCGCCAGCGGCCGTCCGCGGCGAGCGCGACGACGTTGGCGTGGGTGATCCCGATGCCCTTGGGCTGCCCGGTCGAGCCGGAGGTGTACATGACGTACGCCAGCTCACCGGGGTGGAGGCGGGGGCGCGGCGGCGTGCGGTCGCCGGCCGGGGCCGGGTCCGCCTCGGCGTCGACGACGACCACCTCGGCGGTGTGCCGGAACTCCACCCCGGCCAGGGCGCGGTCGGTCAGCAGCACCCGGGCGCCGGTCCGCTCCATCACGAGTTCGAGCCGGGAGACCGGATAGCGCACGTCCAACGGCACGTACGCCGCGCCGGCCTTGAGGACGGCGAGGGTCGCGACCACCAGCTCCGCCGAGCGCTCCTGGAGGATCGCCACCCGGTCCCCCGGCTCCACGCCGGCGTCGGCGAGCCGCAGGGCGAGCCGGTCGGCCCGTGCGTCCAGCTCGGCGTAGCCGAGGCGGACCGGGCCGTCGGTGACGGCCGGGGCGTCGGGCCGCTCGGCCACCCGTTCGGCGAACAGCGACACGATCGTGCCGTCCGGGACGTCGGCCGCGGTGTCGTTGGCCTCCCGCAGCAGCGCGTGCTCGCTCGGCCCGAGCAGGTCGAGGGCGGCGACCGCGCGGTCCGGGTCGGCCACGGCCCCGGTCAGCAGCCGGGTCAGCCGGTCGGCCAGCGACTCGGCCGTGGCCTGGTCGAACAGGGCGCTGTTGTACTCGAGTTCGCCACCGAGTCCGGCGGTTCCGGTCTCCCGCGGCACCTCGCCGAAGGCGAAGGACAGGTCGAACTTGGCGATGTCCGCCGACGTCGGCTGGGGCGCCAGGGTGAGGCCGGGCAGCTCCAGCCGCGCCTCCTCGTTGTTCTCCAGGCTGATGGCCACCTGGAACAGGGGGTTGCGGCCCAGCACCCGGGTCGGGCCGAGTTCGTCCACCAGTCGTTCGAAGGGGACGTCCTGGTGGCTGAAGGCGGCCAGGTCGGCGGCCCGGACCCGGTCGAGCAGCTCCCGGAAGGTGGGCTCCCCGGTCAGGTCGGTGCGCAGGACCAGGGTGTTGACGAAGAAGCCCACCAGGTCCTCCAGCGACTCGTCGCCGCGGCCCGCGACCACCGTTCCCAGCGGAACGTCCGGTCCGGCGCCGAGTCGGTGCAGCAGGGCGGCCACGGCGGCGTGCAGCACCATGAACAGGCTCGCCCCGCTCTGCGCGGCCAGCCGGTGCACCCCCTCGGCGACCTCGTCGGGCAGGCGCAGCGGGACCCGGCCGCCGCGGTTGTCGGGCCGGGCCGGACGCGGGCGGTCGGCGGGCAGTTCCAGCTCCTCCGGCAGTCCGGCCAGGGCCGAGCGCCAGTACGCCAGCTGCCGTGCGAACGGGCTGTCCGGGTCGCCGTCCCGGCCGAGGACGCGCTGCTGCCACAGGGCGTAGTCGGCGTACTGGACCGGCAGTCCGGCGAGTTCGGGCGCCCGGCCCTCGCGGCGGGCCGCGTAGGCGGCGCCGAGGTCGCGGGCGAGCGGGGCCAGCGAGGAGCCGTCGGCCGCGATGTGGTGCAGCACCAGCGCCAGTACGTGCTCGCGCGGCGACAGGCGCAGCAGGCGGGCCCGCAGCGGGAGGTCCGCGGACAGGTCGAACGGCGTGCGCGCCAGCTCGCCCAGCGAGTCCTCCAGCTCCTCCTCGGTGACGGTGGCCTCCTCCAGTACGGGCCGGTGGCCGGCGGCGTCGAGGACCCGCTGGTACGGGGCGCCGCCGTCGGCGGGGAAGACCGTGCGCAGGCTCTCGTGGCGCTCCACGACGTCGGCGAGGGCCGCCGCCATGGCCCGCGGGTCCACCTCTCCGAGCAGCCGGACGGCCAGCTGGATGTTGTAGAACCCGGCGGTGTCCTCCACCGAGTCGATGAACCACAGCCTGCGCTGCTGGTGCGACAGCGGGACGCGCTCCGGGCGCTCGGCCGGGGCCAGGCGCTGTCGGGCGGTCTCGGCGACGGAGAGCCGGGCGGCCAGGGCGGCGACCGTGGGCGCCTCGAAGACGGCGCGCACCGGGATCTCGACGCCGAGGGCGCCGCGGATCCGGTTGACCAGCCGGGTGGCCAGCAGGGAGTGGCCGCCGAGGTCGAAGAAGCCGTCGTCGATGCCGATCCCCGGGGTGCCGAGGACGTCGGCGAACAGGTCGCACAGCGTCTTCTCCCGCTCGTCGCGCGGGGCGCGGTGCTCGGTGGCCGCGGCGGGGCCGGGCGCGGGCAGCGCCCTGCGGTCGACCTTGCCGTTGCCGGTCAGCGGCAGCGCGTCGAGGACGACCAGTGCCGAGGGCACCATGTAGTCGGGCAGTTCGGTGCCGAGGTACTGCTTCAGCTCCCCGGTGTCGACGCCTTCGGCGGCGACCAGGTAGCCGACCAGGCGCTTGTCGCCCGGCCGGTCCTCGCGGACGACGACCGCGGCCCGGGTGACGGCCGGGTGGCGGGCGAGCCGGTCCTCGATCTCGCCGGGCTCGATCCGGAAGCCGCGCAGCTTGACCTGCTGGTCGGCGCGGCCGGCGAACTCCACCACGCCCTCGCCGGTCCACCGGGCCAGGTCGCCGGTGCGGTACAGCCGGGAGCCGGCCGGGCCGAACGGGTCGGCCACGAAGCGGGCGGCGGTGGCCGCGGGCTGTCCGCCGTAGCCGCGGGCGAGGCCGGCGCCGCCTATGTACAGCTCGCCGACGACCCCGGCCGGGACCGGGCGCAGCGCGGCGTCCAGGACGTACACGCGCATGTTGTCCAGGGGCCGGCCGATGGGGACGCGGGCCGGGACGGGTTCCGCCGGGGACAGGGCGTGGGACAGGGCGAAGGTGGTCGTCTCGGTCGGCCCGTAGCCGTCCACGACGACGGTGTCCGGGCAGGCCTCGCGCACCCGGCGCACGGCGGCCGCGGGTACCGCGTCGCCGCCGGTCCAGACCTCCCGCACCCCGGCCAGGCTCCCCGGAGCCTCGTCGGCGAGCAGGCCGAACAGACCGGCGGTGAGCCACAGTCCGGTGACGTCGTGCTCGGCCAGGAGGCGCCCCAGGCGGGCCACGTCCAGGTCGGCGGGCGGTGCCACGACGACCGCGCCGCCGTTCAGCAGGGGCACCCACAGCTCGTAGGTGGAGGCGTCGAACGCGGTCGGCGAGTGCAGGAGGACCCGGGCGTGCGCGCCGCCCCGCCAGCGCCGGTCCGCGGCCAGTTCCACGACGTCCTGGTGGGTGATCTCGACGCCCTTGGGCACACCCGTCGATCCGGAGGTGTACATGACGTAGGCGAGCTGGTCCGGCAGGACCCTGGTCCGGGGCGGGTCGGCGGGAAGGTCCTCGTGGGCGCCGACGACGGCGGCGCCGAGTTGTCCCGCCCGGTCGGCCAGGGCGCCGTCGGTGACGACGACCGCGGCACCGGTGCCGGCCAGCACGTGGCGCAGCCGGGCTGCCGGGTCGCCGGTGCGCAGGGGGACGTACGCCCCGCCCGCCTTGAGGATCGCGAGCAGCGCCACGGGCAGGTCGGCCGAACGCTCCATGAGGACGGCCACCGGCGTCTCGGCGCCGACGCCCTGCGCGGCCAGCCGGCCCGCGAGCCGGTCGGAGCGCTCGTCCAGGGTGCGGTAGTCCAGGCGCCGGCCGCCGAAGACGACGGCCGGGGCGTCGGGGGTGCGCCGGGCCTGTTCCCGGAACAGCTCGGGCACGGAGGTGTGCGGTACGGCATGCTCCGTGTCGTTCCACCGCACCAGCAGGGTGTCCCGTTCGGCGGGGGTCAGGACGTCGAGGGAGTCGACCCGGCGGCCGGGGTCCTCGCCGAAGGCCTCCAGCACGCCCAGCAGCCGCTGCGCGAGCGCGTGGACGGTGCCGTGGTCGAACAGGTCGGGCCGGTAGTCGAGGCGCAGGGAGACGGTGGCGCCGTGGTCCGAGGCGCCGAGGGCCAGCGGATAGTGGGTGCCGTCCTCGACCCGCGCGTCGACGATGCCGAGTCCCTCGGCGGTCTCCTCCAGCCGTTCCGCGTCGACCGGGTAGTTGCCGAACTCGGTGGAGGTGTCGAAGAGCGCGGCGGTCCCGCACAGGCGCTGGATGTCGGTCAGCCCGAGGTACTTGTGCGGCAGCAGCGCGTACTGCTGCTCCTGGAGCCGGGTGACCAGGTCCAACAGCGTGTCCCCGCGTTCGGCGCGCACACGTACCGGGAGCGTGTTGATGAACAGGCCCACCATGGTCTCCACGCCGGGCAGTTCGGCGGGGCGGCCGTTGACGGTCTCACCGAAGAGGACGTCGTCGCGGCCGGTGAGCCCGGCCAGCACCAGTCCCCAGGCGGCCTGGATCACCGTGTTCTTGGTGACGCCGTGCCGGCGGGCCGCCGCGGTGAGGGCGGCCGTGCCGCGGGCCGGCAGCCGGACCTCGTGGACGAGGGGCCGCAGGGGGCCGCGGGCCGGGTCGGCGGGCGCCACCAGGGTGGGCTCGTCCACCCCGGCCAGCGCCTGCCGCCAGGCGTCCTCGGCGGCGGCACGGTCCTGTCCGGCGAGCCAGGCCAGGTACTCCCTGTACGGCGTCACCGGTGGCAGCGCCGAGTCGTCCCCGCCGCTCCGGTAGAGCTCGAACAGCTCGCCGAACAGGACCGGTCCCGACCAGCCGTCGAACAGGATGTGATGGCTGGCCAGCAGCACCCGGTGGTCCTCGGGGCCGGTCCGTATCAGTGTGAAGCGCAGCAGCGGCGGGGTGCGCGGGTCGAACCGCTCGGCGGGCGCCGCCTCGGTCAGCCGCCGCAGTTCGCCGGCGCGCTCCTCCTCCGCGAGGCCGCTGAGGTCCACCTCGCGCCAGGGCACCTCGACGGTCCGGGGGATGATCTGCAGGGACTGGCCCGCGGCGCCGGGCCGGAAGGCCGCCCGCAGGTTGGGGTGCCGGCGCAGCAGGGCCTCGGCGGCCCGGCGCAGCCGGTCCGCCTCCAGCGGTCCGCGCAGGTCGAAGGCGAACAGCGTGGTGTAGATGTCGGCGCCGCGCTCGTCGTAGAGCCCGTGGAAGAGCAGGCCCTCCTGCAGCGGGGAGAGCGGCAGGACGTCGGCCAGGCCGTCGGAGGCGGCCTCCAGCCGGTCGATCTCGTCCTGGCCGAGGCTGACCAGGGTGAGGTCGGAGGGGGTGAGCCCGCCGGCCGTCCCGGCCCGTTCGGCGTGCTCGACCAGGGCCTTGAGGGCCCGGAACCAGCCGTCGGCCAGGTCGCGCACGTCGTCGTCCGCGAACAGCTCGCCGGCCCAGATCCAGTGGGCGACCAGCCGGGGGCCTTCGGGGTAGGCGACGGCGGTGGCGGTGAGGTCCAGGGCGTGCGGCAACGGCATGGCGGCCTCGGCGACACCGGACAGGTCGCGGTTGACGCGCGGCACGCCGGGCTCGGTGCCGTCGTCGGCGGCGCCGAGCCGGCCCAGGTAGTTGAAGCCGATCTGGGGCTGCGCGCAACGGCCGAGGACCTGTGCGGTCTGCGGGTTGAGGTGGCGCAGCAGGCCGTAGCCGACGCCGTGGTCGGGCAGGGCGCGCAGTTGCTCCTTGACCTGTTTGAGCGCCCGTCCGGCGGCCGCACCGCCGGACCACACCTCCGCGGAGGGCTCGCCGGCGTCCAGGCGCAGCGGGTGCAGGCTGGTGAACCAGCCCACCGTGCGGGACAGGTCCACGCCCGCGGCGATCTCCTCGCGCCCGTGGCCCTCGAGGTCGACGAGGACGTCGGTGCCCGAGCCGCGTCCGGTGCGCCGGCGCCAGTCGGCGACGGCCAGCGCGAGCGCGGTCAGCAGCACGTCGTTGATCCCGGCGTTGAACAGGGTGGGGACACGGCCGAGGAGCGGTGCGGTCAGGTCGGCCGGCAGCTGCACGGTCAGCTGCGCGGCGGTACCGAAGGTGTCCCGCGCCGCGTCCAGCGGGCGGGGGGTGAGCAGCGGATCGGCGCCCTCCAGGATGCCGCGCCACAGCGGCAGTTCCGCCATCCGCTCCGGGGCGGCGGCCAGTTCGGTCAGCTGCCGGGCCCAACTGCGGAAGGAGGTGCCGACGGGTTCCAGGGCGACGGGGCGGCCGGCCCGCACCGCCTCCAGCGCGGTGTCCAGGTCGGGCAGCAGGATCCGCCAGGACACGCCGTCGACCACCAGGTGGTGGGCGACGACGGTGAGCCGCCCCGGGGCGCCGGGGCCCGCGTCGAACCAGACGCAGCGCACCATGGCCCCGGCCTCGGGGTCCAGCCGTTCCTGGGCGGCGGTGATCTCGGCGGCGGCGCGCGCGTCGAGCTCGGCCTCCCCGGCGCCCGTCGCGAGCAGGGCCGCGACGTCCACCCGGTGGACGCAGTCCTCGGCGCGCACGGCGCCGGGCGCGGCCGTGCGCAGCGACCAGCCGAAGTCCTCGCCGAGCCGCGACAGCGTCATCCGCAGCGCGTCGTGGTGGTCGAGCACCGCCTGCAGGGCGGCGGTGAGGGCGGCGGCGTCGGTGCCCGGCGCCAGCTCCGTCGACATGGTCTGGTTGAACCGGTCGATGGAGCCGCCGCGTTCGCGGACCCAGTGGATGATCGGCGTCAGCGGCACCTCCCCCACGCCGTCCCCGGTCTCCGCCGGGGCGGCGGGGGTCTCCCGTCCCCGCTCCAGCAGCAGTTCGGCCAGCGCCTGCGGGGTGCGGTGCACGAACACGTCGCGGGGGCTGAAGCGGAGTCCTTCGCGGCGGGCGCGGCCGACCAGCTGGATGGAGCTGATGCTGTCGCCGCCGGCGGCGAAGAAGCTCTCGGCGACATCGACCCGTTCGACGCCGAGCACGTCGGCGAACAGGGCGCACAGCGTCGCCTCCGTCTCGTTGAGCGGCTCGCGGGACGGCTCGGCGACGCCGGTCTCCGGCTCGGGCAGCGCCTTGCGGTCCAGCTTGCCGTTGACCGTCAGCGGCAGGGCGTCGAGCGGGACGAACAGGGCGGGCACCATGTGTGCGGGCAGCGCGGCGGCCACGTGCTCGGTCAGGGCGTCCGGGTCGGGCCGGCGGCCGGGGGCGCCGACCACGTAGGCGATCAGGCGCTTGGTGCCGGGCGGGGCCTCGTGGACCAGGACGACGGCCCGGTCCACGTCGGGGTGGCGGGCCAGGACGGTCTGGATCTCTCCCAGCTCGATGCGCACCCCGCGGATCTTCACCTGCTGGTCGTCGCGGCCGACGAACTCCAGCGTGCCGTCGGCGCGGCGGCGGACCACGTCCCCGGTGCGGTACATGCGCCCGCCGGGCGTCCCGTAGGGGTCGGCGACGAACCGCTCGGAGGTGAGCGCGGGACGGTCGAGGTAGCCACGGGCCAGCGCACCGCCGGCGAGGTACAGCTCGCCGGGCACGCCGGGCGGCGTCAGGCGCAGCGCGGCGTCCAGGACGTAGGCGCGGCTGCCGGGGACCGGCCGGCCGATGGGCGGTGTGCCGCCGCCCGGGGCGAGCGGTTCGGACAGGGTGGTGGCCACGGTCGCCTCGGTGGGGCCGTAGGCGACGACGAAGCGCCGCCCCGGGCTCCAGGCGTCCACGAGTTCGGCGGAGACGGCGTCGCCGCCGACGGCCAGGCTGCGCACGCCGGGCACGGACCCGGGCGCCACGGTGGCGAGGACGGCGGGCTGGATCTGCAGGTGCGTGACCTCGCGGGCGGCGAGGAGTCCGGCCAGCGGCTCGCCGGCCAGCGGGCCGGGCTCGGGCACCACCAGGGTGGCGCCGGCGAGGAGCGACATGCACAGTTCCATCACCGAGGCGTCGAAGCTCGGCGAGGCGTACTGCAGCACCCGGCTGCCGGGCGTGACGTCGAAGCGCTCGCGCTCGGCGGCGGCGAAGTCGGCGAGTCCGCGGTGGGTGACGACGACGCCCTTGGGCACTCCGGTGGAACCGGAGGTGTAGATGACGTAGGCCGGGTGGTCCACGCTGAGCGGGACGACGCGGTCGGCGTCGGCGGGGGCGGCGCCCGGCAGCGCGGCGAGCCGCGCGGCGACCTCCGGGTCGTCCAGGACGGTGACCGGCACCGCCGCGTCCTCCGGTACGGCGGCGCGGTGGGCGGTGGTGGTCAGGACGGCGCCCGGGCGGGCGTCGCGGAACATGAAGGCGGTGCGCTCGGCCGGGTAGTCGGGGTCCACCGGCAGGTAGGCGGCGCCGGCCTTGAGCACCGCGAGCTGGGCGACGACCGACTCCACCGACCGCCCCAGGACCAGGGCGACGGTGCGCTCCGGCCCGGCCCCCTGGGCGATCAGCAGCCGGGCCAGGCGGTTGGCCCGCTCGTCCAGCTCCGCGTACGTCAGCCGCAGACCGGGTGCGTCCAGGGCCACGGCGTGCGGGGCGCGGGCGACCCGGGCGGCGAACAGGGCGGGCAGCGTGGCGGGTTCCACGGCCGCGCCGGCAAGGTGGCCGGAGGCGGTCATGGCGTCCCGCTCGGCCGCCGAGACGAGTTCCAGGGCGGCCAGCGGACGGGTGGGGTCGGTGACGAAGGTCTCCAGGACGCGCAGCACGCGCTCGCCGACCGCCTGGACGGCCGCTCGGGTGAGCAGGTCGGGCCGGTACTGCCACTGCACGGTCATCCGGTCGCCGCGCTGCGCCACGCCCAGGGCGAGCGGGTAGTGCATGGCGTCGTGCACCCGGGCGTCGACGACGCCGAGATCCCGTGCGGAGCTCTCCAGGTTCTCGACGTCCACGGGATAGTTCTCGAACACCAGCACGGTGTCGAAGAGTTCGCCCGTCCCCGCGAGCCGCTGCACGTCGGCGAGTCCCAGGTGCTGGTGGGCCAGCAGCCGGGACTGCTGGGTCTGCACCCGGGACAGCAGGCCGAGCAGGGAGTCGTCGGGGCGCGGGGTGATCCGCACCGGCAGGGTGTTGATGAACAGGCCGACCATCTTCTCCACGCCGGGCAGCTCCGGCGGACGGCCGGAGACGGTGGCGCCGAAGACCACGTCCGTGCGCCCGGTGAGCGCGCCGAGCACGATGCCCCACGCCCCCTGCACCAGGGTGTTGACGGTCAGTCCCCGCTCCCGGGCCCCTGCCACCAGCCGCGCGGCGAGGTCCTCGGGCAGTTCGACGAGCAGCCGCTCGGGGGCGACCGGGTCGCGGTCCTGGGCCTCGGTCGCGAGCAGCGTGGGCTCGTCGACGCCGGCCAGGGCGGTGCGCCAGGCCTCTTCGGACGCTCGCCGGTCCTGGGCCGCCAGCCAGCCGAGGTAGTCCTTGTACGGCACGGGTGCGGGCAGCCCGGAGGCGTCGGCGTCGCGCGCGTACAGGTCGAACAGCTCGCCGATGACCAAGGGCATGGACCAGCCGTCCAGCACGATGTGGTGCACGGTGAGCACGAAGCGGTGCCGCTGCCCGCCGACCCGGACCAGGGTGCAGCGCAGCAGGGGCGGGGCACCGAGGTCGAAACGGCGGGCGCGGTCGGCGGCGAGCAGTGCTTCCAGCTCCTTCTCCAGCGCTGCGCCGGAGAGGTGGCTCAGGTCGACCTCCTCCCACGGCAGCTCCGCCTGCGCCGGGACGACCTGGAGGGGCTCGCCGTCCGCGCCGGTGACGAAGCAGGCGCGCAGGTTGTCGTGCCGGGCCAGCAGGGCGCGCACCGAGCGGCGCAGCACCGCCGGGTCCAGCGGGCCGTCGAGGTCGAGCGCCGACTGGACGGTGTAGACGTCCGGCGCGGCGGTGTCGAACAGACCGTGGAAGTGCAGTCCGCGCTGCAGTGGGGAGAGCGGCAGCACGTCGGCGACCCGGCCGAAGGTGTCCTCCAGCCGGTCGATCTCCGGCTGAGCGACGCTCACCAGGGGCAGGTCGGAGGGGGTGAGGCCGCCGGCCCCGGGCCGGTCGGCGAGGTCGGCGAGGTCCTGCAGCGCCTCGAACCACAGACGGGCGACCGCACGGACCTCCTCCTCGGCGAGCAGCGGCCCGGACCAGGTCCAGGACGCGGTGAGCCGGACGCCGCCGGGGTGGTCGACGGCGGCGGCGTTCAGCTCCAGGGTGTACGCGAGCGGCATGCCGGCATCACCGGCACCGGTGAGGTCGCGCACCCGCACGGTCTCGGCGGCGGCCGTGTCGGCGGCGTCGGCGGCGCCCATGCGGCCGAGGTAGTTGAAGCCGATCTGCGGTTCGGGCAGGGCCGCCAGCTCCGGCCCGGTGGCCGGGTTGAGGTGCCGCAGCAGCCCGTAACCGATCCCCTTGTCGGGAACGGCCCGCAACTGCTCCTTCACCCGCTTCAGCGAAGCCCCGGCGTCACCGTCCTCAGGACCCGGATCGACCGCCACCGGATACAGACTGGTGAACCAGCCCACCGTCCGCGACAGATCCACGCCCGGCACGATCTCCTCACGGCCATGCCCCTCCAGCCCCACCAGCACCGCACTGCCCGCACCACGGCCCCGCTCCCGCCGCCAGCGCGCCACCGCCGACCCCAGGGCCGTCAGCAGCACCTCCTCCACGCCCGCGTTGAACAACGCGGGAACCGTGCCCAGCAGGCGCGCGGTGGCCTCGGCCGGCAAGGTGGCGGTCAGCTGACGGGCGACGCCGAGCACGTCCCGCTCGGGGTCGGTACGCCGGTCGGCGAGCAGCGGGTCCTCGGTGGCCAGCACCGAGCGCCACAGCGGCAGTTCGGCTGTGCGGCGCTCCGCCAGCGCCTCCCTGGCCAGCTCCGCCGACCAGCGGCGGAAGGAGGTGCCGACCGGCTCCAGCCGGACGGGTCCGCCGGCGTCGAGCGCGGTGAACGCGGCTTCCAGGTCGGGCAGCAGGATGCGCCAGGAGACGCCGTCGACGGCGAGGTGGTGGACGACCAGAGCCAACCGGCCCTCGGCGTCCGGTCCCGCGTCGAACCAGACCGCCTGCACCATCCGGCCCTCGGCCGGTGCCAGGCGCGCCGTCGCGGCCCGCACCTGCTCGGCCTCGTCGTCGCCGGCCGCGGCGCGGCGTACGCAGTCCTCGGCGCGGACCGCGCCCCGCTCGACGGCCTCCAGCGTCCAGCGGCCCTCCACGGTGCGGCCGAGCCTGAGGCGCAGCGCGTCGTGGTGGTCGAGCAGCGCCTGGAGCGCCGCGGCGACCCGGGCCTCGTCGAGGCCGGCGGGCACGGGCACGGTCAGCGTCTGGTTGAAGGCGTCGACGGGGCCGCCGCGGGCCAGCTGCCAGTGCATGATCGGGGTCAGCGGCACCGGGCCGGTCCCGTCGTCCGGTTCGGGGCGCGCGGGGCCGACGGCCGGTGCGGCCGCGGCGAGCGCGGCGAGCCGGGCGACCGTGCGGTGCTCGAAGATCTCCCGCAGGCTCAGCGCGACGCCCTCCTTGCGGGCGCGGTGGGCCAGCTGGATGGAGCTGATGGAGTCGCCGCCGCGCTCGAAGAAGCTGTCGTCGCGCGCGACGGACTCGACGCCGAGCACCTCGGCGAACAGGCGGGCGAGCAGTTCCTCGCGCTCGCCGTGCGGGCCGCCGCCGGCGGTCCGCACGGCGGCGTCGGCCGTGGCGCCGGTCCCGGGCCCGTCCGCCGGGGCCGGGCGGGACAGCAGGCGTTCGCGGTCGGCGTCGGTGAACAGGTGCAGGGAGCCGACCGCCCGGTCCGGGTCGGCGGCGAACGCCGCCAGGACGGCGAGCAGCCGGTCCAGCACGGCCCGGCCTGCGCCCTCGGCGAACAGGTCGGGGCGGTGGTCGAGGCGTACGGTCATGCGCTCGCCGCGCACGGTGCCCTCGAGGTTGAGGGCGTAGTGCGTGGCGTCGCGGGTGGTGGCGGCGACGGCGCCGATGCCCTCGGCGGAACTCTGCAGGCTGTCGGTGTCGATCGGGTAGTTGGCGAAGATCGTGATGGCGTCGAAGAGGGCTCCGCCGCCGACGAGCTGCTGGATCTCGGCGAGGCCGAGGTGCTTGTGGGCGAGGAGTTCGGCCTGGCCGTCCTGCAGCAGCCGCGCCTGCTCCCCCAGGGTGAGCGCGGCGTCCAGGCGCAGCCGCACCGGCAGGGTGTTGATGAACAGGCCGACCATCTTCTCCACGCCGGGCAGCTCCGGCGGACGGCCCGACACGGTCTCGCCGAAGACCACGTCGTCACGGCCCGTCAGGGAGCCCAGCACCAGCGCCCAGGCCGTCTGGAAGACGCTGTTGGGGGTCAGTCCCAGGGCCCGGGCGCGCTCCACGAGCGCGGTGGCCAGGGCCGGGTCCACGTCCTCGATCAGGGACTCGGGCAGCGCGGCGCCGGTGGCCGGTCCCGCGACCAGGGTGGGCCGGGCGCCGGCGAGCGCCCCCTTCCAGGCGCGTTCGGCCGCCTCCCGGTCCTGGCCCGCCAGCCAGCCGAGGTAGTCCCTGTACGGGGTGACGGGCGGCAGCCGGTCGATGTCCCCGCCGGCGAGGTAGAGCTCCATCAGCTCGCCGAGGACCAGGGGCATGGACCACCCGTCGAGCAGGATGTGGTGCGCGGTGAAGACGAACCGGTACTCCCGCTCGGCCAGCCTGACCAGGGAGAACCTCAGCGGGGGCCGGGAGAGGTCGAAGCGGCGGGTGCGGTCCCGGTCGAGCAGCCGCTCCAGCTCCCGGGTGCGCCGCGGCTCGGGAAGCCCGCTGAGGTCGGTCTCGGACCAGTCGGGTTCGGCCTCGCGCAGGATGACCTGGACCGGCTCTCCCGAGGCGCGGTTGCGGAACGAGGCGCGCAGGTTGTCGTGCCTGCCGAGGACGGCCGCCACGGCGCCGCGCAGGGCGGCCGGGTCGAGGTCGCGGCGCAGGTCGAGCGCCATCTGGATGACGTAGACGTCATCACCGCGGTCGGTCCCGGCGGCGTCGGCGCCCTCGTACAGGGCGTGGAAGAGCATGCCCTTCTGAAGCGGGGACAGCGGCCAGATGTCGACGAATCCAGGCTTCGTCACCTTGCTGTTTCCTTCCATCAGCTCAGATCACTCTCGAATTCATCGATCTCGTCCTGCGACAGCCGCAGCAGGGACACGTCGGACGGGGTCAGGCCGCCGGCCTGGGGCCGGTCGGCGAGGGCGGCCAGTTCGGCCAGGCACTGGGCCCACAGGTCGGCCAGGGCGCGGACCTCCCGCTCCGCGAAGAGGGCGTCCGGCCAGGACCAGATCGCCACGAGGCGCACCCCGTCGGACCGGTCCTGGGCCACCGCGCTGAGCGAGAGGGCATGGGCCAGGGGCCGCAGTCCGCTGCCTCCGCTGCCCAGGGACTCGGTCGCCTCCGGCGGGGCCGCCCAGTCCTCGGCGCGGACCGCGGACACGTCCACGGCCTCGAAGCGGCCGAGGTAGTTGAAGCCGATCTGCGGTTCGGGCAGGGCCGCCAGCTCCGGCCCGGTGGCCGGGTTGAGGTGCCGCAGCAGCCCGTAACCGATCCCCTTGTCGGGAACGGCCCGCAACTGCTCCTTCACCCGCTTCAGCGAAGCCCCGGCGTCACCGTCCTCAGGACCCGGATCGACCGCCACCGGATACAGACTGGTGAACCAGCCCACCGTCCGCGACAGATCCACGCCCGGCACGATCTCCTCACGGCCATGGCCCTCCAGCCCCACCAGCACCGCACTGCCCGCACCACGGCCCCGCTCCCGCCGCCAGCGCGCCACCGCCGACCCCAGGGCCGTCAGCAGCACCTCCTCCACGCCCGCGTTGAACAACGCGGGAACCGTGCCCAGCAGCGGCTCGCACACGTCGTGGGGCAGCGAGAGGGTCAGACTGCGGGCGGTGCCGACGACGTCGACGGCCGGGTCCAGGGGGCGGTCGGCGAGCAGCGGGTCCTCGGTGGCCAGCACCGAGCGCCACAGCGGCAGTTCGGCTGTGCGGCGCTCCGCCAGCGCTTCCCTGGCCAGCTCCGCCGACCAGCGGCGGAAGGAGGTGCGGACCGGCGCGAGAGCCGGTTCCCGGCCCTCGGCCAGTGCGGTCCAGGTCTCCTTGAGGTCCTCGCGCAGCACCCGCCAGGAGACGCCGTCGACGGCCAGGTGGTGCACCAGGAGCAGCAGCCGTCCCGGCCTGCCGGGACCCGCGTCGAACCACACCGCCCTGGCCATCTGCCCGGCCGCCGGCGCCAGTTCGCTCTGCACCCGGACCTGCGCCGCGGCGATCACGTCCAGCAGGTCGCCGGGTGCCACGTCCGCGATGTCGACGCGGGTCAGCAGCGCGGCGGCGTCGACCGAGCCGCGGGGCGCGGTCTCCAGGCGCGGTGCGCCGTGCCCGGCGACCGTCCGCGAGCGCAGGATGTCGTGGTGGTCGAGGACGGCCCGCAGCGTGGCCGCCAGGCGTTCGGCGTCGGCGTCGGCCGGCGCCTGCAGCAGCGCCGCCTGGTGGAAGTCGTCCGTGGGGCCGCCCCGCTCGTACAGGTCGAGCATGACCGGGGTGGCGGCCAGCTCGCCGACGCCGTCCTGCGCGCTCTCGCCGTCGGCGGGGCCGTCGTCCTGCCGGGCGACGCGGGCCAGGGCGCGGGCCGTCTTGTGCTTGAACACGTCCCGCAGGCTGATCAGGAGTCCCGCGGAGCGGGCCCGGCCGGCGAGCTGGATGGAGACGATGCTGTCCCCGCCCAGCGCGAAGAAGTCGTCGTCCGGACCGACCTCGTCGGCGCCCAGCAGTTCGGCGAACAGACCGACCAGGACGCGCTCGCGCGCCGCGGTGTCCGGGGCCGCGGCCCCGGCCGGCTCCGGCCGCTCGGCGTCCGCGGTCTCGTCCCCGGTCCGCTCCAGCCGGGCCCGGATTCCGGCCCACCAGGCGGTCAGCGGGTCGTCGGCCGGCCGCGCCGGCGCCTCGGCCTGCCCGGCCAGGTCCTGCAGCACCTCGCGCAGCCCCTCGGCCACGGCCTCCGCCTCGGCCTTGCCGAACAGGTCGGGACGGTAGCCGAACCGGCAGTCCAGCTGGTCGCCGGAGAGCCCGACGTCCAGGGTGAGCGGATAGTGCGTGGCGTCGTTCATCTCCAGGTCGACGGCTCGGACCCGGTCGGCGTCGCCGCCGAACCCGGCGCCGTCGGCGGGGATGTTCTGGAACACCAGCAGGGTGTCGAACAGCTCGCCCTTCCCGGCCAGCCGCTGCAGGTCGACCAGGCGGACGTACTGGTGCGGCATCAGTTCCAGCTGCCGCGCCCACAGTTGCCCGGGCACGGCGTGGGCCGGCTGTCCGGCGGCGAGGCTCACCCGCACCGGGACGGTGTTGATGAACAGCCCGACCATCCGCTCGACGCCCGGGACCTGGGGCGGCCGGCCCGAGACGGTCGCGCCGAACACCACGTCGTCGCGGCCAGTGAGCCGGGCGAGCAGGATGCCCCAGGCGGCCTGCACGACCGTGTTCATCGTGGTGCCGTGGCGGGCCGCGAGCGCCCCCAGCCCGGTGACCAGGTCACCGCCGAAGGTGACGGAGAGCTTCTCGGTGGCCACGGCGGAGCGGTCGGGGTCGGGCGGTGCCAGCAGCGTCGGCTCGACCGTCTCGTCCAGCGCCTGCCGCCAGGCGCGCTCGGCGGCCGTACGGTCCTGGCGGCCCAGCCAGGCCAGGTAGTCGGCGTAGGGGCGCGCCTCTGGCAGGCCCGAGGGGTCGCCGTCGGCGGCGTACAGGCGCATCAGCTCGTCCAGCAGGATCGGGGTGGACCAGCCGTCCAGCAGGAGGTGGTGCAGGGTCAGGACGAGCCGGGCCCGGCCGCCGCCCAGGCGCAGCAGGACGCAGCGGAGCAGCGGGGGCCGGCCGGGGTCGAACCGTTCCTCGCGGGCCGCGCGCATCACGCGCCGCACCTCGGCGTCCCGCGCCGTCTCGTCGAGACCGCTCAGGTCGGTCTCGGTCCAGGGCAGTTCCGCCTCGGCGGGGACGAACTGCACGGGCTGCGACAGGCCTTCGTGGGCGAAGCCGGCGCGCAGGTTTCCGTGCCGGGCCAGCAGGGCGTCCACCGCTGCGCGCAGCACCGGCGTCCGCGGGTCGCCCTCCAGGTCGAGCCCGAACTGGACGGTGTAGACGTCCGGGTCGCGCCGGTCGTAGAGGGAGTGGAAGAGCAGTCCCTCCTGCAACGGCGCCAGCGGCAGGACGTCGGCGATCCGGCGCCCGTCCCGTTCGAGGACGTCGATGTCGTCCTGGGTCAGCCGGACCAGCGGGAAGTCGGACGGGGAGCGTCCGCCGCCGCGTGCGTCGGCGGCCACCTCGAGCACCGCCCGCCGCCAGTCCTCGGCCAGTTCCTCGGCCTCGTCGGCCGCGAGCAGTGCCTCGGGCCAGGACCAGCGGGCGACCAGGCGAGGCCCGTCGGGGCCGTCGTGGACCCAGGTGTGTACGTCGAGGGCGTGCGCGACCGGCGTGTCCGCGGCCTCGGCGCGGTCGGGGCGGACCGCGCCGGCCGCCGCCAGCGGCACCGCGCCGTCGGGCAGCGGCTGCCGGAAGCGGCCGAGGTGGGCGAACCCGATCCGCGGGGCGGGCAGCGCGGCCAGCAGCGGCACGGTCTGCGGGTTGAGGTACCTGAGCAGTCCGTACCCGGCGCCGCCGCCCGGAGCGGCCGCCAGCAGTTCCTTGGCCCGCTTGACGTGGGCGGCGGGGGTGCCGCCCGGTTCCCCGGCGCACAGCAGCACCGGCCGGAGGCTGGTCAGCGGGCCGAGGGTGCGGCCGAGCGCGGGGTCGGTACGGGGGTCGTGCGCCACGTCGACCGCCAGCCCGGCGCCGGCGGGCAGGTCCCGCCGGGCCCGCCACCGCTCGACGGCGGTGGCGAAGGCGCCGAGCAGTACCTGCTCCACGCCGGTGGCGAAGGCGTCGGGCACGGTGGCGAGCAGGGCCGCCGACTCCTCGGCGGGCAGGGTCACCTCCAGGTGACGGAGGGTGGCCTCGGTGTCCCGGCTCGGGTCGGGGCGGGTCGCCGCGGGCGGTACGGCCTCGGCGGCGAGCACCTCGGTCCAGCTCTCGAGTTCCTCGATCAGTCCGGGGGCGGCGGCCGCGGCGGACGTCCGCTCGGCCCAGCCGCGGTAGGAGACCGCCGCCGGGGCGAGTCGCGGAGTGCGGCCCGCGGCGACCTCGTCCCAGGCCGTGCGCAGGTCCTCGGTCAGGACGCGCCAGGAGGCGGTGTCCGCGGCCAGGGCGTGCACGGCGAGCAGCAGTCGGTGCTCGCCACCGGGTCCGCCGTCCAGCCACACGGCGCGCAGCACGATGCCGTCCTCCGGCGCCAGGGCGGCGCGTGCGGCCTCGGTCTGCCGGGCCAGCTCGGCGGTCCACCGCTCCGCGCCGGCACCGGTGAGGTCGACCCGGGTGAGCAGCGCGCCGGCCGGGGTGGCCCCGCGCGGTCCGACCTCCAGGCCCCAGACCAGGTTGCCGGCCCGGCGGGTGAGTTTGAGCCGCAGGGCGTCGTGGTGGTCCACCAGCGTCTGGAGCACGGTGAGCAGGGTGGCCTCGTCGGTCCCGGCGGGCAGGGCGAGGACGGCGGTGGAGGCCGTCTCGGCGGGCCGCCGGACGCGTTCGCGCAGCGCGTGGACGGCCGGGCCGAGCGGGACCTCGCCGACGCCGGAGTCGTCCTGGAGCGCCTCGCGGTCCGGGCCGTCCGGGCCGGTGGCGGCCGCGGCCAGATCCCCGACGGTGCGGTGGCGCAGCACGTCCGCCGCGGTGAACTCCAGCCCGGCCTCCAGGGCGCGGCTGACCAGCTGGATGGAGACGATGCTGTCGCCGCCGAGGTCGAAGAAGCTGTCGTCGACGCCGACCGACTCCACGCCCAGGAGGTCGCCGATCAGTTCGCACAGCAGGGCCTCCTTCGCGTCGCGCGGCGCGCGGCCCGCGGGGCGGGCGCCGAGGTCGGGCTCCGGCAGTGCGGCGCGGTCGACCTTGCCGTTGGCGCTCAGCGGCAGCGCGTCGAGGAAGGTGTACACGGCCGGCGTCATGTACTCCGGCAGCCGTGCGGCGAGGTCGGCGCGGAGGCTGTCCGGGCCGGTCCCGCCGCCCTCGGCGGCGACCACATAGGCCACCAGCTGCTTGCGGCCGTCCGGCCCCTGGCGGACGGCGACCGCCGAGCGGGCGACGCCGGGATGCGCGTCGAGGGCCGCCTCGATCTCCCCCGGTTCGATGCGGAAGCCGCGGATCTTCACCTGGTCGTCGGCGCGGCCGGCGAACCGCAGCTGCCCGTCGGCCTCCCACCGCACCAGGTCGCCGGTGCGGTACAGGCGTTCCCCGGGTCCTCCGAAGGGGTCGGCGACGAAGCGTTCGCCGGTGAGCGCCGGGCGGCCGAGGTAGCCGCGGGCCAGCCCGTCGCCGGCCAGGTACAGCTCACCGGTCACGCCGGTCGGCACGGGCCGCAGGAAGTCGTCCAGGACGTAGGCGCGGGTGTTCCACAGCGGGACGCCGATCGGCGGGTGCACCGCGCCGGACTGGGGCCGGCTCATGGTGGCGCACACGGTCGCCTCGCTCGGGCCGTACACGTTGAGCAGCAGGCGCCCCCGGGACCAGTGGGCGACCTGGTCGGGCGGACAGGCCTCGCCGCCGACCGCGAGGGTGCGCAGGGCGGGCAGCGCGGTGCGCGGCAGGGTGGCGAGGACACCCGCGGTGATCTGCAGGTGGGTGACCTCGTGTTCGGTCAGCAGGGCGGAGAGTTCGGCGCCGGCCGGGGCACGGCTGCCCGCGGGCAGCACCAGGGCGGCGCCGCTGAGGAGGGTCATCGCCACATCGGCCATGGAGACGTCGAAACTCGGCGACACGGCCTGCAGCACCCGGCTGGTCCCGTCGACGGCGAAGTTCTCCGCGTGCGCCGCGGCCATGCCCGCGATGCCCCGGTGGGTGACCACGACGCCCTTGGGACGGCCGGTGGAGCCGGAGGTGTAGATGACGTACGCGGGGTGGCCGAGGGCGAGCGCGGCCCGCCGGTCGCCGTCGCCCGGGTCCGTGTCCGGCGCGGCGGCCACGGCCGCCCGCGTCGCCGCCGCGTCGGCGCGCAGCACCGGCGTGCCGGGCGGCAGCGTCCAGCCGTCGTCCGACGCGTCCGCCGTGATCACCAGGGCCGGACGGGCGTCCTGGACCATGTAGGCGATGCGGTCGGCCGGGTAGCCGGGGTCCACGGGGAGGTAGGCGGCGCCGGCCTTCAGCACGCCCAGGGTGACGGCGAGCCATTCGGGCGAGCGCGGTACGGCGACCATCACCCGCTGTTCGGGCCCCGCCCCGGCGGCTATGAGGTGGTGCGCCCACCGGTTGGCCCGGGCGTTGAGTTCGTCGTAGGTCAGCTGTTCCTCACCGGCGATGACCGCGGTGTGGTCCGGGGTCGCCGCGGCCTGGCGTTCGAACAGGGCCGGCAGGGGGGCCGCGGGCGTCTGGCGGGCGGTGTCGTTCCACTCGGTGACCAGCCTGCGCAGTTCGTCGGCCGGCATCAGGTCGGTCCGGTCCAGCGGGCGGCCGGGGTCGTCGGCGACCGCGGCCAGCAGCGCGGTGAACCGCGCCGTGACCGACTCCACCGTCGTCCGGTCGAACAGGTCGGTGCGGTAGCTGACCAGGCCGCGCATCCCGGCCGGGGCGCCGTCCGAGAACTCCTCGGCGAGTTCGATGCCGAGGTCGGTCTTGGCCGAGGTCAGGGCGATGTCGGCGGGCTCGGCGACGAGGTCGGGCAGGGCGAGAGCGGGGGCCCTGTGGTTCTGGAAGGCGAGGAACACCTGGAAGAGCGGGGTGTGGGCGAGGGAGCGCGCCTCGGCGCCGAGGTCGTCGACGATCTGCTCGAAGGGCAGGTCCTGGTGGGCGTAGGCCGCGAGGTCCGCGCGGCGCACCCGGCCCAGCAGTTCGGCGAAGGTCGGGGCGCCCGAGGTGTCGGTGCGCAGGACCAGCGTGTTGACGAAGAAGCCGACGAGGTCTTCCAGCGCTTCCTCGGGGCGGCCGGCGACCGCCGTGCCGATGGGCACGTCGGTGCCCGCGCCGAGCCGGGTGAGCAGGGCCGCGAGCGCCGCCTGGGCCACCATGAACAGGCTCACCTGGTGGGCGCGGGCCAGTTCGGCCAGCCGGGCGTGCAGGTCGGCGTCGACGCGGAACTCCACGGTGGCGCCGTCCCCGGACATCTCCGCCGGGCGGGGCCGGTCGAAGGGCAGGGCCAGTTCGGCGGGCGCGCCGGCCAGGGTCTCGCGCCAGAAGGCCAGTTGGCGCGCCGCGAGGCTGTCGGGGTCGTCCACGTCGCCGAGCAGCTCGCGCTGCCACAGCGTGTAGTCGGCGTACTGGACGGGCAGCGGGGTGAAGCCGGGCGCGCGGCCCGAGCAGCGGGCGGTGTAGGCGAGCGAGAGGTCGCGGGCCAGCGGGGCGTTGGACCAGCCGTCGGAGGCGATGTGGTGGAGGGTGAGCAGCAGCACGTGCTCGGTGCCGGAGACGGTGAACAGGGTGGCGCGCAGGGGTGGTTCGCAAGCCAGGTCGAAGCCCCGCGCGGCCTCCTCGCGCAGCGCCTCGGCGAGGTCCTGCGGCGCCGTCCGGACCGTCCGGAGGGTCACCGGGGCGTCGGCCGCGGCCAGCACCTCCTGCCGGGGCAGGCCTCCGGTGTCCGGGAAGACGGTCCGCAGGCTCTCGTGCCGGGCCACCACGTCGGCGATCGCGGCCCGCAGCGCGGGCACGTCGAGGGCGCCGGTGAGCCGGATGCCGAGCGGGATGTTGTACGCGCCGGACGGGCCGCTGAGCCGGTCCAGGAACCACAGCCGGCGCTGTGCGGAGGACAGCGGCGTCGGCGTGGGGCGGCTGCGCGCGGTCAGTTCCGGCCGGCCGGCGCCGCCGGGGGCGATCCGGGCGGCGAGCAGGGCCGGGGTCGGCGCCTCGAACACAGCGCGGACGTCGACCTCGGCGCCGAAGGCGGAACGGACCCGGCTGAGCAGCCGGACGGCGCTCAGGGAGTTGCCGCCGAGTTCGAAGAAGTGGTCGTCCACGCCCGCCCCGGGCCGCTCCAGCACCTGGGCGAAGAGCCCGCACAGGATCTCCTCCTGCGGGGTGCGCGGGGCGCGGACGGCGGCTGCCGGGGCGAAGTCCGGTTCCGGCAGCGCTCCGCGGTCCAGCTTCCCGTTGGGGGTGAGGGGCAGCTCGGCCAGGACGACGACGGCGTCGGGGACCATGTACTCGGGCAGGGCGGCGGTCAGCCGCTCGCGCAGTTCCTGGCCCGTCGGGGCGTGCCCGGCCGCGGGCACGGCGTACGCGACGAGCCGTCCGCCGTCCGCGCCGTCGCGGACCAGGACGGCCTGCGCGGCGACGCCGGGCAGCGCGGCGACGGCCGCGGCGACCTCGCCCAGTTCCACGCGGTGGCCGCGGATCTTCACCTGGTCGTCGGCGCGGCCGACGAAGACCAGGTCGCCGCCGGGCAGCCGGCGGGCCACGTCGCCCGTACGGTACATGCGTGCGCCGGACGGCCCGTAGGGGTCGGCGGTGAACCGCTCCGCGGTCAGGCCGGGCCGGCCGAGGTAGCCGCGGGCCAGGCACGGTCCGGCCAGGTACAACTCGCCGGCCACGCCGTCCGGCGCCGGGCGCAGCGCCCGATCCAGCACGTAGGCGCGGACGTTGCCCTGCGGGCGGCCGATCGGGACCGGTCCGGGGGTCAGCGGCGCGCCGGGGTCGATGCGGTGCTCGGTGACGTTGACGGTGGCCTCGGTGGGGCCGTAGACGTTCCAGACGGTGGCGTCCGGGTGCCGTTCCCGCCAGCCGGCCAGGGCTTCGCCGAGCAGCGCCTCGCCGCCCAGCAGGAGTTCGCCCGCGGGCGAGTAGGCGTCGGGCAGCGCGTCGAGCAGCGGCAGGTGGCTGGGGGTGGCCTTCATGAAGGTGAGGGGCGCCGCGGCCAGCCGGGCCGAGGTCGCCGCATCCTCCTCCAGTGCGGCCACGACGACCGTGCCGCCCGTGGTCAGGGGCGTGAACAGCGCGGTGACGCTCAGGTCGAAGGCGACCGGTGAGTGCAGCAGCGCGACACCGGCGGCCGCCGGGTAGGCGAGCTGGGTCCAGCCGAGGTAGTCGACGACCGAGCGGTGGGTGACCACCACGCCCTTGGGGCGGCCGGTGGAGCCCGAGGTGTAGATGACGTACGCGGGGTGGTCCGCGCCGATCGGCGCGCCCGGGCCGGCGCCGTCAGGCTCGCCGGTGGGGAGCGCGGCGAGACGCGCCGCGGTGCCGGGGGCGTCGAGGACGAGGACGGGCACGCCGCCGTCCGGCAGCCCGGCGGCGGTGGCCCGGTCGGTCAGCAGCAGCCGGGGGCGGGCGTCGGCGAGCACGTGCGCGATGCGCTCGGCGGGGTGGGCCGGGTCCAGGGGCACGTAGGCGGCGCCGGACTTCAGCACCGCGAGCAGGGTCACGACCAGTTCGGCGGAGCGCTCCATGGCGACGGCCACGAGTTCCTCGGGGCCCGCGCCGTCGGCGACGAGGACGCGGGCGAGGCGGTCGGCGCGGGCGTCCAGCTCGGCGTAGGTCAGTTCGGCCGTGCCGTCGGCGAGGGCCACGGCGCCGGGGGTGCGCGCGGCCTGGGCCTCGATCAGCTCGTGGACCAGTGCCGCCGACTCGGGCACGGCGACGCCGGCGGCGCCCGAGGTCAGCCGCAGCGTCTCCGCCTCGTCCGCCATCGGCAGCCGGCCTACCGGGGTGGCGGGCGCCTCGGCGAAGGTGCGCAGGACCGAGCGCAGTGCGCGGGTGGCGCCGCGCACCAGTTCCTCGTCCAGGAGGTCGCCGCGGTAGTACCAGTTGAGGACCGTGCGCCGCTCGTCGTGCATGACGACCATGCCGAGCGGATAGTGGTTGTCCCCCTTGGTGTCCACCTCGGACAGGGTCAGGCCGTGCACGGTCCGTCCGCCGGTCTCCTCCGCGGGGAAGTTCTCGAAGACGACGGCCGTGTCGAACAGGGTGCCGAGGCCGGTCAGCCGCTGGAGGTCGGCCAGGCCGAGGTAGTGGTGGGCCAGCAGGTCCACCCGTCCGGCCTGGACGCGGGCGAGGGTGTCGGCGAGGGAGAGGGCCGGGTCGACGCGGACCCGTACCGGAACCGTGTTGCTGAACAGGCCGACCATGGACTCCACGCCCGGCAGCTCCGGCGGCCGGCCGGAGACCGTCTCGCCGAACAGCACGTCGTCGCGGCCGGTGAGGCGGGCGAGCACCAGTCCCCAGGCGCCCTGCACCACGGCGTTCATGGTCAGGCCGTGGGCGCGGGCGGCCGCGGTGAGCGCGGCGGTCAGCCCGGCCGGCAGTTCGTCGGCGATCCGGCCGGGGAGCGCGGCCGCGCCCCCGGCGGCGTGCGGGGCGACGAGGGTCGGTTCCTCCACGCCGGCGAGCGCCGTGCTCCAGGCCGCCTCGGCGGCAGGGCGGTCCTGGCCGGCGAGCCAGGCCAGGTACTCCTTGTAGGGCGCGACGGCCGGCAGGGCGGAGGCGTCGCCGCGCTGTCCGTACAGTGCGAACAGCTCGCCGGCGAGCACCTGTGCCGACCAGCCGTCCAGCAGCAGGTGGTGGGCGGCGAACAGCAGCCGGTACCGGTCCTCGCCGAGCCGGATGAGGGTGAAGCGCAGGAGCGGCGGGCGTTCGGGGTCGAAGCGCCGGGAGCGCTCGGCGACCAGCAGCCGGTCCAGCTCGGCCCGTCGCGCGTCCTCGTCCAGGGCGCTCAGGTCGACGTCGTGCCAGGGCAGTTCGGCCTGCGCGGGGATCAGCTGGACGGGGGTGCCGTCGGCGGTGCGGTGGAAGCAGGCGCGCAGGCTGGCGTGCCGGACGAGCAGTCCGGCGACGGCGGCGCGCAGTGCCTCGGTGTCGAGGTCGCCGTGGACGTCCAGCGCCAGCCGGGTGATGTAGACGTCCTCGGCCTCCTGGTCGTACTCGGTGTGGAAGAGCAGGCCCTCCTGGAGCGGGGAGAGCGGCAGGACGTCGGTGAGGCCGGGCCGGGCCCGGCCCAGGCGGTCGATCTCGGCCTGGGCGAGGTCCACCAACGGCAGGTCCGAAGGGACGAGTCCGGCGGCGGTACCGGGCAGTTCGGCGCAGGCGACCAGGGCGCGCAGGGCGTCGAACCAGGCGGTGGCGAGCTGCCGTACCTCCTCCTCGGTGAGCAGCGCGCCGGGCCAGGTCCAGGTGGCCGCCAGCCGGGGCCCGTCGGGGTGGGTCTCGGTGACCGCGTTGGCGGTGAGGGTGTACGGCAGCGGCGTGGCGGGATCGGCTCCGCCGCCGAGTCCGGCGTCCCGGCCGTCGTCGCCGACGCCGCCGATGCGGCCGAGGTAGTTGAAGCCGATCTGCGGTTCGGCGAAGCGGGCCAGGGCGACGGCGGTGCGCGGGTTGAGGTGGCGCAGCAGACCGAAGCCGATGCCGTTGTCCGGGATGGCCCGCAGCTGCTCCTTGACGGCCCGCAGCGCGGCGGCCGCCTGCGGGCCGCCCTCGGCGAGCTGCCCGAGGGAGGTCTCGCCGGGGTCGAGCCGGACCGGGTAGAGGCTGGTGAACCAGCCGACGGTGCGCGAGAGGTCGGCCCCGTCGAGGATGTCCTCGCGGCCGTGGCCCTCCAGCCCGATCAGCACGGAGGACTCCTCACCGCCGCCCCGCGCGCGGCGCCAGCCGGCGACGGCGAGCGCCAGCGCGGTCAGCAGGACGTCGTTGATCCGCGCGTTGAAGGCGGCCGGCACCCGGCCGAGGAGCGGTTCGGTGATCTCGGCGGGCAGCCGCAGGGTGAGGTGTCCGGCGGTGGCGAGGGTGTCGGTGGCCGCGTCGAGCGGGCGCTGGGTCAGCAGGGGGTCGGGGCCGGACAGGATGGAGCGCCACAGCGGGAGTTCGCGCACGCGCGCGGGCTCGCCGGCCGCCGCGGTCAGGTGGCGGGCCCAGCGGCGGAAGGAGGTGCCCACCGGTTCGGGGGTGAACGCGGCGCCGCGGGCGGCCGCTTCCAGCGCGGCGGACAGGTCGGGCAGCAGGATGCGCCAGGAGACGCCGTCCACGGACAGGTGGTGGACGACGAGCAGCAGCCGGCCGGGGGCGTCGGCGCCGGCGTCGAACCAGACGGCCTGCGCCATCCGGCCGTCCTCGGGGGCGAGCCGGTCCTGCGCGGCGGCGAACTCCCGCTCCACGAGCGCGTCGAGGGCGGCGGCGTCGAGACCGGCGGCGTCGACGCGGTGCAGCGCCCCGGCGGCGGTGACGGAGCCGGGCGGGGTGATCTCCAGGGCCCACTCGTCGATGTCCTCGATCCGGGTGAGCTTCAGACGCAGGGCGTCGTGGTGGTCGAGGAGGGTCTGCAGGACGGCGGTGACGCGGGCGGTGTCCAGGCCTGCGGGCGTCGGCAGCGGCATGGCCTGGGTGAACCGGGCGGCCGGGCCGCTGTGCTCGCGGAACCAGTGGATGATCGGGGTGAGCGGGACGCCGCCGACGCCGTCGGAGGGCGCGGCCCGGCGGGCGGGCGCCGCGGCGGCGTCCTGGGCCACGGCGGCCAGCGCCTCGACGGTGCGGTGGGTGAAGACGTCCCGCGGGCTGAAGCGCAGCCCCGCCTTGCGGGCGCGGCTGATCAGCTGGATCGAGCCGATGCTGTCGCCGCCCAGTTCGAAGAAGCTCCGGTCGGCGGCGACCCGGTCCACGCCGAGCACCTCGGCGAAGAGCCGGCACAGCAGTTCCTCGCGCTCGCCGACCGGGGCGCGGCCGGCGTCCGCGGACTGCTCGGGCGCGGGCAGGGCCTTGCGGTCCAGCTTGCCGTTGGCGGTCAGCGGCAGGGTGTCGAGGGTGACGACGAGCGAGGGGACGAGGTACTCCGGCAGCCGGGTGGCCAGGCCGGCGAGCAGGGCCTCGGCGTCGACGCCGCCGGGCCCGGCGGGCACGACGTAGGCCACGAGCCGACGGACGCCCTCCGGCGTGGCGTGGACGGCCACGGCCGCCCGGTCCACCTCCGGGTGGCGGGCCAGGGCGCTCTCGATCTCGCCGAGTTCGATGCGGAAGCCGCGGATCTTGACCTGGTCGTCGGCGCGGCCGACGAACTCCAGTTGTCCGTCGGCGCGCATCCGGACGACGTCACCGGTGCGGTACATCCGCTCACCGGGGGCGCCGAAGGGGTTGGCGACGAAGCGCGCGGCGCTCAGGCCGGGCCGGCGCAGATAGCCGCGGGCCAGCCCGTCGCCGGAGACGTACAGCTCGCCCTCGGTGCCCGGGGGCACCAGGCGCAGCGCCGCGTCCAGGACGTGCACGCGGGTGCCGAGGACGGGGGCGCCGATCGGGGGGACGGTCCCGGTGTCCTCCAGCGGGTCGCTCATGGACACGGCGACGGTGGACTCGGTGGGGCCGTAGGCGTTGACCATGCGGCGGCCGGGGGCCCAGCGCGCGACGAGTTCGGGCGGACAGGCGTCGCCGCCGACGATCAGGCAGGAGAAGCCGGGCAGGCCGGCCGCGGGCACGCTGGCCAGGGCGGCCGGGGGGATCAGCGCGTGGGTGACGCTCCGAGCCGCGATCAGCTCGGCGAGCGGTTCCCCGGCCAGCGGACCGGGTTCGGGAACCACGAGGGTGGCGCCGGCGGTCAGGGCCATGCACAGTTCGAGCACCGAGGCGTCGAAGCTCGGCGAGGAGAACTGCAGGACCCGGCTGGCGGCGTCGACGGCGAAGCGCTCGCGCTCGGTCGCGGCGAAGGCGGCCAGCCCGGTGTGGGCGACCACGACGCCCTTGGGCACGCCGGTCGAGCCCGAGGTGTAGATCAGGTAGGCGGGCGAGGCCGCGGAGACCGGTCCGGCGGGTGCGGCGCCGCCGTCGGCGGGCGGCCGGCCGAGGTCCACGAGGAGGACGGGGGCGTCGGCCCGGCCCGGGACGGCGGCGCGGTACGCCTCGGTGGTGAGCACGGCAGCGGGACGCGCGTCCTCGAACATGAACGCGATGCGCTCGGCCGGGTAGTCCGGGTCGACCGGGAGGTAGGCGGCGCCGGCCTTCAGCACGGCGAGCGAGGCGACCACGGACTCCGCGCTGCGGCCGAGGACGAGGGCCACGATCTGCTCCGGGCCGACGCCCGCGCCGGCCAGGCGTGCGGCGAGGGCGTCGGCGCGCGCGTCCAGTTCCGCGTAGGTGAGGGACAGGCCGGCCGACTCCACGGCGACGTTGCCGGGGGTGCGGGCCGCCTGGGCGGCGAACAGCTCGCAGAAGGTGGCCTGTTCGACGGAGCGGGCGTCGGCCGTCAGCCGCCGGCGCTCGTCGTCGGCGAGCAGGTCGAGCCCGGCGACGGTGGCCGCCGGGTCCTCGCTCAGGGTCTCCAGGATGCGCACCAGGCGGCCGCCGATGACCTCCACCTGCTCACGGTCGAACAGGTCCGGGCGGTAGTTGAGCAGCAGCCTGAGCCGGCCCTCGTGCACGTGGGACACCAGGCAGAGCGGGTAGTGGTTGGCGTCGAGGACGTCGAACCCGTCGATGGACAGGCCGCCCGCGAGGTCGCGCAGCGCCCGCAGGTCGAACGGGAAGTTCTCGAAGGCGACGTAGGTGTCGAAGAGTTCGGGGTGGCCGGAGAGGCGGTGGATGTCGCGCATGCCGGTGAACTGATGGTCCGTCATCCGCAGGTGCTCGCCCTGCAGCCGGGCCAGCACGGTGTGCAGCGAGTCGCCGCCGGCCAGCCGGACGCGCACCGGCAGGGTGTTGATGAGCATGCCGACCATGCGCTCGACGCCGGGGACCTCCGGCGGCCGGCCGGAGACGACGGTGCCGAAGACCACGTCGTCACGGCCGGTGAGCACGGACAGCAGCAGCGCCCAGGAGCCGTGCACGGCGGTGGAGAAGGTCAGGTCGTGGGCGCGCAGCCGGGCCGACAGCGCCTCGGTCGCCGCCTCGGACAGCTCCAGCGCGTACTGCTCGGGGTGGACCACCTCGCGGGTGGGGTCGGCGGGCACCAGGCGGGTGGGCGCGTCGATCCCGGCCAGCGCCTGCCGCCAGGCCTCCTCGGAGGCCTCGTGGTCCTGGCGGGAGAGGTGGGCCAGGTGGTCGCGGAACGGCGTCACCGGCGGCAGCCCGGCGGCGTCGCCCCCGGCGGAGTAGGCCTGGAGGAGTTCGCCGAGCAGCACGGAGGTGGACCAGCCGTCGAGCAGGATGTGGTGGAAGGTGATGAGCAGCCGGTACGCGTCGTCGGCCAGCCGCACCAGCCGGTAGCGCATCAGCGGGGGCCGGGCCAGGTCGAAGACGTGCGCCTTCTCCTCGGCCTGCAGCTCGCCCAGCCGCGTCTCGGTCTCCCGCGCCCCGAGCGTCCTCAGGTCGGTCTCGGACCAGGGCAGCTCCACGTGCCGGGCGACGACCTGCACAGGGCGGCTCTGCTTGGGGTGCAGGAAGCCGACCCGGAGGTTGGCGTGGCGGTCCAGCAGCGCCTGTGCGGCCGTCCTGAGGGCGGCGGAGTCCAGGTCGCCCCCGAGGTCGAGGACCACCTGCACCGTGTAGACGTCCTCGCCGGCCTCGTCGTACAGGGCGTGGAAGAGAAGTCCCTCCTGGAGCGGGGACAGCGGAAGGATGTCCTCGGGACCCGTCTTCGTCATTGCAGCGTCCTCCACTCGGCTTCGAGGCCGTCGATCTCGTCTTGGGAAAGCTCCACCAGCGCCAGGTCCGACGGAGTGTGGCCGCCGGCGTCGGGACGCTCGGCGTGATGCAGCAGCGCGCGTACGGCGCGGAACCAGGCGTCCGCGAGCTCGCGGACCTCGGCTTCGGAAAGGAGCCGTCCCGGGTAGGTCCAGCGGGCGGTCAGGCGCGGTCCTCCGGGGCCGTCCTGGACCAGTGCGTTGATCTCCAGCACGTGGGACAGCGGCAGGTCCGCCCCGTCGGTCAAGACCAGGTCGATCTCGGGCGCGGTCTCCCAGGCGCCGCCGGAGGCGGTCACGCGGCCCAGGTAGTTGAAGAGGACCGGGGAGGCGGCGAGGGCGGCGAGCCGGGGTCCGGCGGCCGGGTCGAGGTAGCGCAGCAGCCCGTACCCGATGCCCTCGTCGGGCACGGCGCGGAACTGCTCCTTGACCGCGCGCAGCGCCCGGCCGGCCGCGGGGCCGCCCGCCCACAGGTCCTCCCAGTCGGTGACCTCGGGGTCGAGGCGGGCCGGGCGCAGAGTGGTGAACCAGCCGACGGTGCGGGACAGGTCGATCCCTTCGGCGATCTCCTGCCGGCCGTGGCCCTCCACGTCGATCAGGACGCCGCCGTCCCGGTCACGGCGCCGCCTGCGGTGCCAGTGGTCGAGCGCCACGGCGAGCGCGGCGATCAGCACCTCGTGCACGCCCGCCTTCAGGGCCGCGGCGGCCGGTCCCAGGAGGGCGGCGGTCTCGTCGGCGTGCAGGGACCGGGTGAGGTGCCGGGCGGCGAAGGCGGTGTCGCGGGCCGGGTCGAGGGGCCGGTCGGTCAGGGCCGGCGCGGGCCGCGTCAGCATGCGCGTCCACAGCGGTTCCTCGTCGGCCCGTTCGGCCGCCTGCTCGCCGAGCAGCCGCGCCCAGCTGCGCAACGGTGTGCCGACCGGGGCGAGTTCGGGTGTCTTCCCGGCGGCGGCGGCCTCCCACGCGGCGTGCAGGTCGGGCAGCAGGACGCCCCAGGAGACCCCGTCCACGACGAGGTGGTGCGCGGCGAACAGCAGGCGGCCGGGTGCGTCCGGCCCGGCGTCGAACCAGACCAGCTGGACCAGGGTCCCGGCGGCCGGGTCGAGCCGGGACCAGGCCGTGCGGGCCTCCCGGTCGAGCGTGGCGCGCAGGGCGGCGGGGTCCTGTCCGGCGACGTCCGTCCGGCGCACCAGGGCGGCCGCCGCGACGGCGCCGGGGGCGAGGATCTCGTAGGCCGGCCGGCCGCCGGCGCCTTCGCGGCGGCTGACGCGCAACGCGTCGTGCCGGTCGAGCACCGCCTGGAGCGCGGCCGTCAGCGGCTGCTCGCCGAGTCCGGGCGGAACCTGGACGAGCATCGTCTGGTGGAAGGCGTCGAGGGGACCGCCGCGCTCCTCCAGCCAGCGCATGATCGGCGTCGCGGGCAGCGGGCCGGTCGGCGGTGTGTCGTCGGCCCGGACCGGCGGGGCCGTCTCGTCCAGCCGGGCGGCCAGGGCCGCCACCGTCTTCAGCTCGAAGACGTCCTTGGGGGTGAGCGCCAGTCCCCTGCGGCGGGCGCGGGCCACCAGCTGGATGGAGACGATGCTGTCGCCGCCCAGTTCGAAGAAGCCGGCATCCGGGCCCACGCTGTCGCGTCCGAGCACCTCGGCGAAGAGGTCGGCGAGGACCTTCTCCGTCGGCGTGCGCGGGGCGCGCCCGCCGGCGTCGGCCACGGCGCGTTCCGGCGCCGGCAGGGCCCTTCGGTCCAGCTTGCCGTTGGGGGTGAGCGGCAGTTCGCCGAGGACGACGACCGCGGCCGGCGTCATGTAGGCGGGCAGCAGTCCGGCGGCGTGCGCGAGCACGTCCTCGGGTACCGCGCGCTCCCCCGCCGCGGCCACGACGTAGCCGACGAGCCGGCGCTGTCCGGGGACGTCCTCGCGCACCGCGGCGGCCGCGTGCGCCACCCGCGGATGGCGGGCCAGGACGGCCTCGATCTCGCCGAGCTCGATGCGGAAGCCGTTCAGCTTGACCTGGTCGTCCACGCGGCCCAGGTACTCCAGCTCGCCGTCGGCGCGCCAGCGGCCCACGTCGCCCGTACGGTACATGCGCGCGCCCGCCGGGCCGTACGGGTCGGCGACGAACCGCCCGGCGGTGAGGGCCGGCCGGCCCAGGTAGCCGCGGGCGAGCTGGCCGCCGCCGATGTAGATCTCGCCGGGCACCCGGGGCGGCACCGGGTTGAGCGACCGGTCCAGGACCCGGATCGAGGAGTTCGCCATGGGGCGGCCGATCGGCACCGGGCCGGCCGGTGTCTCCTCGTCCGGCTCCAGCCGGTACCCCACGCAGCCGACGGTGGCCTCGGTGGGCCCGTACTCGTTGACGACCGTGATGCCCGGGCGGTGCCGGCGCAGTTCGGCCACGGCCTCGCCGAGGAGCATCTCGCCGCCCACGACCAGTTCCCGGCGGGGCGACAGCTCCTCGGGGAGCACGCCGAGCAGGGCCAGGTGGGCGGGGGTCGCCTTGAGGAAGGCGGGCCGCGGGGCGCCGGTGGCGGGGCCTTCGAGCGCGGTGACGCGCACCGTGCCGCCACTGATCAGCGGGGCGTACAGCGAGGTGACGGTCAGGTCGAAGGAGACCGGGGAGTGCAGCAGGGTGCCGTCGGCGACGGAGGGGTAGTGCTCGCGGGCGTACTGGAGGTAGCCGGCGACCGAGCGGTGCTCCACCACGACGCCCTTGGGCCGGCCGGTGGAGCCGGAGGTGTAGATGACGTAGGCCGGGTGCGCCTCGGTCAGCGGCCGCCTCCGGTCGGCGTCGGTCGGGTCGGTCCCGGGGCCCGGGTGCTCCGCCGCCGGGTCGAGGACCGGTGTCCCGGCCGGTACGGCGGCCCGGGTGCGCGCGTCGGCGAGGACCAGCGCGGGCCCGGCGTCCTCCAGCATGTAGGCGATCCGGCCGGCGGGGTACTCCGGGTCCACGGGGACGTAGGCGGCGCCGGACTTGGCGACCGCCAGGAGGGCGGTCACCAGGTCGGCCGAGCGGGGCAGCAGCACCGCGACCCGCTGTTCGGGCGCGGCGCCCGCGGCGATCAGGGCGTGCGCCAGCCGGTTGGCGCGCGTGTTGAGTTCCGCGTACGTCAGCACCCGGTCCCCGTCGCGCAGCGCCTCGGCCTGCGGGGTGCGCGCGGCCTGCCGCTCGAACAGCGCGGGCAGCAGCGCCTCGGGGCGCAGGGCCGGGCCGGCGCCGAACCGGTCCAGCACCAGCGCGCGTTCGCCCTCCGAGAGGATGTCGATGGCGTCGATGCCGCGCCCGGGATCGGCCGTGAACGCCTCCAGCACGCGCAGCAGCCGCGTGCTCATCGCCTCGACGGTGGCCCGGTCGAAGAGATCGGTGCTGTACTCCAGCCGGCCCGAGATGCCGGCCGGCGCCTCGTGACCGGCCGAGCGCTCGTCCAGGCCGAAGAGCAGGTCGATCTTGGTGACGCCGGGGTCGACCTGCTGGGGCGTGGTCAGCAGGCCGGGCAGCTCCAGGGTGGACTCGGCCGGGGTCTGCACGTCCATCATGACCTGGAACAGCGGGTTGCGGGCGAGCGTGCGCTCGGGGTTGAGCGCCTCCACCAGCCGCTCGAAGGGGACGTCCTGGTGGGCCTGCGCGGACAGCGCCATCTCCCGGGTCCGGTCCAGGAGTCCGGCGACGGTGGGGCTGCCGGAGACGTCGTTGCGGAACACGACGGTGTTGACGAAGCAGCCGATCAGGTCGTCCAGCCGGGCGTCGCCGCGACCGGCGACGGCACTGCCCAGAGGGATGTCCTCGCCCGCGCCGAGCTTGCTCAGCAGCACGGCGACCGCGCTCTGCAGCACCATGAACAGGCTGGCCCGGTGGGTCCGGCCGAGTTCGATCAGGCGCCGGTGCAGATCGGGGCCGATCTCGAAGCGGACGATGTCGCCGCGCCCGCTGGGTTCGCCGGGCCGGGGCCGGTCCAGCGGCAGGTCAAGTTCCTCGGGCAGCCCGGCCAGCGCCCCCTTCCAGTAGGCGAGCTGGCGGCCCAGCGGGCTGTCCGGGTCGTCCTCGGCGCCGAGGGCCGCCTGCTGTCCCAGGGTGTGGTCGGCGTACTGGAGCGGCAGCGGTGCGAAGGCGGGCGGGCGGCCCTGCGCGCGGGCGGTGTAGGCGAGGCCGAGGTCGCGGGCGAGGGGCGCCAGCGAAAGGCCGTCCGCCACGATGTGGTGCAGGACGACGAGGAGGACGTGGTCCTCCTCACCCAGCACCAGCAGCCGGGGGCGCACGGCGAGCTGGGTGGTGAGGTCGAAGCCCTCGGCGACCACCTCGGCGACGGTGGCGCCGAGTGTCGCCTCGTCGGCGGGCCGCTCCACGAGCACCGCGCGGGCGGCGGCCTCGGCGGCCGTCAGGATGTGCTGGCGGGGGCGCCCGTCGGTCTCCGGGAAGACCGTGCGCAGGCTCTCGTGCCGGGCGAGGACGTCGTCCAGCGCCGCCGCCAGGGCGGCCCGGTCGAGGCGGCCGGTGAGCCGGAGCGCGAGGCCCATGTTGTAGGCGCCGCTCGGTCCGTGGACCCGGTTGACCAGCCAGAGTCCCTGCTGGGTGAGGGAGAGGGGGAGTTCGGCGGGGCGGGGGGCGGGCGTCACCGGGCGGTGGCTGTCCTCGGCCTCGTCCAGCCGGGCGGCGAGCGCGGTGACCGTCGGCGCCTCGAAGACGGTACGGACGGGCAGTTCGGCGCCGAACTCGTCGCGGATGCGGCTGAGCAGGCGGATCGCGGTCAGCGAGTGGCCGCCCAGCTCGAAGAAGTTGTCGTCGACGCCGACCCGGTCGGCCTTCAGGACCTCGGCGACCAGCGCGCACAGGGTCCGCTCCCGCGCGGTCCGCGGGGCGCGGTGGGCGGCGCGCTCGCGTACGGGCTCGGGCGCGGCCGGCTCCGCGGGCGGTGACCAGCCGGCCGGTGCGGTGAGCGGGACGGCCTCCAGCGGGGTGTCGGGGGCCGCGTCGGCCAGGGCGGCGAGGAACGCGGTCAGCGCCTCGCGGTGACCGGCGAGGGACTCCTCGGTGTAGAGGTCGGCGTTGGCGTGGAGGTCGAGCAGGAAGCCCGCGTCCGGGCTCCGGTTGTCGACCACGACGGACAGGTCCTCCTCCGGCCCGACCGAGAAGCCCCGTACGGTCGCCTCGCGGCCGGCGAAGACCAGCGGCTCGCCGTACATGAGGAGGTTGACCTCGGGGCCCCACAGCCGCTTGCGGTCGCCGACCAGGCCGAGGTCGCGGTGGATGTCCTCGTAGCGGTAACGCTGGTGGCGCAGCGCCTGGTGGATGCCGTCGCTGACGGAGCGCACCGTTTGGGCGACGGTGAGGCCGGGGGTCAGGCGGACCCGCAGCGGCAGGGCGTTGGAGACCATGCCGGGGGTGCGGCGGGCGGCCGGGACGGGACGGGCCGCGGCGGCCAGACCGAGCACCACGTCGTCGGCGCCGGTGAGGCGGCCCAGGTAGGCGGCGAGGCCGGCGACCACCACGGCCGGCCAGCTCGCCCGGGTCTCCCGGGCCAGGGCGCGCAGCGCCTCGGCGCGCTCGGGGGCGACGGCGCCGGTGTGGCGGACGTGGTCGACGGGGACGCGGACGGGCCGTCCGGCCAGGGCGGCCGGTGCGGCGGCCGAGGCCAGGCGTTCGTTCCAGTAGGCGGCGTCCTCGGTGAACTGCGGGGAGGCCCGGTAGGCGGTGTCCAGGTCGACCAGTTCGCGCAGTGTGCCGAACCGGGAGGGCGCCGGTTCCTGTCCGGCCACGAGCGCGGAGTACACGGCGGCGACACGGGAGACGATCAGCGACCAGCTGTATCCGTCCACGAGGGTGTGGTGGACCCGGCTGAACCAGGTGTGCCGGTCGTCGGCCAGCTTGATCAGGCCGAAGGTGAACAGCGGCCCGCCCGCCAGGTCCACCGGGGCCTTCACCCGCTCGAGCATCCACTCCTCGGCGGCGGCGACCGGGTCGGCGGCGCCGCTGACGTCGGGTGTGTCCAGCCGCCAGTCGAGGTCGTCGGCCACGGACTGCACCGGGCCTTCGGGGCCGGCGTGCAGCCGCACGCGCAGCGCCTCGGTCTCCGCGACGGTCCGGCGCAGCGCGTCCTCGAAGAGTGCCGTGTCGACGCCGCCCGGTATCTCCACGCACTCGGCGATGCTGTACATCGGGTTTTCCGGATTCACCTGCTGCGCCAGCCACATTCCGTACTGAGCGGCCGTCAGCGGCAGTTGAAGTCCATTCCGATCGGCCATGGCCATTCACTCCGAGGGGTAGATGCGTCGAGACCCGAGGAAAAACGCTCGCCGGCAGGGGCGGTTGTGGCGACCCGGCCCACACTACGAATGAAATTCCGCAGGCCCGCGGACTCATGGAAAACTTCGATGCGCCCGAGGTGCCATATCGAAGAATGCTCATCGCGCTGTACAGCCGGCCCGGCCGGCCGTGCGCGCGCCCCTTTCCACGTCGTCGAGTTCACGTCGTCGCGAAAGCCGAACGCCCCGTCCGCGGGAAGCGGGACGGGGCGCCCGGGGCGCTCGGCCGGTGGTCGGGGGTCCTACCGTTCCGGGCGCAGGGAGACGGGCAGTGAGCTGTACCCGTGCAGGAAGTTGGAGTGGATGGGCCGGGCCGGGGCGGCCGGCGCCGCCTCGGCCACATGGGTGCGCAGCGCGGTCAGCAGGCCGTTGATCTCCGCGCGGCCCAGGTAGGCGCCGAGGCAGAAGTGCGGCCCGTAGCCGAACGACACGTGCTTGTTCGACGTGCGGCCCAGGTCGAAGACCTCGGGGGTGTCGAAGACCTCCTCGTCGTGGTTGGCGGAGACGTTCCAGAGCGTGACCACGTCGCCGGCGCGGACCGTCCGGCCGCCGATCTCCACGTCGGTCAGGGCGCGGCGGCCGAAGTGCATGGCGGGGGTGACCCAGCGCAGCACCTCCTCGACGGCGCTCTCCACCGTGACGTCGCCGTCCTTGAGCCGCTGCCATTGCGCGGGGTGGCGGATCAGCTCGTCCATCGCGCCGATCATGGAGAGCCGGCTGGTCTCGTCGCCGCCGATGATGACGCTGTAGCAGTTGAAGACGATCTCCTGCTCGGTGAGCGGCTCGCCGTCGATCGTGGCGGCGGCCAGCACGCTCACCACGTCGTCGCGCGGGTCGTCGCGCCGCTCGGCCGCCAGATCGCTGAAGTAGAGCAGCAGTTCGTTGCGGGCGACGAGCGCCTCCTCCTCCGCCTGGCCCTCCTCCTCGGAGCTGAGGGCCTGTTTGGTGAGGGAGAGCAGGTAGTCCCGGTCGGCGGCGGGCACGCCGAGCAGATCGGCGACGGTGGCCATCGGGATGTGCTCGGCGACGTCCTGCGCGAAGTCGCAGTCGCCGCGGGCCACCGCCTCGCGCACCAGCCGGTCCGCCCGCCGGCGTACCCCGTCGACGACGGGTTCCAGCACGCGCGGCGCGAACGCCTTGAGCAGCACGTTGCGCAGTTCCCGGTGGCGCCGGCCGTCGGTGACGGCCAGCATGCGCCCGGCGGCCGAGTCGCCGCCCTCCAGGAGGGTGGCGAGGACGTTGCCCCGCTCGGAGGTGAACCGTTTGTTGTCCCGGTACACCTCCAGCACGTCGCGGTAGCGGGAGAGCACCCAGAACCCGGGCACCGCGCGGCCCTGCACCGGGTGCCAGTGGACGGGGTGACCGGTGCGGAACGAGCGCCACAGCGCGGTCAGTTCGTCCCGGCCGGCGAGGAAGGTGCTCGGGTCGGTGAGATCGACGTCGGGCGGTGCGGCGGGCGGTGCGGCGGTCATGCCGCCTCGCGCTGCGTCATGGCCACCACGACCTTGCGCTCGCCGGTGAAGGGTCGCCGGCCGTGCGAGGTGAGGATGTTGTCGATCATCAGCACGTCCCCGGTGCGCCACGGCTCGGCGAGCGTCCTGTCGTCGTAGACGCCGCGGATGGTCGCGATCTCGTCGGCGGTGATGGGCGTGCCGTCGCCGTAGTACGCGTTGCGGGGCAGCCCGTCCTCACCGCAGATCTCCAGCAGCCCCTCGCGCACCGCCTCGGGCAGCGCGTGCACGTGGAACAGGTGCGCCTGGTTGAACCACACCTTGCGGCCGGTGACCGGGTGCACGGCGACCGCGGGGCGCTGCTGCCGGGTGCGCAGCACGTCGCCGTCCCACGCGGTCTCGATGCCGTGGTCGGCGCAGTAGCTCTCCACGTAGCCCTTGTCGTCGCTCTGGAAGCCCTCCTGCCAGGACAGGCCCATGCCGGTGCGGTAGGTACGGGTGTACAGCACGCCGCCCCTGTCCTCGAACCGGCGCACCAGGTCGGCAGGGAGCGCCCGGAGCACGGCCGCGCTGTCGGCGACCGGCGTCTCCCCGCCGGTCTCGGCGGCGCGCGCGCAGAAGAAGAAGACGTTGTGCGGCCAGTTCTGGGAGTAGGCGCTCTCGTTGTGCTGCGCGATCGTCTGGTCCTGCGGGTACTCCGTGGAGGTGTAGACCTTCCCGGTGACCCGGCTGCGCGGGGTGGAGCGCTCGTTGTACTCCAGGGTGCGGCCGCCGATCTCCTCGGCGATCGGGGCGAGTTCGGCCTCGTCGGCGAGGCCGCTCGCCTTGACCATGACGGCGGCGTGCTCGTACATCGCCGAGCGCAGCGCCTGGGCGTTCGCGGAGAACCAGGCGCGGTGGTCCGCGGTGTTCGGTGCGACCCGGAGCAGGTGGGTGCCGTTGTGCTCGGTCAGCTCGGTGTCGGCGTCGGTGAATGGCGTCGTCATCAGTCCTTCTCCACGTCCAGGCTGTAGCCGTCGGTGCTCGTGTGGTTGACCGGGTCGCCGGCCGCGTACTCGTAGGGGTTGAGGAAGGGGCCCGCGGACACGGGGGCGGAGAACCGTCCGAAGGCGGGGTTCAGGACCCGGGTGTCGAGCACGACGCTGTAGAGGGCGCCCTGGTGCTCGGTGCCGACCTGGTAGCGGCCGAGCCAGCCGTAGTCGAAGTCGCCGGGCAGGTTGTCGGGCACGTGCCGCGGGTCGACGGCTCCGTCGGCCCTGAGCGGCTCGCCGTACAGGCCGTACTGGTAGTGGTCGCCGCGCTGGCGGCCGTCGTCGCCGGTGACGAGGAAGATGTCGCCGCGGACCGTCGGGTGGCTCCAGGTGGTGCGGGCCGCGCCCTTGGCGTGGGCGTCGACGGTGAGCACCACGCCGCCGGGCAGCCCGACCACCCTGGCCAGCAGCCGCTTGCCGGCGTCGAGCACGAGGTCGGGGCTCGCCTCGGTCATGTCGGTGTGGCCGTACAGGACGGTCTCGGCGCCGTGGGCGGTGGTCGCCGTGCGGGCCATGAGGTGGTCGGCGATGTCCTTGGTGTAGCGCACGTCGGCGGCGTCGGGGCCGGTGACGGCGGAGCCGAGGTAGCGCTCGACGGCGTCCTGGCGCTGGGTCACCCGCAGCCCGTCCTGCTCGTAGCCGGTGAGGTGGCCGTTGAGGGCGTACGAGGCGCCGGTGAGGGGGTGGTCGCCCGTGGTCGCCAGCAGCCGGTCGGCGGCGTCGTAGCAGTAGCCGGTGACCGTGGCGCCCTTGGCGGTGCGGTCCGTCAGCCGGATCACGTCGCCGTTCGCGCCGGCGCCGGGACGCGTGCCGGCCGGGCAGCCGGCCGGCCGGTCGGTGGTGAAGTCGCGGACGTACTCGTGGCCGGTGACGAAGGCGTGCACCAGCCGGCCGGCCGCGTCGTACTCGAAGTCCGGGCCGTCCGGGCGGGCGTCCACGCCGGCCACGGACTCGTCGACGACGGTGCCCGACCGCGAGCGCGTCACACGGGCGGACTGCACCGTGCCGTCGGCGAGGGTCCAGTCCTCGTCGGTGATCCGGCCCGCCGGGTCGCGCCGCACGACGAGCCGGGTGCCGTTGGCGTAGCGCACGTCCTCGAGCGCGCCGGCGTCGTCGTACGCGGCCGAGGCCAGCCGGCGCCCGTCGAGGACGACGTCCAGGACCCGGCCGGCGGCGTCGTAGCGGGTCTGCTGGACCTGCGGGGCGTCGGCGGAGGAGGGCGGGCTCACCCGCTGCAGCACGGCCCGGCCCGCCCGGTCGTAGCTCGTGCGGGTGCGGGTGCCCTGGCCGTCGGTGTAGCTCACGGTGCGGCCCAGCAGGTCGACGGTGCTCGTCATGGAGTGGTCGTGCTGGCTCGCCCGCAGGGTCAGCGGGTCGCCGCCGTAGGCGCTGTCGTAGGTGACGGTCCACGCGGGCAGGCTCGCGTTGCCCGGCATGGACATGCTGGAGATGCGGCCGCGGGCGTCGTAGCGGACGCAGGTCCAGTCGGGCCCGCCGAAGTTCACGGCGGCGGGCAGGCCGCGCGCGTTGTAGACGTACTTCTCGACGCGCGCCGAGCCGTCGGCCCCGGCGGGCAGCGCCACGGACTTCGGCAGACCGCGCTGGGGCGCCGGGTCGCTCGTCGCGGTACAGGGGTTGTCGGCGCTCTCGCCGGCCCCGTAGTAGCCGTAGGTCTTGCGGGTGCCCGCCGGACTGGTCTCGGCGACCGGGCGGAACGCCTCGTCGAAGGAGTAGGCGGTGGTCAGGGCGAGACCGTCGGGGTCGGTCACCACATCGGCGGGCAGCCCCAGTTCGTTCAGGTCGGTGCGGGTCGTCAGGGCCGGCACGCCGTCGGAGTCGGCGCGCACGGTGGTGATGCCGGTGGGCCCGTACGAGGTGGTCCGGGCGGGGACCCGGGCGCAGCCCCGGGGGGCGGGGGCGATCGGGCGCAGGTCGGCGCCGAAGCAGTCGGCCGGGCCCGGGCCGTACGACCCCGTCGGCATGCCGGACCCGTCGTAGACGGTCGTCGTCAGCCGCCCGGCCGGGTCGGTCCGCGTCAACGGCTGGCCGGACTCCGTCCAGGTGAAGCGCGTGGTGCGGCCGGTCCCGTCGGTGTCGGCGGCGAGCCGTCCGGCGCCGTCGAAGGCGACCTTGCGGGTCCAGCCCTGCGGGGCGTCGGCGCCGGCCACGCGCAGCCGCGTCTCCCCGGCGGTCACGGTGTAGGAGTGCTCGGGGCGCAGCGAGGAGGCAGCGTCGGCGCCCGCCGGGTCGGGGCCGGTGACGCGGGCGGCCGTGGCGCTGTCGCCCCGGTAGTCGACACGGTACTGGGCGGCGGCGGTGTCGCGGCCGGTGACGGCCGCGATCCAGTCCATGACCAGCGGGGGCCGCACCGCGGTGAGCCGGTGGTCGGCCGCGTAGCCGAAGTCGGTGGTCTCTGCGCCCGGGCTGACGAAGCGGACCAGCTTGCCGTCGCGGTAGTGCAGCTGTGTCACGCCGGCGCCCGGCACCCGCACGGCGCACACGTAGCCGGCGGGCGCCTGGCGGTCGGCGCACTGCTCGTCGCCCGCATAAACGAAGGCCAGGCCCTCGTCCTCGGCCGCGGCGACGCCCGCGGTCTGGCCCTCCGCGGTCGCGGCGGCGGTGCGGCGCCCGGCGTGGCCGCGCTGCTCGCGGGCGCCCTCGGGGCGGGCCGCGGCGCGGGAGGAGCCGCCGGAAGCGGAGGCGGCGGCCGGGCCCTGCCCGGGAGCCGGGGTGGCCGCGCCCTGCCCCGAGGCGGCGGTGGCCGTGCCCCGCCCGGTGGCCGGGGCGGCGGCCGCGGTAGTGGGCGCGTTGGCGGCGGCCGCGGTGTCCGGGCCCGTCGCGGCCGGGGTCACGCTCCAGCCGGGCGGCAGCACGGCGCCCGACGGCTGCAGCCAGGAGGCGGGGACGGGGACGGTGTGACCGGCGCCGGCCGCCCACAGCGTGACCTGCCCGCCCTTGCCGGTGCGGCGGTAGTCGACGGCGACGGTGTGGGTCCGCCCTGCCCGGAGCCGTACCGCGGTGCCGTACGCGGGGCCGTCGCCGGCCTTCGCGCCCGTCCAGTCGTCCAGCACCGTGCGGCCGTCGATCCGTACGCGCAGCCCGCCGTCATGGCTGCCGCCGAAGCGGTAGAGGCCGTCGGCGGGCACGGCGAGCCGGCCCGTCCAGCGCACCCGGAAGGCGGCGTCGCGGTCGGCCTGCGGATACGGCGCCTGGTCGCCCCAGTGGAAGTCGACGCGGGCGTCGGTGCGGACGGCGGCGGCCTTCTCCTTGTCGCCGATGCCGGTGGCGGAGTCGCCCGCGTAGTACGAGCCGGTCAGCCCGGACACCGTGCTGGCGGCCTGCGCGTCGTACCGGAAGGTGGCTCCCAGCGTCCCCGAACCGGTCGAGACCTGCGGGGTGTTGACGGAGGCGGTGACGTTGCCGGTGGCGAGGTTGACGGTGACCGGGCCGAGGGTGTCCGTGGGGACCGGGCCGTCGGCCTGCTGGGCGCCCAGCCGCTGGTCGACGGCGAAGGAGCGCGCCGCCGCGTCCCGACCGACCCGGCCGGTGCGGTCCTTGACGCGCACCGTCCAGGTGTAGTGGCCGCCGTCCTTGAGAAGTCCGGCAGGAACCTGCCATCGGGCAGCCGTGATCCAGCCCGACGAGGTGACCTGGCCGGTGCGCGGGGCGTCGCCGGTGGACAGGACGAACTCGTAGGCGGCCGCGCCGTGCCGGGCCGTGGCGCGGAGCCAGGGCCGGACGGTGGTGAGGGTCGCCCCGCCGGCGGGCGCGGCCGCCACGACCGCGGGACCGGTGGCGTGGCCGGTGGCGGAGTCGAACCGGCCCTGCGGCCAGCCAGCCGAGGTGGGCGCGCCCGCCGGAGCGGCCAGGTACGGCACCCGCGTCGCGTCGCCCTGCGCCGCGGCCTCGGTGACCGCCGGGCGCACCGCGCCCAGCAGCGTGAAGGAAAGAACCGTCGCCGCGGCCGCGGCGGTCCATCCGGGTCTTCTGGTGCGAGCCATGCCCAGTCACCACTCCAAAGATGGGGAATCGCGAGGGAAAGAGAGGGGGAGAACGCAGCGCACGGCGGCACCGGCACAGCGACCGTTCCCGATGCTGTCAGCGGCCGAATCCGCACCGAAGTCCGCAGAGAATCTTTGAATACGGTCCCGGTGGCCGACCCGCTGACCGGCCAACTACCGTGCTCTTCGTGACCATTCGCATACTTCTCGCCGACGACCAGGAGTCCGTGCGCATCGGATTCCGGCTGATCCTGGACTCCCAGCCGGACATGGAGGTCGTGGGCGAGGCATCGGACGGCCGGCAGGCCGTCGAACTGGCTCAGGCGCTCAGACCCGACGTGCTGCTCGCCGACATCCGCATGCCGCGCATGGACGGTCTGGAGGTGACCCGGCGGCTCGCCGGACCGGAGGCCGTGGACCCGGTGCGCGTGGTGGTGGTGACGACGTTCGGGCTCGACGAGTACGTCCACACCGCGCTGCACAACGGCGCCTGCGGCTTCCTGCTGAAGCGGTCGGGGCCCGCGCTGCTGGTGGAGGCGGTCCGGGCCGCGATGGCCGGCGACACCCTGATCAGCCCGTCGCTCACGGTCAGCCTGCTGCGGCACGCGCAGGAAGCCGCGCGGCCCCGGCCCGCGCAGCCGGCGGACGCGCTGACGGAGCGTGAGACCGAGATCGCGCGGCTGGTCGCCAAGGGGCTGACCAACGCCGAGATCGGGGCGCAGTTGTTCATCTCCGCCGGTACGGCGAAGACGCACATCGCCAACGTGCAGCGCAAGCTGGACGCCCGCAACCGCGTCGGCATCGCCGCCTGGGTGTGGGGCAACGGCCTGATGGAGTGAGGAGCCCGGCCAGCCGTTCCCGGCGGTTCCGGCCCCGCGGGCGGCCGGGCCGGAACCGCCGGGTCAGGACGGCGCACAGACGTCCTTCATGCTGTCGATCAGGGCGAGTACGGCTCGGGCGGAGGGCAGTATCATGCGGCCCTCCCGGGTGAGTCTCGCCCCGGTGGAATCACGGGTGAAGAGTTTGATCCCCAGCACCTGCTCCAGACACTTGATCTGATAACTGATGGCCGGCTGCGAATATCCAAGCACTCTTGCGGCCTGATCCATGCGACCGACCTCGGCAACGGACACAAAGGCACGGAACTCACGCTCGTGCATCACTCCCCCTGTCTCTCCGGTGGAACACAAGCGGATCCAACTGCCTCCCGCGCTCAGGCGCCGGAACTGTTGAGAGGCGGTTCCATACCAGCCCAGAGGAAATGCCAGGGGCAATGGAAGGTGCAGGAAGCTGCAAGGCGTGCCGACCGGCACGCCCGGCACGTCCGAAAGGCGCCTCCGGAGGGATTCCGGGGGCGCCTTCCGGGTCGTCAGCCGGTCCGGCTGCCGCCCTGTCCTGACCGGTCAGCCCTGGCTGATGGCCGCGAGCACGTTCAGCCGGGCGCCGCGCCGGGCGGGGGCGAGCGAGGCGATGACGCCGACGACCGCCGCACCGATCAGGTAGGCGAGCATCTGGCCCCAGGGCAGGGAGAGACGGGTGACGCCCTGGTCCTTCATCCCGTGGGCCACCGCGAGCCCGAGCACCGCGCCCACCACGAGACCGAGCACCGCGCCGAACAGCGAGATCACCACCGACTCGGTCATGATCATGCGCACCGTCTGACCGCGGCTGAGACCGATGGCGCGCAGGGCGCCCATCTCCCGGGTGCGCTCCAGGATCGACAGGGCCAGCGTGTTGACGATGCCGAGCACGGCGATCAGCATGGCCACGGCCAGCAGCGCCTGGACGACGGCGAGCATCATGGCGAACCCGCCGCTGAACTTGTCGATCACCTCGTCGCGGGTCTGCACGGTCACCTCCGGGCTGTCCTTCAGCAGGGACTCGATCCGGGAGCGCACCTGTGCCGTGTCGGCCCCCTTCGCCAGCTGGAAGTAGGCCTGCGAGGGCTGCTTGGAGCGGAACCCGGCCTGTGCGTCGGCCCACGGGACGACGACCCCGTTGGCGAGCGCGGAGTCGGCGAACAGGCCGGCCACCCGGTAGGTGCGGGCCTCGCCGCGCTGCAACTGGACGCGGACGCTGTCGCCGACCTTCAGCCCGCGGTTGCCGGCGGTGCTCTCGTTCATCACCACGGTGCCCGCAGCCAGGGTGTCCACGCTGCCGCCGGCGCCCTTCAGACCGAGCACCTCGCGCGCCTTGGACCAGTCCTGCCAGGAGGCGACCGACTGGGTGTCCTTGCCGACCGTGGCCGAGTCCATCGCCGCGGCGGCGACGTTGCCGACCCCCGGCTCCCGGGCGATCCGGGTGAGCGCGGCCGGGTCGATGGCCGCCGAGTTGGCCGAACCGGCCTCACCCATGGCCACCAGGTCCGCCCGCAGGTCCCGCCTGATGTCGCGGGTGACGCTCTCCTCGGAGGAGACGGCCACCGTGCTGATGGCGGTGACCAGGGCCACTCCGATCATCATGGCCGAGGCCGTGATGGCGGTGCGGCGGGGATTGCGGGCCGAGTTGCCGCGCCCGAGGCGGCCGGGCAGCGACCGGGCGAACAGCGCCCCGAGCCACCGCACGGCCGGACCGCTGAGCAGCGGGGTGAGCAGGGCGACGCCGACGAAGGCGGGCAGGACGCCGAGGAGGATCGCGGAGACCCCACCGGCTCCCGTGCTGCCGAGGACGAGCAGCAGCGCGCCCAGGGCCAGCAGCGCCGCCCCGGTCCAGGTCTGCTTGCGGTGCCGTCCCTGCGGTGCGGCGCTCGACCGGATCACCGCCAGCGGAGCCACCTTGGAGGCGCGCAGCGCGGGCGCCAGCGCGGCCAGCATCGTGGTGACGATGCCCACCGCGAAGGCGGTGACCACCGCGGACGCGGGCACCCCGAGCGAGGCCACCTTCAGCCCGTCCGTCGAGCCGGCCAGCAGGTCGGAGCCGAGCGCCCCGATGCCGATCCCGGCGGCCAGCCCCAGGGCCGAGGAGACCAGGCCCACCGCGAAGGACTCCAGGAGCACGGAGCCGATCATCTGCCGGCGGCTGGCGCCCAGGGCGCGCAGCAGGGCCAGTTCGCGCATGCGCTGCGCCACGATGATGGAGAAGGTGTTGACGATGAGGAAGACACCGACGAGGACGGCGACGGCGGCGAAGCCGAGCAGCAGCATGCCCATCATGTCGAGGATGCCTCGGGCCTTGTCCGACGCCTTCTCGGCCAGCTCACGGCCGGTCAGCACGTCGTAGCCGTCGCCGAGTTCACGGTCGAGGGCCTGGGTCACCTGTGCGGCCGAGGCGCCGGGGGCGAGGCTGATCCGCACCCCGGAGAACTCTCCGGTGCGGCCGAGCATCAGCTGCTGGGCGACCGGCTCGGCGAAGATCACCGTCTGCTCGCCGCCGACGGAGTCCCGCTGGCCGGAGTAGCCGAAGACGCCGGCCACGGTGAAGGTCCGCCGGGGCTCGTTCGTCAGCACGCCGATGCTGTCGCCGACCTTCAGGCCCGCCTTCTTCGCCAGTCCGGCGTTGACTGCCACCTCGCCGGCGGCGCGCGGTTCGTGGCCCGAGCGCAGCTTGATCAGGTCGCTCTCGCCGCGCCAGCTGCCGCCGTAACGGGGACCGCCGGTGCCCGGGACGATCTTGCCGTCCTTGCCGACGGCCCGGGCGCCCTCGGCCAGGACCAGGCCGCTCGCCCTGGCCACCCCGGGGACGCCGGCCGCCTTGGCGATGTCGGCCGCGTCCACCGCGGGCACCGCGGCCGGGTCGTCGGCGGTGCCCGCGGACACCTTGGGCCGGTGCTCGACGTAGAGGTCGATGTCCTCGTAGGCGCCGGTGAACTGGGCGTCGATGGAGCGGTTGAGGGTGTCCTTGATGACCATGGCGCCGGACACGAACATCACGGCGAGCACGATCGCCAGGCCGGACAGGACCAGGCGCAGTTTGCGGGAGAACAGGCTCTTGAGCGTCGCGGTCAGCATCACGCCACCCGCGTCCGGCCGTCGAGGGCGCGCATCTTGTCGAGGACGGCGTCCGCGGTCGGCTCCCGCAGCTCGTCCACGACCTCGCCGTCGGCCAGGAAGACGACGCGGTCGGCGTAGGAGGCGGCCCGGGGGTCGTGGGTCACCATGACGATGGTCTGCCCGAGGGCGCGGACCGACTCCCGCAGGAACTGCAGGACTTCGGTGCCGGAGGCGGAGTCCAGGTTGCCGGTGGGCTCGTCGGCGAAGATGACCTCCGGCTGGGAGACCAGCGCCCGCGCGCAGGCGACGCGCTGCTGCTGGCCGCCGGACAGCTCGCTGGGCCGGTGGCCGAGCCGCTGGGCCAGGCCGACGGTGTCGACGACCCGGTCGAACCAGTCCTGGGACGGTTTGCGCCCGGCGATCGCCAGCGGCAGCAGGATGTTCTCCTCGGCCGTGAGCGTCGGCAGCAGGTTGAACTGCTGGAAGATGAAACCGATCTGGTTGCGGCGCAGCAGTGTCAGCTGCTTGTCGGTCATGTCGTTCACCTTGGCGTCGCCGATGAAGACCTCGCCCTCCGTGAGGGTGTCCAGGCCGGCCAGCGTGTGCATGAGGGTCGACTTGCCGGAGCCGGACGGCCCCATGATCGCGGTGAACTCACCGGCGGCGAACTCGACGTCCACGCCGCGCAGTGCCGCGACTTGGGCCTCCCCTTCGCCGTACAGCTTCGTCACCCCGACAGCCCGGGCGGCGACCTGTCGCTTCGTCGAAGCCGAAATGGTCGCGGTCATGACTCACACTCCCCACAGGGATCGATTCGAGAACGGTCCATGACCGGAGCACTGTGCACCGTGTCCGGCTCGGAAAGGGACCTTACGAGCGGCCCGGTCAGGGCCGCATCTGCCGAACGGCATAGATGTTCGCCTCCCCGGGCGGCCGCCTCCGAGGACAGATCGAACTCTTGAAAGCAGCACTGCGCCCGGCCGCCGGGCCTCCTAGCGTGCCGGGGGACCGGCGGTATGCCCGCGCTGCGCTACGGAGGTCAGAAGATGGCGGCCACGCGGACCCTTTCCAAGTTCTGGATGCTGACGAACGAGTTCACCCAGAACCCCTATCCGTTGCTCGAACACGTGCGGAAGGAGAGCCCGGTGTGCGAGCTGGCCTTCCCGGACGGCGGCCGGGCCTGGGTGGTGACCCGCTACGACGACGCCAAGGCGGCGCTGGCCGATCCCCGGCTGAGCCGGGACATCCACGTGCAGTACCGCCTGATGTCCGAGCGCACCGGACGGCCGATGGCGCCGCCGCCCGAGGAGGCCAACCACCTCGCCAACCAGGAGCCGCCGCGCCACACCCCGCTGCGCCGGGCGATCAGCTTCGCGTTCACCCCGCGCCGGGCGGAGGCGCTGCGCCCGCGGGTGGAGGAGATCGCCGGCCGCCTCCTCGACGCCCTGCCGGAGGGTTCGCCGGCCGATCTCGTCGCCGGGTACGCCGATCCGCTGCCCGTCATCACCATCGCCGAGCTGATGGGCGTGCCCTCCGACAGCTGGCCGGACTTCCTGCGGTGGTCGGCCGCGCTGCGCGCGCACTCCCCCACCGACTCCTCCGGGCGGCTGCAGAGCACCGTCCGGGAGCTGTCCGACTTCATGGCCGCGCTGATCGCGCGCAAGGAGCGCGAGCCGGGCGAGGACCTGCTGTCCGCGCTGATCCACGCCGACCCCGAACGCCGGCTGACCAGCACCGAGATCCTGTCCACCGGCTTCGCCCTGATGACGGGCGGCAACGACACCACCGCCAGTCTGGTCGGCGGGGTGCTCGCCGCCCTCCTCACCCACCCCGCCGAACGCTCCCGGCTCATGTCGGAGCCGGGCCGCTGGACGGCGTCCATGGACGAACTGATCCGGTACGTGAGCCCGATCAGCAACGCGCTGCAGCGCGTCACCACCGAGCCGGTGGAGCTGGGCGGGGTGACCATCCCGGCCGGCGAGGTCGTCGTCATCTGCGTGATGTCGACCAACCGGGACGCCGGCCAGTTCCCCGACCGCCCCGACGTGCTCGACCTGGACCGGCCCAAGCCGGCCCATCTCAGCTTCGGGCACGGCATCCACTACTGCTCCGGCGCACACCTGGCGAAGGTCATCACCGAGGTCTCCGCGCGCCGGCTCTTCGAACGCTTCCCCGAGGCCCGGCTCGCGGTGGACCCGGCGCGGCTGGAGTACGAGCAGAACGTGGTCGTGCGCCCGCTGCGGGCGCTGCCGGTCCTGCTGCGCCCCTGAGCGGGCCCGGCGCGCGGGACCGCCGCGCGCCGGGGCCGGGTCACTCGGGGCGGCGCATGGCGGTGTACAACGCCCTGAGCATCAGGATCGCGCTGAACGCGAGCACGTGGTAGCCGAGCAGCGGGTACAACTCCAGCTGCCGGGTCACCCGCGGCCCCTTCCCGGTGCCGAACACCAGCAGCATGACCCCCATCATGCCCATGCAGGCGGCCATCAGACTGATCGTCACCTGGTGGACCAGCCCGGAGACGAAGCGGCGTTCCCGCTCGTCGGCGAGCACCCGGACCCGCACGCCGAGCCTGCCCTCCTCCAGCGAGGCGCTGATCCGCTCGGCCCGGCGCGGCAGCCTGCGCATCATGGGCAGCACGTGCAGCAGCTCCTGCGCCGCGCCGTGCAGCAGGGACGGCACCGCCTGGGGCGCCAGGCCGCCCGCGTCCGCGTCGTCGGCCGGCGGGGCGCCCGGCCGGCGCCGGAACCGGTCGGTGAGCATGCCCACCGCGAACGACCGGGCCTCCTGCAGCAGGTTGAAGCCGGGAGCGAGCCGGGTGAGGGTCCCCTCGATGGTGGCCAGCGCTCGGAAGACGGCCGCGATCTCGGGCGGCACCGCCAGCCCGAACCGGGCCAGCATCCGGAACAGGGCGGTGAACATCTCCGTGTCCGGCTGTGCGTCCACCCCCAGGTGCCGGGCCATGAACCGGCCCAGCTCCCGTTCCAGCAGCGGCCCGGGCAGCAGGTCCTCGTGCATGGTGGCGCGGGTGCCGAGCAGGGTCAGCAGCGCGTCGTGCAGCCCGGCCGGGTCACCGCGGTCGACGGCGATCAGCAGCTCGCGGATGGCGAGCCGGGCGGAGGGGTCGATACGGCCCACCGAGCCGAAGTCGATCAGCCCGATGTTCCCGTCGTCGAGCAGCAGCAGGTTCCCCGGATGCGGGTCGGCGTGGAAGACGCCCACCCGCAGGATCTGGTGCAGCATCGAGCCGAACGCGGTGCGGGCCAGCGCCTCCCGGTCGAGTCCGGCCTCCTCGGCGACCGCTCCGGCCCGGTCGAAGGTGACGCCCTCCAGCCACTCCTGGACCAGCACCCGGGCCGAGGTGTACTCCTCGTGCACGCGCGGGATACGCACCCGGGCGCCCTCGCGGACCCCCCGGGTGGCGTGGATCACCGCGTTCGCGTTGCGCGCCTCGATGCGGAAGTCCAGTTCCTCGCGCAGCGACTGTGCGAACCCGTCGCTCAGTTCGCGCAGCCCGAAGGCGTGGGCGGAGCGGACGCGGCTCTGCAGACCGCGGCTGAGCGCGAGGACGATGTCCAGGTCCCGCTCGACCGCCTCGCGGACGCCCGGCCGCTGGATCTTGACGACGACCGTGGAGCCGTCGAGCAGCCGGGCGCGGTGCACCTGCGCGACGGAGGCCGCCGCCAGCGGCTGGTGCTCGATGCTCTCGAATACCTCGGAGACGGGCCGGCCCAGCTCCTTGCGCAGCACCGCCTCGACCTCCGGCCAGGGCGCGGGCGGCACGGCGCTCTGCAGCCTGCTGAACTCGTCGATGAAGTGGGGCGGCAGCAGGTCGCGCCGGGTGGAGAGCACCTGGCCGAGCTTGATCAGCGCCCCGCCGCACTCCTCCAGGGCCAGCCGCGCCGAGCGGGCCGACTGCTCGCCGAACGGCCCGGGCCGCATCGCCCGGTCCCAGCCGCCGCGTCCGCGCAGCACCCAGCCGAGGCCGTTGCCGATGAGGATCCGGCTGATCTGCAGATAGCGGCGCGTCCTGCGCACCCGGTCGCCCAGACCGCGCGCCGCCTGCAGTGGGCGGGCCCAGCTGCCGTACGGCAGGAAGACCTCCAGGACCACCAGTGCGGCCATCGCGGCCAACAGGGCCAGCGGGATCTGGAGGGTGGACAGCGCGCCCCGCTCGGCATCGCTGCCGCGCAGCACCTGCCCGTACACGACCAGGCTGGCCACGCCGACGAGGCCGGCGCCGAGCATGCGCAGCGCCCCGACCCTGATCCCGAGAAGCCGGCGCGAGGCCGTCGAGACGCCGACGGCGAGGGCGACGAGCAGCACCGCGGCGGTCACGGCCACCAGGAGGGTGAGTGGTATGCCGCTGAACGCGGCCTCGGCCATGGATGTCATCGAACCGCTCCCTCGATCGTCGCGCGCCACCTTAGGGCGCGGGCGCGCACCGGCTGAGAGAGGTGGCAGCTTGCTGCAACGCCGCCGGTGGCGCCGCGAGCGGTGGAAGGTCTGTACAGGGTCTGTATCCGCCTGGCGGACGACTCGACCGGGGAGCGGAGAAATCGGCGGTCTCGCGTATCCCTCCCTGGCGGAGGCTGTCAGCGGGTCCCCGCAGGGCCCCGTCCGCGGCAGAGGAGGAACCATGTACGACGACCACGCGGCCACCGGGCAGGTACGGCATCCGCTCGCGCTTCTGACGGAGATCGAACAACGGGCCGTCGTCGAGGCGGTGCCCTCGGAGGAGCGCACCACGCCCTCGGTCAGACTGCTCACGGAGTACGTGCAGGCGCTGGGTGAGCTGGTCGCCCAGCGCGGCACGCTCGAGGAGCCGGAGGCGTACTCCTTCGACGAGGGCCACGCCGGCGGATGCGGCTGAGCCGGCGCGGGCCCGGCCCGCCCGACGACGCGACACGGCGTCGCCCGGTACCCGGCGGCGCGGTGTCCCGTCCGCCCGACGCCCCGGCGCCACTCCGCCCGCAGGGCCGGCGGACGACGTCCGGGGCTGGGGGCCGGGGCGCGAGGCGGCGGAGGCGCCCCGCTACGCCGCGGTGAGCGCCGCCGCGCCGTGTCCGGCGGCCAGGAGACGGGCCAGGGCCGTCACGCGATAGCTGGGCCACGGGCCGGCGTCGGCGGGGCGGCCCTCCAGCAGTCGTGCGTCGGCGAGCCGGCCGAGCGTCTCCTCGGCGTCCTCGGCCGGTACGCCCAGGAGCAGGGCCGCGTCCGCGGCGGTGAACCGGCGCGGCCCCGCCGCCGCGAGCACGGTGAAGGTCTCCCGGAGTTCGCCGGGAAGCCCGCGCAGCACGGCACGCAGCCCCGCTCCCGCGTCCAGGCCGCCGAACCTCAGCTCGGCCAGCCTGCGTTCCTCGGGTTCGAGGCGGTCGGCGAGGTGGGCGACGGACCAGTGGGGCCGGGCGGCGAGCCGGGCCCCGGCGATCCGCAGGGCGAGCGGGGTGCGGTCGCACAGTTCGGCGATGCGCACGGCCGCCCGGGGCTCCGCGATGATCCGCTCCGGTCCCGCGACCGCCGCGAGCAGCCGTATGGCATCGGCGGGCGCCAGCGGTCCGAGCCGCACCGGCCGGACGCCCTCCAGTGCTCCCAGCGCGGCGCCGACGCCCGTGACGACGGTACGACTCGCCCCGGCGCCCGGCAGCAGCGGGCGCACCTGCGCGTCGTCGTCCGCCCCGTCCAGGACGACCAGCATCCGCCGGCCCGCCGTACGGGTCCGGTAGAGCTGCACCCGTTCGTCGAGGTTCGCGGGCAGCAGCGTCGGGGCCACGCCCAGCGCGCGCAGGAACCAGCCGAGGACCTCGTACGGGGCGCGGGCGGGTCCGGCGGTGCACAGGTCGGCGTGGAGGAGACCGTCCGGGAAGGCGTCGCGGCAGCTTTCGGCGACGTACCGGGCCAGTGCCGACTTCCCGCTCCCGGGCGCGCCGGTGATCAGCACGTCCCGCCGTCCGCGCAGGGCCCCGGCGACCTCCGCGGCCTCCCTGCGCCGCCCGGTGAAATCCGCGGGGGCGGCCGGGACCTGTCTGGGCACGGCCGTCTGCCGCGCCCCCCGGCCCGCCGGACCGCCGTCCCGGGACCGACCGCCGTCGCCGGGCGGCGCGGCGACGGCGGGCCCGCAGCGTCCGTGCGGCGCGTCCTGCGTTTCCGCCACGACGTATCCGAACGGGAGGAACGCGCCCGGCCCCGCGCCGTACGGTCCCGGCGCGGGCACCCCGTCGGCCTCGGCGACAGCCCCGGGACCGGCCGCGCCCGTGCCTTCCTCTCCGGCGCCGGCCGCCCCCTTTGCGCTCTCCCCGGTGCCGGCCGCTCCCCCGCCGACCGCCCCGGCAGCCTCGTCGGCCGTCGCGCCCGGAGGGAACCGGCCGGGCGGCGGTCCGCCCGCCGTGTCCGCCACCGGCCCGCCGAGGGCCGCGGAGGGCAGTGTGCCGGTGAGGACGTGCTGGTGCAGGGCGCGCAGCGCCGGGCCGGGGTCGATACCGAGTTCCTCGGCGAGCAGGCGGCGGCCCGACTCGTAGACCGCGAGGGCGTCGGCCCGCCGGCCGCAGCGGTGGAGAGCCGTCATCAACTGGCCGCGCAGACGCTCGCGCAGCGGATGCAGGAGCACCTCGCGTGTCAGCGCCGGCACCGCCTCCGCGTGGCCGCCCAGGGCGAGCGCGGCCTCGGCGTGGCCCTCCACCGCGGCGAGCCGGGCCTCGGCCAGCCGCGGCGCCTCGGCCTCGGCGAACCACTCGGTCACCCCGGTCAGCGCCGGACCGCGCCACAGGGCGAGGGCGGCCGCGTACCGCCGTTCGGCCGCCGTGTGCCGGCCCGCGCGCAGGTCGGCGCCGGCCGCCTCGGCCAGGTCGCGGAAGGCGGCCCAGTCGAAGAACGCCCCGCCCGTGTCCATCCGGTAGCCACGACCGCCGCGTTCCAGGCGGACCGCGTCGCCGAGCCGGGTGCGCAGCCGGGACACGTAGGTGTAGAGCTGTTTGGTGCTCGTCGTGGGCGGCTGCCAGCCCCACAGCAGTGCGGTGAGCCGCTCGTCCGTCACCACCGCGCCCTGGGCCAGCAGCAGGGCGGCCAGCACGGTGCGCTGCTTGTCGCCGTCGAGAGCGACGGTACGGCCCGCGCCCTCCGCCGACACCAGACCGAGCACTCTGAAGTCCATTCCGCCCTCCCTCGTCACGGCCCGGCCGCCCGGTGGGCGGGGCTGCGCACCGGCGTCGCCTCCGGACACGGCGGCCTACCGGACGCGCGGCCGTCCGCCGGCCATCCAGGACGCCGGCGGACACAGCTCCGGGCGGGGCCAGCCGGCGCCGCGGACGGGCGGTTCGCTCACCTCACGGGCGGCGGCCAGGGCCGTGAGCAGCGCGGTGACGGCGGCCAGTTCCTCGGCGGACGGGGAGCCTCGGACGATCTCGAACACCGTGGGTCCGAGCGGTCCGTCGAACACCGGGTGCGCAGAGGACATGACGGTCCCTCCTTCAGGCCGGCGGATTGCCGTGTTTGCGGGCGGGCAGGGCGGCGTGCTTGGCGCGGAGCACGGCCAGCGCGCCGATCAGCGCGCCACGGGTGCCGGCCGGGTCGATGACGTCGTCCACCAGGCCGCGTTCGGCGGCGTAGTAGGGGTGCATCAGCTCGGCCTTGTACTCCTTGACCAGGTGGGCGCGCGCCGCCTCCGGGTCCTCGGCGGAGGCGATCTGGCGGCGGAACACCACGTTGGCCGCCCCCTCCGCCCCCATCACGGCGATCTCGTTGGCGGGCCAGGCGAGGGAGAGGTCCGCGCCGATGGACCGGGAGTCCATGACGATGTAGGCGCCGCCGTAGGCCTTGCGCAGGACCAGCGAGACGCGCGGCACGGTCGCGTCGCAGTAGGCGTAGAGCAGCTTGGCGCCGTGCCGGATGATGCCGCCGTGCTCCTGGTCGACGCCGGGCAGGAACCCGGGGACGTCGACCAGGGTCACGATCGGGATGTTGAAGGCGTCGCACATCTGCACGAAGCGGGCGGCCTTCTCGCTCGCCTCGATGTCCAGGACGCCGGCCAGCACCTGCGGCTG
>NZ_JBFBEK010000043.1:0-47784 GCF_040683715.1 Streptomyces sp. NPDC093260
GGGGGGCGCCGGGGGGGGGGGGGGGGGGGCGGGGGGGGGGGGGGGGGGGGGGGGGGGGGGGGGGGGGGGGGGGGGGGGGCCGTGGGCCCCCCCCCCCCCCCCCCCGCCGCCTCACTGCGCCGCGCTGAAGGCCTCGTACACCTTCTTCGGGATCCGGCCCCGCGCCGGCACGTCCATCTTGTTGGCCTGCGCCCAGGCGCGGACGGCCGCGGGGTCGGGGGCCACCTCCGTCTGCCGGTACGCCTTGCCGGAGCGCGACCGCTTGCGGCCCGCCTCCACATACGGAGCGAGCGCCTTGCGCAGCCGCTTCGCATTGGCCTGGTTCAGGTCGATCTCGTAGAACTTGCCGTCGAGTCCGAAGGCGATCGTTTCCGCCGCTTCCGAGCCGTCGATGTCGTCAAAGAGAGTGACCACGACACGCTGCGCCACGAATATCGGTCCCTTCGTGCGACACCTCTGCGTCCCGGCGGCTCTGTCCTGGCCGTCCGGACGTGCGGAGATGTTCGCCAGATAGTCGGCTGTCCGCCTGTTATCGGGAAAAGTATCGGCTGTTGCCAATTCATTTGTACAGTGCCGGGCATTGCCAAGTGAAGCCCCGACTAAATCTGTCCGCGTGTCCCGGGGCAATGGAGTATCCGGCACGCATCGCCGAACTTTCCCAGAACTTTTCCCGAAGGCCGCGCTCCGATACCGCACCGTGACCGTCGTCACGTAGTTTCCTACCAATCTACTCGCGTAGAAATTTTGTGCGGGTAGTCTGAAGGAACCTGCTCAGCACCACACACCGGGAGTGCCAGTGGCACGCGTCGTAGTCGACGTCATGCTCAAGCCGGAGATCCTCGACCCCCAGGGCCAGGCGGTGCAGCGCGCACTGCCGCGTCTGGGTTTCGAAGGCATCTCCGACGTACGTCAGGGAAAGCGATTCGAACTGGAAGTGGACGGGCCCGTCGACGACGCCGCGCTCGCCCGCATTCACGATCTTGCCGAATCCTTCCTCGCCAACACCGTGATCGAGGACTTCACCGTCAAGGTGGAGGAAGTCGCGGAGGCCGCGAAGTGACCGCTCGTATTGGCGTCGTCACTTTCCCGGGCAGCCTCGACGACCGTGACACCCAGCGCGCGATCCGTCTCGCGGGCGCCGAACCGGTCGCCCTGTGGCACAAGGACAAGGACCTCAAGCAGGTCGACGCGGTGGTCCTCTGCGGTGGTTTCTCCTACGGCGACTACCTGCGGGCCGGCGCCATCGCCCGGTTCTCGCCGGTGATGGACACCCTCGTCGACCAGGCCAAGGCCGGCCTCCCGGTGCTCGGCATCTGCAACGGCTTCCAGATCCTCACCGAGGCCCACCTCCTCCCGGGCGCGATGCTCGGCAACGACCACCTCCACTTCATCTGCCGCGACCAGAAGCTGCGGGTGGAGAACGCGGAGACCGCCTGGACCGGCGACTACACCGCCGGCCAGGAGATCCGCATCCCGCTGAAGAACATGGACGGCCGGTACGTCGCCGACGCGTACACGCTGGACAAGCTGGAGGCGGAGGGCCGCGTCGCCTTCCGCTATCTGGATGTCAACCCCAACGGCAGCCTGCGGGACATCGCCGGCATCACCAACGAGGCCGGGAACGTCGTCGGCCTCATGCCGCACCCCGAGCACGCCACCGAGCCGCTGATCGGCACCGGCCGCACCGACGGCCTGCCGTTCTTCACCTCGATCCTGAAGAAGCTGGTCACCGCATGAGCAGGACGCCTCTGGACACGGTCGAGCACGCGGCCGCGACCCCCGACGTCGAGCTGCCCTGGGCCGAACTCGGCCTGAAGAAGGACGAGTACGAGCGGGTGGTGGAGATCCTCGGCCGCCGCCCCACCGGCGCCGAGCTCGCCATGTACTCCGTGATGTGGTCCGAGCACTGCTCGTACAAGTCCTCCAAGGTCCACCTCCGCCAGTTCGGCGAGAAGGCCCCCGAGAGCGACGCGCTGCTCGTCGGCATCGGCGAGAACGCCGGCGTCGTGGACGTGGGCCAGGGCTACGCCGTCACCTTCAAGGTGGAGTCGCACAACCACCCCTCCTACGTCGAGCCCTACCAGGGCGCGGCCACCGGCGTCGGCGGCATCGTCCGCGACATCATCGCGATGGGCGCCCGCCCGGTCGCCGTCGTGGACCCGCTGCGCTTCGGCGCCGCCGACCACCCCGACACCAAGCGGGTGCTGCCCGGCGTGGTCGCGGGCATCGGTGGCTACGGCAACTGCCTGGGCCTGCCCAACATCGGTGGCGAGGTCGTCTTCGACGCCTGCTACCAGGGCAACCCGCTGGTCAACGCCGGCGCGATCGGCGTGATGCGGCACGAGGACATCCACCTCGCCAAGGCCTCCGGCGCCGGCAACAAGGTCATCCTGTACGGGGCCCGGACCGGCGGCGACGGCATTGGCGGCGCCTCCATCCTCGCCTCCGAGACCTTCGACGACGCCAAGCCCTCCAAGCGCCCCGCGGTCCAGGTCGGCGACCCGTTCCAGGAGAAGCTCCTCATCGAGTGCACCCTGGAGGCGTTCGCCGAGAAGCTGGTCGTCGGCATCCAGGACCTCGGCGCTGCCGGTCTGTCCTGCGCCACCAGCGAGCTGGCCTCCAACGGCTCCGGCGGCATGCGCGTCACCCTGGACGACGTCCCGCTGCGCGACTCCACTCTCTCGCCCGAGGAGATCCTCATGAGCGAGTCGCAGGAACGCATGTGCGCGGTGGTCGAGCCGGAGAAGGTCGACCGCTTCCTGGAGATCTGCGAGAAGTGGGACGTCATCGCCACTGTCATCGGCGAGGTGACCGACGGCGACCGCCTGGAGATCTACTGGCACGGCGGCAAGATCGTGGACGTCGACCCGCGCACGGTCGCGCACGAGGGCCCGGTCTACGAGCGCCCCTACGCCCGCCCCGCGTGGCAGGACGCCCTCCAGGCCGACGACGCGAACAAGCTGCCCCGGCCGCGGTCCGCCGAGGAGCTGAAGGCGCAGGTCCTGAAGCTGGTCGCCTCCCCGAACCAGGCGTCCAAGAAGTGGATCACCCAGCAGTACGACCACTTCGTGCAGGGCAACACCGTCCTCGCCCAGCCCGAGGACTCCGGCATGATCCGCATCGACGAGGAGACCGGCCTCGGCGTGGCGATCGCCACCGACGGCAACGGCCGCTACGCCAAGCTCGACCCGTACACGGGCGCGCAGCTGGCGCTGGCGGAGGCCTACCGCAACGTCGCCACCACCGGCGCGAAGCCGCTCGCCGTCTCCGACTGCCTGAACTTCGGCTCGCCCGAGGACCCGGCGGTCATGTGGCAGTTCGCGGAGGCCGTCCGCGGTCTGGCCGACGGCTGCCGGCAGCTCGGCACGCCGGTGACCGGCGGCAACGTCTCGCTCTACAACCAGACGGGCGAGGCCGCCATCCACCCGACGCCGGTCGTCGCCGTCCTCGGCGTGATCGACGACGTGACCCGGCGCACCCCGGTGGCCTTCCAGGAGGAGGGCCAGCTGCTGTACCTCCTCGGCGACACCCGCGAGGAGTTCGGCGGCTCGGCCTGGTCGCAGGTCGTCCACGACCACCTCGGCGGTCTGCCCCCGAAGGTGGACCTGGAGCGCGAGCGGCTGCTGGCCGAGATCCTGATCTCCGCCTCCCGTGACGGCATGATCGACTCCGCGCACGACCTGTCCGACGGCGGCCTGATCCAGGCGGTCGTCGAGTCCGCGCTGCTCGGCGGCAAGGGCGCCCGGCTGGTCGTGCCGGACGGTCTGGACGCGTTCACCTTCCTGCTGTCCGAGTCGGCCGGGCGCGCGATGGTCGCGGTGCCGCGCTCGGAGGAGGTCCGCTTCACCGACATGTGCGGCGCGCGCGGCCTGCCGGCCACCCGCATCGGCGTCGTGGACGGCGACACGGTCGAGATCCAGGGCGAGTTCGACCTGCCCCTCGCCGAACTCCGCGAGGCGCACGAGAACACGATCCCGGCCCTGCTGGCGTAGTCCGGCGGGTACGGGACGACGCAGGGGTCCGGCCGCCACGACGGCCGGACCCCTGCGCGGCATGCCCGGCCGCTCGCCGCGTATCGCCGATCCCACGGGTCACGTGCCGCCGGCTCCCGTGCGGCCGTCGTCTCCCGTACGACCGGTGGCTGCCGTCAGGCTTCCCGGCGTGCGGAACCCGGCGTGCGGCAGAGGGCGTAGCCCTCCGGCGCCCGAGCCGTCCGCACCCGCCCCGTCGAAAAGTTCCTGAGCCGACCCGTCTCCACGGCATAGGCTCCCTGCCATGCCCCCGGTGAAGAAGCGCGCCCGGTCCTACGATCCCGGCAAGATCCGCGTGGCGGTTCTCGCCCAGTTCGGTCATGTGCGGGAGGCCGTGCGCGGTCTCAGCGACGAGCAGCTCGCGCTGCCCACCCGGCTCGGCGACTGGACCGTGCGGGACCTCGTCGCCCACCTCACCATGGCCGTGGAGAGCGTCAGCCTGGCCGCCGAGCGCCCCGCGCCCGCCCGCGCCGAGACCGGGCCGCTCGACTACGCCGCGGCCACCGGACGGCACGCCGAGGCCATCGCCGACCGCAGCCACGCCATCGCCGAGGCCCACCCCGACCTGGACGCCCTGTACACGCGGGTGGGGGAGCGGTTCGCCGGCACGCTGGAGCGGGTTCCGCACGACCGGCTCATCGACACCCGGGCCGGCGCCATGACCCTCGCCGACTACCTGGTCACCCGCACCGTCGAACTCGTCGTCCACACCGACGACCTGAACGCCGCCGTGCCCGGTCTGGACGTCCCGCTGGAGCGCCAGGCCCTTGCCGCATGCACGCGGCTGCTGGCCGACACCCTCGCCGTCCGCGCGCCCGGCGGCTCCACGGAGGTGCGGGTGCCGCCGTACGCGGTCGTGCAGTGCGTGCAGGGGCCGCGGCACACCCGCGGCACCCCGCCCAACGTCGTCGAGACCGACCCGCTGACCTGGGTCCGGCTGGCCACCGGGCGGCTGGCCTGGACGGACGCCGTGGCGGACGCGCGGGTGAGCGCGAGCGGAGAGCGCGCCGACCTCTCCGGGCTGCTGCCGCTCATGTCCTGAGCCGAGCCCGCCCTACGCGCCGGACGATGTGCGGCACATCACTTGCGGCCACCGCGCGGCGGCCTGCGGCGCCCTTCCGGCGGCCGGGCGGGGCACTGCGGTGAATCCCCCGTCCCATCCGTTTGACCTGCGGAAACGCAGGAACCACCGCCGCCGCGTCCGGCGGAAGATCCAAAGCCGCCCCCCATCCCCAATTCGGACCAGTGGACGACCTCGCTTAGACTCGGAGGCGTGCCACGTGGTGACGGTCGACTCAATCACGATCTGCTCCCCGGCGAGAAAGGCCCCCAGGACGCATGCGGCGTCTTCGGTGTCTGGGCTCCGGGCGAAGAGGTCGCAAAGCTCACGTACTTCGGGCTCTACGCCCTCCAGCATCGGGGTCAGGAATCCGCGGGAATCGCGGTCAGCAACGGCTCCCAGATCCTCGTCTTCAAGGACATGGGCCTCGTCTCCCAGGTCTTCGACGAGACCTCGCTCGGTTCGCTCCAGGGTCACATCGCGGTCGGACACGCCCGCTACTCGACCACCGGCGCCTCCGTGTGGGAGAACGCCCAGCCGACGTTCCGGGCCACCGCGCACGGCTCCATCGCGCTCGGCCACAACGGCAACCTCGTCAACACCGCCCGGCTCGCCGAGATGGTGGCCGAGCTGCCCAAGGACACCAACGGCCGCTCCACCAGGGTCGCGGCCACCAACGACACCGACCTGCTGACGGCCCTGCTGGCCGCCCAGGTCGACGCCGACGGCAAGCCGCTGACCATCGAGGAGGCGGCCCACACCGTCCTGCCGCAGGTCAAGGGCGCCTTCAGCCTCGTCTTCATGGACGAGCACACCCTCTACGCGGCCCGTGACCCGCAGGGCATCCGCCCACTGGTCCTCGGCCGTCTGGAGCGCGGCTGGGTGGTCGCCTCCGAGTCCGCCGCCCTCGACATCTGCGGCGCCAGCTACGTCCGCGAGATCGAGCCGGGCGAGTTCGTCGCCATCGACGAGAACGGCCTGCGCACCTCTCGATTCGCGGAAGCGAAGCCCAAGGGCTGTGTCTTCGAGTACGTCTACCTGGCCCGCCCCGACACCGACATCGCCGGCCGGAACGTCTATCTCTCGCGTGTCGAGATGGGCCGTCGGCTCGCCGCGGAAGCGCCCGTCGAGGCCGACCTGGTGATAGCGACCCCGGAATCCGGCACCCCCGCCGCGATCGGGTACGCCGAGGCGTCCGGCATCCCCTTCGGTGCCGGCCTGGTGAAGAACGCCTATGTGGGCCGCACCTTCATCCAGCCCTCGCAGACCATCCGCCAGCTCGGCATCCGGCTCAAGCTGAACCCGCTGAAGGAAGTCATCAAGGGCAAGCGCCTGGTGGTCGTGGACGACTCGATCGTCCGCGGCAACACCCAGCGCGCCCTGGTCCGGATGCTCCGCGAGGCGGGCGCGGCCGAGGTCCACATCCGGATCTCCTCGCCGCCGGTGAAGTGGCCGTGCTTCTTCGGCATCGACTTCGCCACCCGCGCCGAGCTGATCGCCAACGGCATGAGCATCGACGAGATCGGCACCTCGCTGGGCGCCGACTCGCTGGCGTACATCTCCATCGACGGCATGATCGAGGCGACCACCATCGCCAAGCCGAACCTGTGCCGCGCCTGCTTCGACGGCGAGTACCCGATGGAGTTGCCCGACCCGGAGCTGCTCGGCAAGCAGCTGCTGGAGACCGAGCTGGCCGCCGGGCCCGCGGCCACGGCCGCCGCCGACGCGATCCGGCGCCCGTAAGCGCCCCGCCAGCCCCCTTTCACCAACCCGAAAGATCCCAGGCAATGTCTGAGACAACCACCGGCGCGTCCGGCACGTCCGGTGCTTCCTACGCGGCTGCCGGCGTCGACATCGAGGCGGGCGACCGCGCCGTCGAGCTGATGAAGGAATGGGTGAAGAAGACCCGGCGGCCCGAGGTGCTGGGCGGCCTCGGCGGCTTCGCCGGCCTCTTCGACGCCTCCGCGCTCAAGCGCTACGAGCGGCCGCTGCTCGCCTCCGCCACCGACGGCGTCGGCACCAAGGTCGACATCGCCCGGCAGCTGGGCGTGTACGACACGATCGGCCACGACCTGGTCGCCATGGTCATGGACGACATCGTCGTGTGCGGCGCCGAACCGCTGTTCATGACGGACTACATCTGCGTCGGCAAGGTGCACCCCGAGCGGGTCGCCGCCATCGTCAAGGGCATCGCCGAGGGCTGTGTGCTGGCGGGCTGCGCCCTGGTCGGCGGCGAGACGGCCGAACACCCCGGACTGCTGGGCGCGGACGACTTCGACGTCGCCGGCGCCGGTACGGGCGTCGTGGAGGCCGACCGGCTGCTCGGCCCCGACCGCATCCGCACGGGTGACGCGGTGATCGCCATGGCGTCCTCCGGCCTTCACTCCAACGGGTACTCGCTGGTCCGGCACGTACTGCTGAACCAGGCCGGTCTCGCCCTGGACACGCACGTCGAGGAGTTCGGCCGCACCCTCGGCGAGGAGCTGCTGGAGCCGACCAGGATCTACTCGCTGGACTGCCTGGCGCTGACCCGCACCACCGAGGTGCACGCCTTCAGCCACATCACCGGCGGCGGGCTCGCCGCCAACCTGGCCCGGGTGATCCCGGACGGGCTGCACGCCGTGGTCGACCGCTCCACGTGGACCCCGGCCCCCGTCTTCGACCTCGTCGGCCGGACCGGCGACGTCGAGCGGCTGGAGCTGGAGAAGACCCTCAACATGGGCGTGGGCATGATCGCCATCGTCCCCGAGGAGTCCACCGACGCGGCCCTGGCCACCCTGGCCGACCGCGGGGTCGACGCCTGGGTGGCCGGCGAGATCACCGACCGCGGCGAGCACCCCACGGGCGCGGCCCTGGTGGGGGACTACGCCGGCTGAGCGACGGCAGCGGCCGTCGGTGCCCCGGCGCCGACGGCCCGGACACGGCCATGTGCGAGGACACGGGCACGGACAGCACAGAACCCGGTCCGTGGGAAGCCCACGGACCGGGCTGTGGTCGATGCAAGGTCAAGCGCCGCGGCGACGCTGGTGGGAGGAGTTGTCGTCCTCTTCCTCGTCGTCGTCCTCGTAGAGGTCGGCGTACCGTGCGTACAGGTCGTCGTCTTGCTCATCTTCCTCGAAATGGCCGCCGTTGGTCGGCGGCGGATTCGACGTCGATGCGCCCAGCTCCTCGGCCAGGCGTGAGAGATCAGTCCCACCGCTGTTGTACTTCAGCTGGCGGGCGACCTTCGTCTGCTTGGCCTTGGCCCGGCCGCGCCCCATGGCTCGACCCCCTCAACGACGGGGCTCGACGGCCCCAGAGTCTTGACACGCGTTCATGATCCGGCACGGGCTCTCCGCGGAGAGACCGGTCCGTAGGGCTTCCACGGTACCTGAGCCCGCGCCCATACGGTACGTCGCCCGCAGGAAGCGCGTGTGCGCAGGACCTTCGAGGCGCCCCGTCCTCGCTGGTCAGTGGCGATTTTAACCACTTATCGGCGGGCGACCCGCCGGTCGACGTGAGAGTTGTCTCCAACCGCCCACCGGCAGGTACCGGTCAAACGCAGGATTGCGCCGTGCGCGCGGGCGCTCACCGCCCGCGCGCGCGAGGGGTCACTTCCGTGCGTCCGCCATCCGCTGCTCCGCGATCCGGTCGGCCGCCGCGGCCGGCGGAATCCCGTCTTCCTTCGCACGTGCGAAGATTGCGAGCGTGGTGTCGAAGATCTTCGCGGCCTTCGCCCTGCACCGTTCGAAGTCGAAGCCGTGCAGCTCGTCGGCGACCTGGATGACACCGCCGGCGTTCACCACGTAGTCCGGCGCGTAGAGGATGCCGCGGTCGGCGAGGTCCTTCTCGACGCCGGGGTGCGCGAGCTGGTTGTTGGCCGCGCCGCACACCACCTGCGCGGTCAGCGCCGCCACCGAGTCGTCGTCCAGAGCGCCGCCGAGGGCGCAGGGCGCGTAGATGTCGAGGCCCTCCACCCGGATGAGCGCCTCGGTGTCGGCCACCTGGCCGACGGAGGGGTGCGCCTCGACGACCCGGCGCACGGCCTCGGGCCGCACGTCCGTGATCACGACCTCGGCGCCCTCGTCCAGCAGGTGCCGCACCAGGTGGTGCCCGACCTTGCCCACGCCCGCGATGCCCACCTTGCGGCCGCGTAGCGTCGGGTCGCCCCACAGGTGCTGCGCCGAGGCCCGCATGCCCTGGTACACGCCGAAGGCGGTCAGCACCGAGGAGTCGCCCGCGCCGCCGTTCTCCGGGGAGCGGCCGGTGGTCCAGCGGCACTCGCGGGCCACGACGTCCATGTCGGCGACGTAGGTGCCGACGTCGCAGGCGGTGACGTAGCGCCCGCCGAGCGAGGCCACCATCCGCCCGTAGGCGAGCAGCAGCTCCTCGGTCTTGACCTGTTCCGGGTCGCCGATGATCACGGCCTTGCCGCCGCCGTGGTCGAGCCCGGCCATGGCGTTCTTGTACGACATGCCGCGGGCGAGGTTGAGCGCGTCGGCGACGGCCTCCGCCTCGTTCGCGTACGGGTAGAAGCGGGTGCCGCCGAGGGCCGGGCCGAGGGCGGTGGAGTGGATGGCGATGACGGCCTTGAGGCCGCTGGCGCGGTCCTGACAGAGCACGACCTGCTCGTGGCCGCCCTGCTCGGAGCGGAACAGGGTGTGCAGGACGTCAGCGGAGGCGCCGGTTACGTCGGTCACGGTGGTGACTCCTGGGTAAGTAGCGGCGAGACGGGACGGGCTTCCGTGAAGGTGGCGGAGGCCGTGCCAGGAGATTAGACCCTGACCTCCGCGGCCACGGGCGCAGTGGTCGGGATCACCCTCCCTAGGAGTACCTTCCCATCCGGACGTGCGACGATTTGCAGTGGTTTTCCGTCCGTCCGGGCGCGGTCCGGTCGGGTTTCGGCTCCGGACCGGTGGGGAGGGAGCAGGCGTGCCCAAGGTGTCCTCGGTGGTCGTCCCGTACGCGGCCTACTTGCGCGTCTACGAGCCGCTGGCGGCCTTCCCCGAGCAGGAACGGGGGCACTGGGAGCGCTACGTCCGCAGCCCCGACCGCCCTTCCTACCAGGACGAACTGCGCCGCTCGCTGGCCGATCTGCTGCCCACCCCGCCGGTGGCGGTGCCGGTGCACGAGAGCCGGGACGCCTTCGTCCTGGAGGTGGACGGGGTGGTCTGCGTCTGCCCCTGGCGCACCCGGCTGCGCGGCTGGCAGGCGCTCGGCGAGTTGTCCGGGGAACTGCCGTCGGTGGTCCTGGACGCGGTGCTGCCTCCGGTCGTGCGCCGCCAGGCCGCCCAGGACTACGAGCGCTGGCTCGCCCGCAACCCGGACGCCCGGCCGTGGATCCGCACGGCGACCTGGCAGGTGCCGCTCAACTGGTTCGTGCTGGTCGCCGACGAGGAGCGGGAGTACGTCAAGGGCACCGGGGCGCCGGCGGCCGGCGGGGACGGCGCCCCGGTGCTGCGCTACCGCACCCCGATGGTGCAGGCGCGGCGGCGGGTGGCGCGCGGGCTGCGGGCCCTGCGGGACGCCATCGACGAGGGGCCGCTGATCGACGGCCTGGTGGACGTCGGCCGTTGGCTGGAGGAGTTCCACCCGCGGTCCCTGGTCGAGCTGGACTACGGCGGGCTGGTGCACGCGCTGCCGGCCGGTGATCTGGAGGGCGACCACTCGGCGGCGGACGTGGCCGAGGGGATCGACGCGCTGCGCCGGGGCGACGCGGACACGGCCGGGGAGGCGTACGGACGGCTCGTGGAGCGTTGGCGTGCGGTGCGCGACCGGCGTTCGGCGAACTGACGCGAGCCGCGTCCGCACTCGTGACCCGGCATGTGACCTGGGTCACGGCTCGAACGTCGTCGAACGACGTACGGTCAGGAGCCTTCAGCGGAGCTGACGGGGCGTAGGCGGCGACGGTGACGATCCGGGCCTTTGTTCCAGGGGTGATCTACCGCACTTACGAGAACCTTGCCCCGCTTGCCCCTCCTCATGCCAAAATAGGACAAGGAGTCCGGGGAGGACTCCTTCCGCCCTGCTGTGCTCCTGTCTGGGTGGAATCTCAGCATTGCACGCTTTGGGGGGTCTGGTGACTTCCTGATCGCCACGTGACTGATCGTCACAGTGGTGTGACTGTCCGCTATGGCATGGTCCATCGGCTTCCGTCGCTGATGAACACCTGGGAGGGCAATTCCATCGGTTTGGCCGACGCGGCTGGACAGATGGTGTAGTTGTAGTGCCGAGGACAAGCCGTTCGTCCTATAACCGACTCGACTCGCGTCCGCCATTTCGGGCAACGCGGGTCAAGGTGCAGAATTTAGAGGAAAGAACCGAGAAGGTTCGGTTCTCCCGAGGAGGCCGCTCATGACCGCTCGCACCCCTGATGCCGAGCCGCTGCTGACCCCGGCTGAGGTCGCCACCATGTTCCGCGTCGACCCGAAGACGGTCACGCGCTGGGCGAAGGCCGGCAAGCTCACGTCGATCCGCACGCTCGGCGGGCACCGCCGCTACCGCGAGGCCGAGGTCCGCGCTCTGCTCGCGGGCATCCCGCAGCAGCGCAGCGAGGCCTGAACAACTCCATAACCGGGCAAACCGGCCGGTCCCCCAACTGGCTGTCATGTCCGGGCCCATAGCTCCAAGCGACGCGGGTCCTGCCCCAACAGGCCCCACGCCCAAGCCGTCAGAGCTCTTCAGGCATGTGAACAGGGTGCGTCGTCGGTCGCGCTGGACTCCGCCGGGTCCAGCGCGATCTTTTTTGTGCGTCCGGGGGGCGTGATGGGGCGGCTCTGTGAGCGGCCTTGTCGGAGCCTGGGGAGGGGTGTCGGATCCTCTGCGGAGACCCTCGGAGGTCAGTGCAATTGCACATATTAAATTGACCCCTTGTAGGAGGGGTGTAAATGCGGGCCTTCTGAAAACTCGTACGGTGACACCCGTCACATGACCGGGTGCTTGAAGCGCGGCGGCGCGGTGCGCTAGTGGAACTCTCGCTTCCACCGCCCTTTGGGCGCAGGGGAGTTCGGCTTCGCGCGCCCGGGGTGCGCCGGTCGGGGGTGGCCCGGCCCGTCTCACGCCGTGGTGGGGTGCTGCTCGCTCTCCAGCGGCTCAAGGGGCTCCAGCGCCGTGAGGTCCGCCGGCGGCTGTGGGGGCGGCCTCCTGGGAGCCGGTGGCTGTTCTGGGCGCGCTGTCGAGCGCGAGGCGCAGCAGGTGGTGGCAGACGGGGCAGCGGTAGGTGAAGTGGCGGTACGACGAGGCGGCCGCGAGGTGCGCGCGGAGCAGGGCCCGTGTCTCGTGCCTGGCCGATGCCGCCATACGCCACCTCCAGCGGGGGCCGTACCCGAACGGCGCCCTGCTTTCTGGGTACCGAGCGAATGTGACTCCGTCAAGGCGCGGGACGCGCCCTCCCGCGGCCGAGGCCGACCGGTGGGTGCGGGAGTGCCGTGGGCGGCAACGGGGGCGGTCTTGACGGAAGTTGCGGGGACGGTCCGCGGAGGGCGACGGCGGCAGGGCGACGCCATGAGGGGGCCGCCACGGCCCAGACCCGAGGCGGAGGCCGGAACGCCGAAGGTCCGCTGCCGTCCCGGGTGGCGAGTCCTCGCCGTCGCGTTCCTGACGGGATGTGCTGTGCCCGACCGCTGCTTCGCCGCGGGCGCGGCCTGCGGGGGCTGGGGACAGGAACGCCGAAGGCCCGCTGCCGTTTCCGGTAGCGGGCCTTCTTGCTGCGGTCCTGACGGGATTTGAACCCGCGGCCTCCACCTTGACAGGGTGGCGAGCACTCCAAACTGCTCCACAGGACCAGGTTTTGCGGCGCTTTTTCTACGTTGCGCTGCGAGAAGAGACTCTACAGGAGGCGAGCCGCCTGGTCGAACTCACTCACTGTGCCGGGTCCGTCACGGTGCCGCCGCGTCGATCGCCTTCACGATCCGCTTGTCGGAGACGGGGTACGCCGTACCCAGCGCATGGGCGAAGTAGCTGACCCGCAGCTCCTCGATCATCCAGCGGATGTCCCGCACCTGCTGGGGCACCGGGCGTCCCTGCGGCAGCTGCTCCAGCAGCCAGGCGTACTCGTCCCGCATCTCGTGGACCTTCTCCATGCGGGTGGTGTCGCGCTGGACGTTCGTCGGCATCTGCTGGAGCCGGCGGTCCGCCGCGACCAGATAGCGCATCAGGTCGGGCAGCCGGCGTATCCCCGCCTCGGTCACGAAGCCGGGCTTCACCAGGGCGTCCAACTGTGCCCGCACATCCGTGAGGTTCGGCAGCAGCGCGGGGCTGCGGACGGCCTTCAGCCGACGCTCGCAGGCCTGCCAGGCGGCCAGCACCTGCTGCACCTGGCCCACGGTCCGCACGGTCAGGTCCACGATCTCGGCGCGCACCTTGTCGTACAGCTTGCGGTACGACTCCTCGTCCCACGCCGGGCCGCCGAACTCCCCGATCAGCCGGTCCGCCGCCGCCATCGCGCAGTCGTCGAACAGTGCCTGGATGGAGCCGTGCGGATTCGCCGACAGCGCCAGCTTCTGCTGGTTCGTCAGCTTCTCGGAAGCGAACTTCGCGGGGTTGACCGGGATGTTGCGCAGGATCAGCCGGCGGGTGCCCTTCCACATCGCCTCGGCCTGCTCCGCCTCGGTGTCGAAGAGGCGGACGGAGACCGTGTCGCCGTCGTCCACCAGCGCCGGGTACGCCTTCACCGGCTGGCCGGCCCGGCGGGTCTCGAAGATCCGGGTGAGGGAGCCGATCGTCCAGTCGGTCAGCCCCGTGCGCTCCAGCGACTCGCCGCCGGTGCGCTCGGCGGTCGCCGCGGCGGCCTGCGACAGCGCCTTGCGCGCCTTCGGCCTGAGTCGCAGTTTGAGCGCTTCGAGGTCCTTGTCCTCGGCCAGCTTGCGGCGCCGCTCGTCGACGATCCGGAACGTGATCTTCAGATGGTCGGGGACCTTCGACCAGTCGAAGTCCTCGGCCTCGAACGGCACGCCGACCATCCGCTTCAGCTCGCGCGCCATCGTGAGGGTCAACGGCTCCTGGAGCGGGACGGCGGTGTCCAGGAAGCGCCGGGCGAAGTTCGGCGCGGGCACGTAGTTGCGGCGGATCGGCTTGGGCAGCGAGCGGATCAGCTCGGTGACGACCTCCTCGCGCAGGCCCGGGATCTGCCAGTCGAAGCCCTCGTCGGTGACCTGGTTGAGGACCTGGAGCGGGATGTGCACGGTCACGCCGTCCGCGTCCGCGCCCGGCTCGAACTGGTACGTCACCCGGAACTTCAGGTTCCCCTGCCGCCAGGAGTCGGGGTAGTCGGCCTTGGTGACCGCCTCCGCGGACTCCCGGATGAGCATCTCCCGCTCGAAGTCCAGGAAGTCGGGCTGCTCCTGACGCTTGCGCTTCCACCAGGAGTCGAAGTGCGCCCCGGAGACGACGTGCTCGGGTACCCGCTGGTCGTAGAAGTCGAACAGCGTCTCGTCGTCCACGACGATGTCCCGGCGGCGCGCCCGGTGCTCCAGCTCCTCGACCTCGCTGAGGAGCTTGCGGTTGTCGGCGAAGAACTTGTGGTGCGTGCGCCAGTCGCCTTCCACCAGGGCGTTGCGGATGAACAGCTCGCGGCTGACCTCGGGGTCGATCCGCCCGTAGTTCACCTTCCGCTGGGCGACGATCGGCACGCCGTACAGCGTCACCTTCTCGTACGCCATCACCGCGGCCTGGTCCTTCTCCCAGTGCGGTTCGCTGTACGTGCGCTTGAGCAGGTGCTCCGCGAGCGGTTCGACCCACTCGGGCTCGATCTTGGCGTTGACCCGCGCCCACAGCCGCGAGGTCTCCACCAGCTCCGCCGACATCACGAACCGCGGCGGCTTCTTGAACAGCGCCGAGCCCGGGAAGATCGCGAACTTGGCGTTGCGGGCGCCCAGGTATTCGTTGCGGCCGCCGTCCCTGCGGGCGCCGGGCGCGGAGTCCTTGGACTCCTTCACGTCCTTCATGCCGATGTGCGAGAGCAGACCGGCCAGCAGCGAGACATGGACGCGGTCGGCGGGGGCGTCGTCCTCGTTGAGGTGGATGCCCATCTGCTTGGCGACCGTGCGCAGCTGGGCGTAGATGTCCTGCCATTCGCGGATGCGCAGGAAGTTGAGGAACTCCTGCTTGCACATCCGCCGGAACGACGACGAGCCGCGCTCCTTCTGCTGCTCGCGGACGTAGCGCCACAGGTTGAGGAAGGCGAGGAAGTCGCTGGTCTCGTCGCGGAAGCGGGCGTGCTGCTGGTCGGCCTGGGTCTGCTTGTCGGAGGGCCGTTCGCGCGGGTCCTGGATGGACAGGGCCGCGGCGACGACCATGACCTCGCGGGCGCAGCCGTTGCGGTCGGCCTCCAGGACCATCCGGGCCAGCCGCGGGTCCACGGGCAGCTGGGCGAGCTTGCGGCCGGTCTGGGTGAGCCGCTTGCGCGGGTCCTTCTGCGCCGGGTCGAGTGCCCCCAGCTCCTGGAGCAGCTGCACGCCGTCGCGGATGTTGCGGTGGTCCGGCGGGTCGATGAAGGGGAACTTCTCGATGTCGCCGAGGCCGGCCGCCGTCATCTGGAGGATCACGGAGGCGAGGTTGGTGCGCAGGATCTCGGCGTCGGTGAACTCCGGCCGGGCGAGGAAGTCGTCCTCGGAGTACAGCCGGATGCAGATGCCGTCGGAGGTACGGCCGCAGCGGCCCTTGCGCTGGTTGGCGCTGGCCTGCGAGATCGGCTCGATGGGCAGCCGCTGCACCTTGGTGCGGTGGCTGTAGCGGGAGATCCGGGCGAAGCCGGGGTCGATGACGTACTTGATGCCGGGGACGGTCAGGGACGTCTCGGCGACGTTGGTGGCCAGCACGATCCTGCGGCCGGTGTGCTGCTGGAAGACGCGGTGCTGCTCGGCGTGCGAGAGACGCGCGTACAGCGGCAGCACTTCCGTGAACCGGTACTGCTTCTTGTTGAGCGCGTCCGCGGTGTCGCGGATCTCCCGCTCACCGGAGAGGAAGACGAGGATGTCCCCGGAGCCCTCCGCCATCAGCTCCTCGACGGCCTCGGTGATCGCGGTGATCTGGTCCCGGTCCGCGTCGTCGGAGTCCTCCTCCAGCAGCGGCCGGTAGCGCACCTCCACCGGATACGTCCGCCCGCTCACCTCGATGATCGGCGCGTCCCCGAAGTGCCGGGAGAACCGCTCGGGATCGATGGTGGCCGAGGTGATGACGACCTTGAGGTCCGGCCGCTTGGGCAGCAGCTGCGCCAGATAGCCGAGCAGGAAGTCGATGTTGAGGGACCGCTCGTGGGCCTCGTCGATGATGATCGTGTCGTAGGCGCGCAGCTCGCGGTCGGTCTGGATCTCGGCGAGCAGGATGCCGTCCGTCATCAGCTTGACGAAGGTGGCCTCCGGGTCGACCTGGTCGGTGAACCGCACCTTCCAGCCGACGGCCTCGCCGAGCGGGGTGTCCAGCTCTTCCGCGACGCGCTCGGCGACCGTGCGGGCCGCGATCCGGCGGGGCTGGGTGTGCCCGATCATGCCCCGCACGCCCCGGCCCAGCTCCATGCAGATCTTCGGGATCTGCGTGGTCTTGCCGGACCCGGTCTCACCGGCCACGATGACGACCTGGTGATCACGGATGGCCGCCGCGATCGCGTCCTTCTTCTGGCTGACCGGCAGCTGTTCGGGGTAGCTGACGGCGGGCACGCGGGAGCGCCGCGCGGCCATGCGTTCCTCGGCCTTGGCGACCTCGGCCTCGATCTCGGTGAGAACGGCGGCGCGGGCCTCCGGCTTGCGGATCTTGCGCGCGCCTTCGAGCCGGCGCCCGAGGCGGTGCGCGTCGCGCAGCGACAACTCGGTCAGACGGGAGGCGAGAGCGCCCAGGGCGGGGGCGGGATGCGTAGACATACGCGATCCAGGATCTCACCTCGGGGAAATTGCGCGCGAATGATTTGACGGCCCGGTCGCGGGGCCGGGCCGGTCGGCATGCGCCGATGTGAGGGGTGACAGCCAGGGTCGCGGGTCAGCAGGCGTGCCGGCCGGAACGGAAGCCGCTCTGATGACCGTCCTCGAAGCCGCGCTGGTAAGTCCCGGTCCGAGTCCTTCTGAGGGGTGCCTGCCTGCCGCCGTGGCCGTGGTGGTCACCGTGGTGATCGCATGTGTGACGACCGTCACGGAAACCGTTCTTGAAGCCGTCCTTGAAGCCGCGCTGATAGTCCCGGTCAGAGGTGGTGGGGGCCTTCGCAGTGGTGCTCACGTGGGTCTCGCTGGGCGCCACGACGGCCGGCTGCCGACCGGGCCGAGAACGACGGTCACGGCGACGAAGGCCGACCCCAGGACGACGGCCCCCTTTCCGGGACTTCTATGAGTGGTGGGCATGATCGCCCCTCTTTGTGCGGTTCTCGCCTGGTTCTCACGTTTCACGCTAGTCACTCGTTCGGACCCCGCAACCGCACGCGGACGCATCAGAAGCCCGCACGTAGGCACACGAAAAAGCCCCTCTCCGTCGATGCCGGAGAGGGGCCTCTGCCCGATGCGGGCTGTTGTGGCTGGGGCCGGGGTCGAACCGGCGACCTATCGCTTTTCAGGCGATCGCTCGTACCAACTGAGCTACCCAGCCACGAGGTTTCACGTGAAACCTCAGCGGTCCTGACGGGATTTGAACCCGCGGCCTCCACCTTGACAGGGTGGCGAGCACTCCAAACTGCTCCACAGGACCATCTGGTTGTGTGCGAACCAACGTGAGTAGTCTCGCACACCGTACTGCGTGCCCCCAACGGGATTCGAACCCGTGCTACCGCCTTGAAAGGGCGGCGTCCTAGGCCGCTAGACGATGAGGGCTATCGGCCCGCCTGGGCGCTTCTCAGCGCGTCGGGGACGTGAGAAGCATATGGGATGGCAGGGGGTATCGCCAAAACCGTTTACGGCCCGGCGGGGGAGGGCGCGGTCCGGGCCCCCGGAGCCGGCGCGGTGGACGCGGCCGGGGGCGTGGCGTCGGCCGGGGAGGCGGGCGCGGAGGAGGGCGGCGAGCCGGGGGCGGTGGCGGGTGCGGTCGCGCCGGGCAGGTTCTCTTTCGGGAGGTGGCGGCTGACCTCGGCCGTGGTGAGCCCCAGACCGCCGAGCCTGATCTCGTCCCAGGCCTGGAGGCGGCGGCTGTCCCGGTCGAAGTAGAGGAGCGAGGCCTCGATCGGCGCGGGGTGGTCGCCCTCCAGGGCGCGCAGACCGCCGCCGCCCGTGGAGCCCTCCATCCGCAGCCGGGTGCCGAACTTGAGGATCTCGGTGCCCTCGTGGTGCAGATGGCCGCACAGCACCAGCGGCACCGTGCCGTCCGTCTCCCGGGCCGCCATCGGCTCGTGGGCGATCGCCACGTCCACGGGCGTGCCCGCGGCCCGCTGGTCGCGCAGGGCCGAGGCCAGCCGGGCGCCGGCCAACTGCTCGGAGGCGTCGCCGCCCACCGGGGAGGAGCGGTCGGGGGTGAACTGGGGGTCGCCGATCCCCGCGAACCGCAGCCCGGCCACGGTCACCGCCCGGCCGTCGTCCAGGACGTGCACGTTCTTCATCCGCTCCAGATACCGCTGGGTGGCGGCCGAGTCGTGGTTGCCGCGCACCCAGACGTAGGGGGCGCCCAGGTCCGCGACCGGGTCCAGGAACGGGTTCTCGGCGGCCGTGCCGTGGTCCATCGTGTCGCCGGAGTCCACGATCACGTCCACCTTGTACTGCTGCACCAGCGAGGCGACGATCTTCCAGCTCGCCGGGTTGAGGTGGATGTCGGAGACGTGCAGCACCCGGACGGTCGTCGGGTCCGGCTGGTAGGCGGGGAGCGTGGACGTGACGTCGTAGAGCTTGGTCACGTTGGTGACCAGGCGCGCCAGTTCCTGCTGGTAGACGTCGAACTCGGTGACGATGCTGCGGGCGTTGCCGACCAGCGAGGGCGCCGAGGAGAGCAGCCCGGAGAACTTCGGCTCCAGCACGGACTCCGGGTTCCAGGTCGCGTACGCCGTCGCCCCGGACGCGGTGAGCAGGGTCAGGGCCAGGCCGCCGGCCGCCAGGGCGCGGCGCGGGCGGCGGTAGACGGCCAGACCGAGCGCGGTCGCGCCGAAGACGACGGCGGCGCAGGAGCGTACGGCCAGGTCGAGGGCGCCGTGCTCGACGTCGTGCACCACCTCGTCCTGGAGGCCGGAGATCCGCTCGGGGTGGTCGACCAGAGCCTGGGAGCGTTCCGGGTCGAGCCGGTCGACGTCCACGTCCAGGCTGACGGGGGCGGCGTGGCTGTGCAGTTCCAGGGAGCCGAGCGGCGAGACGTTGATCCGGGTGCCGCCGGTGAGGGAGGGGCGCAGGGCCATCGTCGTGTTCATGGGGCCGACCGGCACGCGGGTGGCCCCGGCGAACAGCAGGCCCAGCCAGGCCCCGGCGATCACGACGGCGACCAGCCCGAGGGCGCGCGGCCAGGGGCGCGGCTCGGGGGTGAGGGCGCAGAGGGTGATGGGGCGGTCGGGGCATGTGGAGCGCTTGAGGACGGTGGGGTCGGCGGGGGCGCGTACCGCCCTGCGCAGGGTGTCGGGGACGCGCACCGCCTTGCGTATGCGGTGGCGCGGCCCTCGTGCGGAGGAGCGGCGGCGGTTCAGGTCGGCGGCGGGGTCGCGGCGGGCCATTGGTCGCGTATGCCCAGGGCGGAGGCGGGATATTCCGGGCCGCGGGCCCGGGACGCGGCGGGCGGCCGGTGGGCCGGTGGGCCGGGGTACGGCCGGCGGTCGGTGGACCGGAGGGGGTGCGGCAGGCGGCCGGAGGACCGGATGTCCGTGGTGCGGGCGGGGGTCGTACCGGACAATGGCCCTTGTGCTGGAGATGACGCGCGAGCAGTTCGAGGAACTGGTGGCCGAGGCCCTGGACCGGATCCCGCCGGAGCTGACCCGGCTGATGGACAACGTCGCGGTGTTCGTCGAGGACGAGCCGCCCGCGGACGACCCGGAGCTGCTCGGGCTGTACGAGGGCACCCCGCTGACCGAGCGCGGCGAGTGGTACGCGGGCGTGCTGCCCGACCGGATCACGATCTACCGCGGGCCGACGCTGCGGATGTGCGAGACGCGCGAGGACGTGGTCGCGGAGACCGAGGTGACCGTGGTGCACGAGATCGCCCACCACTTCGGGATCGGCGACGCGCGCCTGCACGCGCTGGGGTACGGCTGAGGGAGCGGCTCGACGCGCTGGGGTGCGACGACGCGTGGACCCGGCTGCTCGCGCTCGGGGGGTGACGCGGGAACCCCCGGCTGCTCGTCGCGGGGTGCGGCTCCGGCGACCCGGCTGCCCGTGCGGGGGCGTCGCTGAGGGACCGTTTCCTTTTGCGGGCGTGGGGAGTTGGGCACGAAGACGTCTTCCTCCCGGAGGTGGCTTCCGTGCGCCCCTTGTCTGTACCCGTCCGGCTCGCCGCCGTGGCCGCCGTCCTCACCGCCGCCACCGGCTGCGTGAACGTGGCGGACCACGACAGCCGGGGCGCCCGGCCGTCGCACTCCGCGGGGCGCGGCGGCGACGCGGCCCGCGAGGACGCGGCGGGATCCGGGGGCGGGGCGGGGCGGGCCGGCGGCCCGGGCGACGGCGAGCACGGGCACGGCGGGAAGGCGGCCGGGAAGGACGGGGCGTCGCCCTCCGGGCCGGCGGCCTCGCCGTCGGCGGCGGGCAGCGCGTCGGCGTCCGCGCCCGGCAGGCCCGGCAAGCCCGGCAAGCCGCCGAAGGCGGGCGATCCCACGCCGACGGACGCGGCGCCGCCCCCGCAGCAGACATCGGCCGCGCCGGAGCCGCCCCCGGCCTCCACCCCGCCCCCGCCGCCCGCGACGGAGCCGCCGCCGGCCGAGCCCTCTTCCTCGGCGCACGAGGGCCCCGCACCGCAGCTGGAGCGGCGCGAACCGGTGCCGTACCCGGGTCGGCCGGGACCCAGGCCCGGGGCGACGACCGTCTGACCTGCCCCGATGGCGCTGCTCACCGACGGGTTTGCCTTTGGGGGTGGGGAGTGCGTATGGTGGTAGATCGTTTGATCCCATTTGCCCGGCGCCCACGCAGAGCGCGCCGTGTGGCGCGTACTCTCCTTTGCCGTGGCTGACCGCATCGAGGCGGTCGTGGTGCGAAACACGGAGTTGACGGGCGCGTGCCGACGAGACTCCGGAAGGTTTCGCATTCGCATGTCCATTGCCAGTACTGATCACGTCGTCGTGCCCGAGAGCACCGAGGACGCCCTGGAGACCCAGGACACCTTCGAGGCGCCCGAGCGCGTCGAGGACCAGGCCCCCGAGACCTCCGAGGACCAGGCCCCCGAGCTGACGTTCGCGGACCTCGGCCTGCCCGAGGGCGTCGTCCGCAAGCTCGCGCAGAACGGCGTGACCTCCCCCTTCCCGATCCAGGCCGCGACCATCCCGGACGCCCTGGCCGGCAAGGACATCCTCGGCCGCGGCCGCACCGGCTCCGGCAAGACCCTCTCCTTCGGTCTGCCGACGCTGGCCACGCTGGCCGGCGGCCGCACCCAGAAGCACCGGCCGCGCGCCGTCATCCTCACGCCGACCCGCGAGCTGGCCATGCAGGTGGCCGACGCGCTCCAGCCCTACGGGGACGTCCTCGGCCTGAAGATGAAGGTCGTCTGCGGCGGCACCTCCATGGGCAACCAGATCTACGCCCTGGAGAAGGGCGTCGACATCCTCGTCGCCACCCCGGGCCGGCTGCGCGACATCATCAACCGCGGCGCCTGCTCGCTGGAGGACGTGAAGATCGCCGTCCTCGACGAGGCCGACCAGATGTCCGACCTGGGCTTCCTGCCCGAGGTCACCGAGCTGCTCGACCAGGTCCCGGCCGGCGGCCAGCGGATGCTGTTCTCCGCCACCATGGAGAACGAGATCAAGACCCTCGTCGACCGCTACCTCACCGACCCGGTGAGCCACGAGGTGGACGCGGCGCAGGGCGCGGTGACGACCATGTCGCACCACATCCTGATCGTGAAGCCCAAGGACAAGGCGCCGGTCACCTCGGCCATCGCCTCCCGCAAGGGCCGCACCATCATCTTCGTCCGCACCCAGCTCGGCGCCGACCGCGTCGCCGAGCAGCTGCGCGACGCCGGTGTGAAGGCCGACGCGCTGCACGGCGGCATGACCCAGGGCGCCCGCACCCGCACCCTGGCCGACTTCAAGGACGGTTACGTCAACGTCCTGGTCGCCACCGACGTCGCCGCGCGCGGCATCCACGTCGACGGCATCGACCTCGTGCTGAACGTCGACCCGGCCGGCGACCACAAGGACTACCTGCACCGGGCCGGCCGCACGGCCCGCGCCGGCCGCACCGGCACGGTCGTCTCGCTGTCCCTGCCGCACCAGCGCCGCCAGATCTTCCGCCTGATGGAGGACGCGGGCGTCGACGCCTCGCGCCACATCATCCAGGGCGGCGCGGCCTTCGACCCGGAGGTCGCCGAGATCACCGGTGCCCGGTCGATGACCGAGGTCCAGGCCGAGTCCGCGGGCAACGCCGCGCAGCAGGCCGAGCGCGAGGTGGCCCACCTCGCCAAGCAGCTGGAGCGGGCGCAGCGCCGCGCGACCGAGCTGCGCGAGGAGGCCGACCGCCTGGTCGCCCGGGTCGCCCGCGAGCGCGGCGAGGACCCGGAGGCCGCGGTGGCCGAGGCGCAGGCCGCGGCCGAGCGGACCGCCGAGGTGACGGTGCCGGAGCAGCCGGCGGCGCAGGACGTCGACCGCGCCGAGCGGGCCGAGCGCGAGGAGCGTACGACGGCTCCGTCGTCGTACGAGCGTCGTGAGCGCCGGGACGACCGGGGCGGTTTCAACCGGGACCGCAACGACCGCGGTGACCGTGGCTTCGACCGCGACCGCGCGCCGCGTTCCTACGACCGCCGGGACGACCGGGGCGGTTTCAACCGGGACCGCAACGACCGCGGTGACCGTGGCTTCGACCGCGACCGCGCGCCGCGTTCCTTCGAGCGCCGGGACGACCGGGGCGGTTTCAACCGGGACCGCAACGACCGTGGTGACCGTGGCTTCGACCGCGGTGGCGACCGTGGCGGCTTCCGCCGCGACGACCGTGGTGACCGCAACGACCGTGGCGGCCGCTCCTTCGAGCGCCGGGACGACCGGGGCGGTTTCAACCGGGACCGCAACGACCGTGGTGACCGTGGCTTCGACCGCGACCGCGCGCCGCGTTCCTTCGAGCGCCGGGACGACCGCCGGGACGACCGTGGCGGCTTCCGCCGCGACGACCGTCCGGCGCGGCGCGACGAGCGCGGCGGCCACCGCGGCAGCGACCGCCCGTTCAACCGCGACCGCCAGGGCGACCGCCCGGGCTTCCGCTCCGCCGGCCACGACCGCCCCTACGGCCGTCGTGACGACCACCGCGGCGGCGGCTCGTTCGGCCGCCGCGAGGACAAGCCCCGCTGGAAGCGCAACGGCTGACACCTGCTGAGGTGACACCGGAAGGGCCCGTACGACACCACTCGTACGGGCCCTTCCGCGTCCCGGCGAGCACCACCCGTGTGCCACACTTCCGCCCGGCTCCCCGATACCCGATCGGCGACGCGGCCTCCTACGGCTATGCTCGGGGAGGCAACACCGCCTGGGCCCTTAGCTCAATTGGCAGAGCAGTGGACTTTTAATCCATTGGTTGTGGGTTCGAGTCCCACAGGGCCTACCGGACCCCTCGGGGTCGGAACCCCTGTCGGCCTGGGCCGGCGGGGGTTCCGTCGTCTCCAGGGACGGCCTCTGCCCGGATCGGGCCGTGGCTGTGGACGCCGCTTCGGGCGGCGATCGCCTGCCTGGCCTTCCCCGCCGCGCATCCCGGCCTTCCCGCCCAGGAGTGACGGTGCCGCCTCACCGGTCGCCGCACGGCGAGGCCGTGCCGGAAGCCAGTGCCCGGGCGGGCCGTTCGGGTCCGTATCGAGCAGGACCGGCGGGACCTTCCCCGGGCGCGGGGAGAGGGCGGGCGGGGCCGCTGCCCGGGTCGGCGGCGCACGGGGCCGGATCCCTCACCGGACAGCGGAAGGTGAGGGGGGTCACACCCCCTGAGCGCATAGAACCGCGCGCCCCACCGCCTTCCCCTGAGTGCAGGCGATCGGAGAGAGCGGGGGCGGCGGGATGCAGCAGGGTGGGGCGGGTGAGTTCGACGCGTTCGTGGCGGCCCGCTGGTCGGCGTTGCTCCATCTCGCCCGGCTGCTCACCGGCGGCGACCGGCACCGGGCGGAGGACCTCGTGCAGGAGTCCCTGGTCAAGCTGTGGTTCAAGTGGCCGAGGATCGCCCACGAGGCCCCGGAGGCGTATGTGCGCCGGGTGATGGCACGGGCCGCCGCGCGTTCGGCCCTGCGCCGCTGGTGGGGTGAGCGTCCCGTCGAGCAGCTGCCCGAGACTCCGGCGGTGGGCGATGTGTCCGTGACCGTCGCCGAACGCTCGCGCATCGAGGCCGCGCTGGCCCAACTCCCCGCACGTCAGCGTGCGGTGGTGGTGCTGCGCTACTACCAGGACCTCTCCGAGCGGCAGGTCGCGGAGGCGCTGGGCTGCCCGGTGGGCACGGCCCGGTCGCACGCCGCGCGCGGAGTGGCCCGCCTGCGGCAGCTCCTGACCGACGTCAACGAGCCGGTGGGGTGAGGAAGACGCCCATGGACGACGACATGGACGGCCGCATGGACGGCCGCACGGATCACCTAGGCCGCTTCGAGCACGCCGCGCAGCGGGAGCAGTTCGAGCAGCGGCTCGTCGTGCTGATGCGCGACAGCGAGCAGCACGCCCCCTTCGAGCCGCGGCATCGGGACCGCCTCCGGGCCGGTGTCCGGGCCCGCCACAGGGCGCGGGCGGCGCGCCGGGTCGTCGGCTCCGCCCTGGCGGTCGCCGGACTCGGCCTCGGTGTGGCGCTGTTCCTGCCCGGCCGGCCCGTCCACGAAGAACCCGGCGCGCCCGCCGTCCCCCGGCCCGCGTCGGTGCCCTCGGCCCCGGTGCCGCCCTCCACCTCGCCGTCGTACCCGCCCACCACGGCGCCCGCGCCGCCGGACACGGCCGCCGCACCGGACACGTCCGCGAGCGGACGGCCCACTTCGGAACCCCTGACCGCGCCGCCGCCGTCGACCTCGCTCCCCGCCACCGGCCCGGTGACCCAGAGCCCGCCGGACCCGGGGGCGACCCGGACCGAGCCGCCGCCGTCCTCCGTCGGGACCTTCCGCACAGGGACGTCCCCCACTGAGACCTCCCTCGCCGGGCCGTCCGGCCGATCCGCCCGCTGAACAGAAGAGGACCCACCGTGACAGAGACCGGCCTCGACGCCGCGCCGGGCACCGGCCGTCCGCCCCGTCCTCCCGTACCGGCTGCGCCCTGCCCCGCACCGACACCGCCGCACCGCCCCGGGTGCCTACCGGACGCCGGGCCCGTGTCCGACGCCGGGGACGTGTCCGGCGCCCCGCCCCTACTCGACGTCGTCGTACCGGTGTTCAACGAGGAGACCGATCTGGAGCCCGGCGTGCGGCGGCTCCACACACACCTGCGGGAGACCTTCCCCTACGCGTTCCGCATCACCGTCGCGGACAACGCCAGCACCGACGCCACGCCCCGCATCGCCGCCCGGCTGGCCGGCGAACTCCCCGAGGTACGGTGGCTGCGGCTGGCCGAGAAGGGGCGCGGCCGGGCGTTGCGCGCCGCCTGGTCGCGGTCGGAGGCTCCCGTGCTGGCCTATCTGGACGTGGACCTGTCCACCGAGTTGACGGCACTGCTGCCGCTGGTCGCCCCGCTCGTCGCCGGTCACTCCGACCTCGCGATCGGCACCCGGCTCGCTCCCGGCGCACGGGTGGTCCGCGGGGCCAAACGGGAGGTCATCTCCCGCTGCTACAACGCCGTTCTGCGCCTCACCCTCGGCGTGGGCTTCTCCGACGCCCAGTGCGGGTTCAAGGCGGTGCGCCGCGAGGTCGCCGGGCGACTGCTGCCGCTGGTGCGGGACACGGAGTGGTTCTTCGACACCGAACTGCTGGTGCTCGCCGAGCGGTCCGGGCTGCGCATCCACGAGGTGCCGGTGGACTGGGTGGACGACCCCGACAGCCGGGTGGACCTCCTGCCCACCGCGCTCGCCGACCTCCGCGGCATCGCCCGGATCGCCCGCCGCCCGGCCCGCACGGCGCTCGCCGCGGCCGCCGACCCTCTTCCGACGGCCGGTCCGCCTCCGGACGGCGGCGAGCCCTGGCCGGCACCGGTCGCCGCCCGCGCCCGGCGCTACGCCGGCGTCGCGGCCCTGGCCGTCCTCGCGCACCTCCTCCTGTACGCGGCGCTGCGCCCGGCCGCCGGTGCGCAGAGCGCCAACGCGCTGGCCGTCCTCGTCTGCGCCCTCGCCGGACCGGCCGCGCACCGGCGGGTCACGCTGCCGGCCGCGCTCCTGCTCACCGGCGGCACCCTCACGGCCCTGCACCACACCGCGCCGTCCGCCGCCCACCGCACCGAACTCGCCGCCCTGCTCGCCGCCGACCTGGTCGTGGCGCTGCTGCGTTCCCCGTTCCGGCGCGCCCGTGCGGCGCGCGCCGGAACCCCCCGTCGCCACACGGGAGCCGCGGCCTCATGAACCGGGAGCACATCGAGAACGCCGGGCACATCGCGAGCGCCGGGCACGTCCGGCAGAGCACCGGCGGCCACCCACGCCCGTACGTCACCCCGGGCGCGTCCACGGCCGCCGGCGCGCCCGGGCACACCCCTGCCCCGCCCCCGGGCGCGCCCCTGCGCGCGTCCCTGCTCCACGCCGCCCGCCGCCACGGCCCCGTCCTGGCCGTCTACGGCACCCTGAAGCTGGCCGGGTTCCTGGTCTTCCTCCACCTGCTCGACTCCGCCGGCGACTACCGCGCCAAGCCCGTCCGCTTCGGCGGCGGCGCCCACCCCTGGGACGTCCTGGCCACCTGGGACGGCTGGTGGTACCAGCAGATCGCCGCGCACGGCTACCACCCCGTGCTGGAGGCGATCCCCGGCGCGACCGGCCTGATCACCGTCCGGGAGAACTCGGCGGCGTTCTTCCCGCTCTACCCGGCCCTGATACGGCTGGTCTGCGAGGTCACCGGCCTGGGCACGTACGGCGCCGGGATGCTGGTCTCGATCGTCGCGTCGTTCGCCGCAGCCCTGGGGATCCACACGCTCACCGAGCGGTTCGGCGGCCGGCGGGCCGGGCTCGCCGCGGCCGGGCTGTGGGCCGTGTGGCCCGGCTCCGGCGCGGAGTGGGCGGTCTACTCCGACTCGCTCTACGTCGCCCTCGCCGTCTGGGCCTGCCACGCCGTCCTCACCCGCCGCTGGCTCACCGCCGGCGTCCTGACCCTCCTCGCCGGACTCAACCGTCCCACCGCCGCCGCGCTGATCGCCGCTCTCGCCGTGGCCGCCCTGCTCGCGCTGTACCGGCGCGAGGACGGTGGGCGCCCGCTGGCCGCGCTGCTCGTCGCCCCGCTCGGCCTGGCCGGCTACCTCGCCTGGGTGGGCCACCGCATGGGCGACTACGGCGGCTACTTCAAGCTCCAGAGCGGGGCATGGGCCCACTCCTTCGACTACGGCAAGCACACGCTGCACGTGCTCACCTCGTTGCCGGTGGGCCACTACGACTACGTCTTCGCGTACCCGTTCGAGGACCTGATCGGCGTCGCGGTGGTGCTGCTGGCGGTCGCCCTGCTCGTGCTGCTGATCCGGCTGCGGCCACCGGCCGCCCTGGTCGTCTACACGGTCCTGACCATGGCGCTGGTCCTGGGCAGCCAGCAGATCTTCGGCAACGTCTCGCGCTATCTGCTCCCCGCCTTCCCGCTGTTCCTCCCGCTCGCCCTCGCCCTGCGCCGGCTCCGACCTGCCGTCCTGTACACGCTGCTCGGCATCGCGGCGCTGGCCTCCGGCTCGTATGCGGGGTACGCCCTCTTCGAACTCGGCATTCCGTAGATCCGTAGCTCTGTGGGCAGGGCCGGCGCGCACGGGTGCGGGTGGCCGCGTGCGGCGGACGGCTCCGCCAGACTGGGACCACGCGCCCCGTCCGCCCGCCCGGCCGTCCGGCCCGGTCCCCCTCACCTCGCCCGCCCCCCGTCCCGGCTCCTGGAGAATGCGTCGATGCCCCTCCCGTACGTCCTGCTGTCCGCCGCCGTCTCCCTCGACGGCTACCTGGACGACACCGGCCCCGACCGCCTCCTGCTGTCCGGCCCCGCCGACTTCGACCGGGTGGACGAGGTACGGGCGTCCGTGGACGCGATCCTCGTCGGCGCCGGCACCCTGCGCGCCGACAACCCGCGGCTGCTGGTCAACTCGCCCGAGCGGCGCGGCGCCCGGGTCGCCGCCGGGCAGCCCGAGTACCCGCTGAAGGTCACGGTCAGCGCCTCCGGCGAGCTGGACCCCCGGGCGCGCTTCTGGCACACGGGCGGCGCCAAGGCCGTCTACACGACCGACGCGGGCGCCGAACGCCTGCGCCGCACGGGCCTCGCCCCGGCCACCGCGCCCGCCGACCGGCCGTCCTCCCCGCCTGCTGACCAGCCGTCCCCCATGCCCGCCGTCGCCCCGCCGCCCCCCGCACAGCCCGGTGCCGCGGAGACCGGCCCCGTCCACATCGTTCCGCTCGGTCCCGAGCTGGACTGGCGCCGCCTGCTGGAGCACCTGCACGACGTGTTCGGCGTGCGCCGGCTCATGGTCGAGGGCGGTGGCACGATCCACACGCAACTGCTTCAGCGGCAGCTCGCCGACGAGGTGCAGCTCGTGCTGGCCCCGCTGTTCGTGGGTGACCCCGCCGCGCCCCGGCTGTTCGGGCCGGGGGCGTACCAGCGCGGGCGCCTGCGGCTGGTGGAGACCCGGGCCGTCGAGGACGTGGTGCTCATGCGGTACGAGCCCACGGCGCCCGGCCCGGGCGGCCGGACCGTGCCCGCGGACCGGCACTGGCTGCGGATCGCCTGCGAGCTGGCGCTGCTGTGCCCGCCCTCGGCGACGGCGTTCAGCGTGGGTGCGGTGGTCGTCGCCGCCGACGGCACCGAGCTGGCGCGGGGCCACTCGCGGGAGGCCGGCGATCCCGTCGTGCACGCGGAGGAGGCGGCGCTGGCCAAGATCGATCCGGCGGACCCCCGGCTCCCGGGGGCCACGGTGTACAGCAGCCTGGAACCGTGCGCCCGACGCGCCTCCCGGCCGCGCCCGTGCGCCCGGCTGATTCTGGACGCCGACGTGCGGCGCGTGGTCACGGCCTGGCGGGAGCCGGACACGTTCGTCGAGGCGGCCGACGGGGCCGGCATCCTGGCGGCGGCCGGGGTGGAGGTCGTCGTCCTGCCGGAGTTCGAGGCGGCGGCCCGGGAGCCGAACCGGCACCTGGAGACGGGGCGCCGGTGAACGTGTGTGCAACCAGTCCCGAACATGGGATACACTGGTTTCACCGACGCGGGGTGGAGCAGCTCGGTAGCTCGCTGGGCTCATAACCCAGAGGTCGCAGGTTCAAATCCTGTCCCCGCTACTGAAGACTCAGGGCCGGAATCCGATCACAGGATTCCGGCCCTGAGTGTTTTCCGCGCCTGCCCGGGTCGTGCGCGTCTCGCGCGCCACACCTCATGCCGCACGCGCGTCCCGGCACCACACCACACGGCACCTCACCTCCCCCTCGGTGCTGTCACCGCACGTGAGCGGATGGTCCCCCTCCGCATAACAACTGACACACCATCACATCGCGCCGAGCGCCGACAGTGGTGAGCGGGGCTACGTGCATGGCCTGATCCTTGATCAACTCGCCCGACTTGCGACCCCCGTGGGTGTTATGTCTTGGCCAAAAAGGTTTAACGATCAAGACGGGCGGCTTGGAATCAAACCCCCGCGTCTATTAACGTTCGATAACGCAGCGCGGTCGTCCCAGCCGTCACAAGAGGCGGCTCCGTGCGCGCACGCGCCGAATCCCGCGAGGGAACCGGGGAACCACCACCTTGGGGTGAATCGCACGTCGTCCGCCGTGCCGTCATGGCCGGTCGACGCGCGTAGGAGACCTTCCCGCTCCGAACCCGTCAGCTAACCCGGTAGGCGACGCGGAAGGAAAGGAGCACGCCCGCGTGGCGTCCAACCGGCCAGCCTCCGAAGCCCCGTTCATGCCGAGCCAGCGCACCGAGTCCTTCGGTTACGGCGAGCGGCGTCCCGACGAGGGCCCCTGGGAGGAGTGGAACCCCACCGAGGAATCCCTCCGTCCCGTACGCGGCCGGCATCGCGTCGCCAAGCAGCGCGGCGGCGGGCTCGCGCGCAGCTCCACCGTCCTCGGCGTCGGTGTGATCGCCGCCGTCGGCGCGGGCGGCATGGCCAGCGCCAACACCGGCAAGCCGCCGGTCTCCATCTCCCTGCCCGACCTGCCCGCCGTGGACCACCTGCCCTCGGTCGGCTCGCTCTTCGACGACTCCGGCGAGGTCACCGCGGCCCCCGAGGGCTCGGCGACGGCGCTCAGCGACGTGGCCGAGGCCGCCTCCGTGCGGACCCAGGCCGGGCGGAGCACCACCGACGCGGGCGAGGCGCTGCGCAACCGGATCATGGCGCAGGCCGAGCAGCAGCAGGCGCAGGTCGAGGCGAAGGCCCGGGAGGCCACCGAGGCCGCCGCCGTGAAGAAGGCGCAGGCCGAAGCCGCCAAGGCCAAGGAGGAGGCTGAGGCCAAGGCCGCCGCCGAGAAGAAGAAGGCGGAGGAGGAGGCCGAGCGCAAGGCCGAGGAGGCGCGGCTGGCCGAGCTGGCCAAGCAGTACACGCTGCCGACCTCGTCCTACACGATCACCTCCACCTTCGGCCAGGCCGGTTCCATGTGGTCCTCCGGCCACCACACCGGCCTCGACTTCGCCGCGCCCACCGGCACCCTGATCAAGGCCGTCCACAGCGGCACCATCACCGAGGCCGGCTGGGCCGGCGCCTACGGCTACCGCACGATCCTCACCCTCGACGACGGCACCGAGCTGTGGTTCTGCCACCAGTCCTCGATCAGCGTCTCGGCCGGCCAGAAGGTGAGCACTGGCGAGGTCATCGGCCGGGTCGGCGCCACCGGCAACGTCACTGGCCCGCATCTGCACCTGGAGGTCCACCCGGGCGGGCAGGCCACCGGCATCGACCCGATGGCCTGGTTGAACGGCAAGGGCCTCAACCCCTGAGCCGACCTCGGACGGCGGTGGTGCCGGGCTCTGTTCGCGCGATCTTTGCGTCCCGGCCCGGCGAGGCACGGAACGGGCCGTTCCGCCGTGGCCGTTGATGTCGTACATGACTTCTCTCCGCAAGCTCGGCCAGTCCGGCCTCGAGGTCTTCCCGCTCGCCCTCGGCGGCAACGTCTTCGGCTGGACGGCCGACCAGACCCAGTCCTTCGCCGTGCTCGACGCCTACACGGCGGCCGGCGGCAACTTCGTCGACACCGCCGACTCCTACTCCGCGTGGATCGAGGGCAACCACGGCGGCGAGTCCGAGACGATCATCGGCAAGTGGATCAAGGAACGCGGCAACCGCTCCGACATCGTCGTCGCCACCAAGGTCAGCCAGCACCCCGACTTCAAGGGCCTGTCCGCCGCCAACATCAGGGCCGCGGCCGACGCCTCCCTCAAGCGCCTCGGCACCGACTACATCGACCTGTACTACACCCACTTCGACCAGCCCGAAGTGCCCGTCGAGGAGATCATCGGCGCCCTGGACGAGCTGGTGAAGGCGGGCAAGGTGCGGCAGATCGGCGCCTCCAACATCTCCGCCGAGCGCCTGAAGGCGTCCCTGGAGTTCTCCGAGCGCGAGGGCCTGGCCCGCTACGTCGCGCTCCAGCCGCACTACAACCTCGTCTCCCGCGACACCTACGAGGGCGAACTGCAGGACCTCGCCGAGCGGGCCGGCCTGGCCGCGGTGCCGTACTACGCGCTGGCCTCCGGCTTCCTGACCGGCAAGTACCGGCCGGGCGCGACGGTGGACAGCGCGCGGGCCCAGGGCGCCGCCAAGCACCTGGCCACCGAGCGCGGCCAGAAGGTCCTCGCCGCCCTGGACGAGGTCGCCCGCGCCCATGACGCCGAGGTCGCCACGGTGGCCCTGGCCTGGCTCGCGGCGCAGCCCACGGTGGTCGCCCCGATCGCCTCGGCGCGGACCGTGGAACAGCTGCCGCCCCTGCTCGCCGTCGCCGGGCTGCGGCTCACGGACGACGAGATCGGCAGGCTGACCGAGGCCTCCGCCTGAGCCGCCCGGCCGCCCGGCGCCGCTCCTCGTAGCGGCGGGGCGCCAGGACCGCGCGAGGGCTCTAGGGCTGCGTCCGGTACGGGTTGTACGCGGGGTACGGCGTCGTCGGCGCGCCGGGGGAACCGTACGACCCGTGCGGCCCGGTCCCCTGCGCTCCGGGATGCGCCCGCCCGGGCGCTCCGGGGCCGCCCGGGGGATACCCGTGACCGAACGATCCGGGGCCGGCGGTCTGAGGGCGCGGGCCGAAGCCGGGGCCCTGGGGGTGCGGCGCGCCGTAGCGCTGGGACTGGCCGTACACGCCGTACACCGGCCACGGCGGGGCGACGACCCGGACCGGCGGCGCGGTCATCCGGGCCGCGTGGTCGAGCGCGGGCTGCGCCACCTCGCGCCCGCGCCACATCTCGTGCAGCAGCTGCTGCTCGCGGGCGACGAAGTCAGGGCCGACCCGGCCGAGGCGGCCCCGGCGGCGCAGGAACGCCAGCGAGGTCGCGCACGCCTCGTACCGGGCGACGGTGCGGGCCGCGGGCTTGCCGAGGTGCCGGGCGGCGTACTCCCGGGCCACCCGGCGGGCCCGCATGGACCCGAGGGCGAAGGGTTCCGCCGGGGTCAGCCACCCGGCGGCCGCGTAGGCCGGCAGCTCCTCGCGGACGGTGCGCAGCTCGCGCTGGCGGGTCCAGACGACCAGCCAGGTGAGCAGTCCGAGGGCGGGCAGCATGAAGGCGCCGTACACCGCGAAGAAGCCGTACTCGCCGAAGGTCGAGGAGCTGTTCCAGAAGGCGTGCATGCCCATCGCCAGCAGCAGTCCGGCCGGCGGCAGCAGGAGGCGGCGCATCCGGTGGCGTTCGGCGGACAGGGACGCGGCGATGCCGAAGCCGATGCCGGTGAAGACGGTGAACAACGGGTGCGCGAAGGGCGACATCACCACGCGCACGAAGAAGGTGGCGGCGGTGACGGAGGCGATGCCCCGGCCACCGGTCATCTGGTCGGCGCCGAAGGCGGTGCCGAGGTAGAGGATGTTCTCGGTGAACGCGAAGCCGGTCGCGGTCACCCCGGCTATCACCACCCCGTCGACGATGCCGGTGAAGTCGCGTCTGCGGAAGAGGAAGACCAGCAGCACGGCGGCGGCCTTCGCGGACTCCTCCACGATCGGGGCTATCACGGTGGCGCCGAGGGTGTCGGCCCCGGCCGGATCGGCGGTCGCCGTGGCGATCCACTTGGTGGCGAAGCTGTTGGCGACGATGGCGATGAGCGCCGCCGCGCAGGCGCCCCAGGCGAACGCGAACACCATGTTGCGCCAGGGCCCCGGATCGACCCGGTCCAGCCAGCGGAAGGCGGCTGTCAGCAGCGGCACCGGCAGTACGGCCAGAGCGAGCCCGACGAGGAAGCCCTCGGTGCCGGTCTGCCGCCGCACGAGGGCGAGGATGACGAGCCCGGACAGCGCCAGCAGGGCGGCCAGAGCGCCGTACCGCACCCACCGTTTCTGCCACCAGTGGGAGTGTCGCGGCGGGCCGCCCAGGGGGGCGGGGCCGCTGGGATGCGTCGGGTACGGGGGACAGGTGGCCACGTGATTGACCCTAACGAGGGAGGGGACCGCCCGCGACGGTGTATCGCGGTTCCGGCACGGGCGGTACGGAGACCTGTGCGGTCCCGGGACCTGTGCGGTCGTGGGACCTGTGAAGTCGTGCGACCTGTGTGGTCCTGAGCGTCCCGCGGCTAGCCGCGCCGGCCGTCGTGGGGTACGCGGCGGAAGAGCAGGTCGTTCACCACGTGCCCCTTCTCCAGGCCCTGGCTCTCGAAGCGCGTCAGGGGGCGGAAGTCGGGGCGGGGCGCGAAGCCGCCGTCGCCGCGGGTGTTCTCGAAGCCGGGGTGCGCGGTCAGCACGTCGAGCATCTGTTCGGCATACGGCTCCCAGTCGGTCGCGCAGTGGACGACCGCCCCTGGGCGCAGCCGGGCGGCGGCCAGCGTCAGGAACTCGGGCTGGATCAGCCGCCGCTTGTGGTGCCGCTTCTTGGGCCAGGGGTCAGGGAAGTAGACCCGCAGGCCGTCGAGGGAGTCGGGGGTGAGCATCTCGCGCAGCAGGATGATCGCGTCCCCGTTGGCGACCCGGACGTTCGTCAGCCCGTGCCGCTCGGCGAGGGCGAGCAGATTGCCCTGGCCGGGGGTGTGGACGTCCACGGCGAGCACGTTGGTGCCGGGATCGGCGGCCGCCATCCGCGCGGTGGCCTCGCCCATCCCGAACCCGATCTCCAGCACGACGGGACGGTCGTCGCCGAACAGCTCGGCGAGGTCGAGGATCCGCTGCCCGTCGATGTCGAGCCCCCACTGGGGCCACAGCCGCTGGAGCGCCTCCGCCTGTCCGGCGGTGACCCGGCTGCGCCGGGGCTGGAAACTCCGGATCCGCCGCTCGAAGTGCGACCCGGCCGGATCGGCCTTGGGCCCGTCGGGAAACCGGGGCTCCCCCTTGGCCCGACCGTGCCGAACGACTCCGTCGCCCTCGGGCACGGACGGATGAGCGGGGGAGAGATTCAAGGACTCAGACACAGTGCCCCAATTTTACGGCCAGCCGCACCCTTACCAGAGCGGTCCGCGGCCACCAGCCCGTCCGGCGCTCGAGGACGAGGCGGGCCGGGCCGATGCTGGGGTCTGGGGGCGTAGCCACCGGGGACGGCACGGGTAAGGGCGGCTGACCCCGGAAGCCGCACACCCCGCAACCATCCCGCACCTCCCCGCAAGCCCCACGAGCCCCCCGCATCCGCGGACCTCACGCCTCCCCCAACGCCCCCAGCGCCCTCCGGGCGACCTCCCGCCCGATCGGCAGCGAAGCGGTCGCCGCGGGCGACGGAGCGTTCAGCACATGCACCGCCCGCTCCCCCTCCCGGATCAGGAAGTCGTCCACCAGCGTCCCGTCCCGCAACACGGCCTGCGCCCGCACCCCCGCGGGCGCCGCCACCAGATCGCCTTCCTCCACCGCCGGCAGCAACCTCCGCACCGCCTGTGTGAACGCCCCCTTGGACACCGACCGCCGCAGCTCCCCCGCCCCGTACCGCCAGTGCCGCCGGGCGATCCGCCACGACCCCGGCCAGCCGAGCGTCCCGGCCAGCTCCCGCGGCCGGACGACCCCCCAGCCGTACCCCTCGCGCGCCAGCGCCGGCACCGCGTTGGGCCCGATGTGCACGCCGCCGTCGATCCCGCGCGTGAGGTGCACGCCGAGGAACGGGAACGCCGGGTCCGGCACCGGATACACCAGCCCCCGCACCAGCTCCGGCCGCGCCAGCTCGTAGTACTCCCCGCGGAACGGCACGATCCGCATCCCCGGGTCGTCCCCGGTCAGCCGTGCCACCTCGTCGCACCGGAGCCCCGCGCAGTTCACCAGCACCCGCCCGCGCACGACGTCGCCGCGCGCCGTGCGGACGGCCACGCCCAGCCCGGGGCGGCGGTCCACCTGGACGACCCGCGCCCCGTAGCGGATCTCCGCGCCGGAGGCGGCGGCCAGCTGCCGGGCCACGCCGGTGTAGTCGCAGATCCCGGTGGTGCCCACCTGGATCGCGGCCAGTCCGCGCACCTCCGGCTCGTACTCCGCGATCTGCGCGGCGCCCAGCTCGCGCACCGGGATCCCGTTCTCCCGGCCGCGCTGCACCAGGGCGTGCAGCCGGGGCAGCTCCTCGCGCGAGGTCGCGACGATCAGCTTGCCGGTGACGGCGTGCGCGACGCCGTACTCGGCGCAGAACTTGACCATCTCGGCCGCGCCCCGCACCGCGTACCGCGCCTTCAGGGAGCCGGGCCGGTAGTAGATGCCGCTGTGGATCACGCCGCTGTTGCGGCCCGTCTGGTGCCGGGCCGGGCCCGGCTCCTTCTCCAGCACGGTCACCCGCGTGCCGGGCGCGGCCCGCGTGATCGCGTACGCCGTCGACAGCCCGACGATCCCGCCGCCGACCACCAGCACGTCGCAGTCGTGAGCGATCCTCGGCCGCATCCGCTCCACCTCCCGCTTCGATAGTGCACCGTGCCACTGACAATGCTCCCGGAGCGGGTGGCGGACGCGCACCGGAGTGCCCGTCCGGGGCCCGTCTCGGGCGGGCACTCCGGTACGCGGGCGGACGACCTGGCGGGAGCCGGCCCGACGGCGGACGGCCCTAGGCGGGGGTCACCAGCAGCGGCCGGGCGCGCTCGCGCAGCTCTGCCACGCGGGGCTCGTCGCCGTAGGGCTCCAGCCGGTGCAGGAGGTCCTTGACGTACTCCGTGGTGCGCGCCGAGGAGATCCGCCCGGCGACCTCCACCGCCCGCACACCCTGCTCGCAGGCCGCGTCCAGGTTGCCCGACTCCAGCTCGGCGACCGCGGAGACGACGAGCCTGAGGCCGTGCGAGCGCACGAACTCCTCCGTCGGCTTCGACAGCGCCTGCTCGGTGAAGCGGCGGACCTGGCGGGGGGCCTTCAGGTCGCGGTAGCACTCGGCGGCGTCGGCGGCGAACCGGTCGTAGCCGTAGAAGCCGAGCCAGCTCGGGTCGTTGTCGCCCTCGCGGGAGCGCTCCAGCCAGCCCTCGGCCGCCTTCAGGGCCGCGCCGGCCGCCTGGGCGTCCCCCGCGCGCGCGTGGGCGCGTGCCTCCACAAGGCGGAAGAAGCTCATGGTGCGGGCCGTGGCCAGGCCCCGGTTGCGCTCCAGGGCTGCCTGCGCGAGGTCGACGCCCTCGTCGCCGAAGCCGCGGTAGGTGGCCTGGAGGGACATCGACGCCAGGACGTAGCCCCCGAGGGGCACGTCGGCGGCCGCGCGGGCCAGGCGCAGCGCCTGGATGTAGTAGCGCTGCGCGGCCTCCTGCTGGCCGGTGTCGAAGGCCATCCAGCCGGCCAGCCGGGTCAGTTCGGCGGACGCGCCGAACAGGGCCCTGCCGACCTCGTCGGAGTACGAGCCGAGCAGCAGCGGGGCCGCCTCGACCCGCAGGCACTCGGGAACCATCGAGGAACGCCAGTCGCCGCCTCCGTACTTGGAGTCCCAACGCCGTGCGTCCTCGGCGGCCTCGCGCAGCTTCCGCACATCGCTGTGGCCGACTTTGATCGGCGCGCCCGAGCCCTCCGCCGTGTTCGCCTCGCGCGCCACCGAGCTGTCGGCCGGGGTTATCAGCCACCGGGAGGCGGGAGTGGCGTACGCGGTCACGGCGAACGAGCCGGCCAGCGACTGCCAGATGCCGCCGGTGCCGGCCCGGCGGCCGGCCAGGTCGAGGCGGTACAGCTCGGTCGCCGACTTCACCGCCTGGCCGACGTCCCGGGGGAAGGCGAGGCCGACCTCGGGTGCGGGGTCCGCGTCGGCCAGGCCGATCTCGTGCAGCGGGACCGGACGGCCGAGCTTCTGGCCGATGGCGGCGGCGATGAGGTGCGGGGCCGCGCCCTGGGGCACCATCCCCTTCGACACCCAGCGCGCCACGGACGTCTTGTCGTAGCGAAGAGTCAACCCGCGCTGTGCGCCCAGGTCGTTGACGCGCCGTGCCAGCCCTGCGTTGCTGATTCCCGCGAGGGCGAGAACGGCGCCGAGTTTCTCGTTCGGCCCGCGTTGCTCCCTGGACATGCGCCACCCCTCGACACAGACGGCTGCCGCGCTGGCATAACCACGCGGCATTCGTAAACCCAGCGTAGTTCGCCGCATCCCAAGCGTTAAGGGGCATTCTTCCGGATGGCGGGATTGTGGTCCGCACGGGAGTACGGGGTCTGCACGCAGGGTGGCGGCGTGCTCCCGATGTGTGGCCGTGCGCCCGTGCGTGCGCTCTACTCCGGCCACCGGGGGAGCGATTCCATGGTTTGGCGTGGGTCGGCCCGCTGTACTGGATCCAGTGGGCTGGGGGACACCGCCGCCTACATCCCCGCGGGCGGCGGACCGGTCCGGGAGGCGAACTCCGCCTCCCGGACCGTGCGTTGCCGCCGGGCCGCGCCGGCCGTGTACGGAGCGTGCGCACCCCTGTTCGCCGAACTCCGATTTGGCTGAAAATAGCCCCATCGTCCTGCAGTCGATTTCCGTCCCCACCACGGCACTTGACGGCGCGCGGGGTGTTGTGGGGAGCGCATCAGGGGGCGCATTCAGGTCGCGACGACCTTGCGCCGTAGGGCCGTTCGCCATCGGCGCGGCCGGCGCGCCAGGGCGCGCACCGTGTGCCCGAGGCGGCTCCGCCTCCCCTCCGGCACGCCTCCTTCGTGGCAGCATGGTGACCGGTTCGTACGGTGCACCTGGTTGTCCGCGGTCCGTGGAGGCGTCGATGCGGTGGTTGGTGGGGTGGAGCAGCGCCGCCGCGGGGGCCGACCGGATCGGTTCCGCCGGCGCCACCGGATACGACGGCGAGACCGTGCAGCCGGTGGGCTCCCAGCTCCTGTGGGGCGATCCCGACCCGCTGTGGGCGGTCGGCGACTGGCGGCCCGACGAGGTCCGCGTGGTGCAGGCCGACGCGCAGACCAGGATCGCGGTGCTCGGCACCTGCGGCGCCTCCGACGAACAGCTGCGGGTGGGCCTGTTCGCGGCGCGCGGGGGCGCACTGCGGCATCTGACCGCCTGGCCCGGCAGCTACACGGCGGTCGTCCAGGTGGGCCGCCGCATCACCGTCTGCGGCGATCTCGCGGGCGCGCGCCCGGTCTTCCACACGCCGTGGGCCGGCGGCACGGCCTACGCGACGGCCGCGCTGCCGCTGGCCGACCTGGTCGAGGCCAACCTCGACTTCGCGCACCTGGCCGCCCTGCTCGCCGCCCCCGACGTCCCGGCCGCGCTGCACGACTCCACGCCCTACGAGGGCGTACGGCGCATCCCGCCCGGCCACGCGCTGATCCTGCGCGCCGGAGCGCGCGAGGTCGCCGGGTACGAGCCGGTCGCCTCCCTCGCCGTCGCGGCGCCCCCGGCCGACCCCGACAGCGCCGTCGACGCGGTGCGCGACGCCCTGGTCGAGGCCGTCCGGGCCCGGCTCTCCGCGCCCCGGCACGTGCCCGACATCGACCCCGGCCCGGTGCCCGGCATGGGCCCGGCCGAACGGCGCGCGGCCCGCGGGATGCCGGTGCCCGGCATCGGCGCGGACCTGTCCGGCGGCCCCGCCTCGGGCACGCTCGCGCTGCTGGCGGCCGGCCTGCCGGGCAACCCCGGCACGCTCCTCGGCCACGGCACGGGCGCCGGCGAGCGCCTGCTGGCCGTCACCTTCAACGACCTCGCCGTCGGCGGCCGCGAGGCCGAGCTGGAGCGCGCCGGCGCCCTCGCCGCCAACCCGCGCCTGCACCACGTGGTCGTCACCGGCGGCGAGGACGTCCTGCCCTACGCCGACCTGGACGGCCCGCTCACCGACGAGCCCGGACCGTCCCTGGTCCTGGCGGCCCGGCACCGCGCCCGGCTGGCCTCGGGCAGCGCCGACCACTTCACCGGCTACGGCGCCCGCCAGGTGCTCGACGCGCATCCCGCGCGCCTCGCCGACCTCCTGATGGACCGCAAGCGGCGCCACCTCGTGCGGCCCGTCGCCGCGCTCACCAGAGCCGACGGCTCCGTGCTGGTGCCCGCGCGGGTGTACGGCGCGGCCCGCCGACTGGCCCGCATGCCGTACCGCGCCGGCCTGGAGAGCCTGGCCGAACGGCTGCTGCACCGCCGTTTCGACGAACCCTCGGGCGCGGTCGGGGCGTCGCTGGCCGCGCTCACCTGGGGCGGGCCCGGTCCCGCCGCGCGCTGGCTGACCGGCGAGGCGCTGGCTGAAGTATCGGTTCGCCTCCAGGGGGCGACGTCCCGCTCCGGCGCCGGTCCGGGCCAGCGGCCGGGCGACCACCGCGCCCGGGCCGCCCTGGCGCGGCACGCCGCGGACGTACGCGTCCTCGAGCAGGCTGCGGAGATCCGCTCCCAGCGGCTGCACACGCCCTTCCTCGACAACCAGGTCGTCCGCGCCTGCCGCGCCCTCCCGGAGGCCCTGCGCGTCCAGCCGGGCGCCCGCGCGGCCATCCTGCGGACCGTCCTGGAGGGTGCCGGGGTCGGCGAACTGCCGCCCGGCTGGGGCGCGCCCTCGCACGCCCCAGCCGCCGTCGCCGCCCGCGCGGGGCTGCGGGTGGCCGTGGACGGGCTGATGGACCTGTTCGCCACCCCGCTGCTCGCCGAGGCGGGCCTCGTGGAGGCACGGGTGGTCCGCAAGGCCCTGCGCGCGGCGGCCCAGGGCGAGCCGCTGCCCCTGGACGGCCTGGCGGACCTGGTCTCCCTGGAGATGTGGCTGCGCCGCCTGCTCGCCCGCAGGGGCACGTGCTGGACCGGCACCCCGGCCCGGGCCCGAGCGGTCCCGTCGGGCATCGTCCCCCAACGCGGCGCCCTGGCCTCGGGCGGCGGTGCGTTGACCTCCGGCGGGTGAGGGGGATGTGCTCGCGCGGGGGTGCGGCGGCCTCCCGCGGGTGAGTACGGGCTGCTGGGGTGGGGCGCGCCGCCTCCCGCGGGGTGAGCGGGGGTGCGTGGGCTCCGGCCGGATGAACGGGACGCGCTTGCGCGGGGTGCGTCCGCGGAAGCGCGTCACCCGTCGAGCAGTGCAGTCACCCGCCGTGGACGTGCGTCAACCATCGAGCAGCGCAGTCACCCGTCCGGGGACGGCACCGCCCGTTCGGCGACGTCCCCTGCGGGCAGGCCGGCTCTCCGTACGGCGCTGACGGAGCGGCAGGCGACGGCCGTCGTCGCCCCGCGCGCACCCGGCCCCCGCACCGCAGCCCGCCGGCCGTGACGCCCCGCCGCTCACGCCGGCCGGGAGCGCAGCCCCTCCAGCAGGATGTCCAGCAGGCGGGCCGAGGCGGCCGCCTGCTGGGCCGCGTCGGGGAGCGAGGGCGCCGCCGTCGCGATGACCAGCAGGACGTCCGACACCGAGACGCCCGCCCGCAGTTCACCCGCCGAGCGGGCCCGCTCGACCAGCCGCCCGACGACCTCCAGCAGCGCCGCCACTCCCGCGTCCTCGACCGCGGGGTCGGCGGCGAGCGCCGCCCCGGTCTCGTCGGCCACGAGCCGCAGCTCTCCCGCGCCCGGCTGGGTCCGCTGCTGCGGCAACCGGGCGCCGTCCGGCCCGGCCGCGCCGTCGGCGTGCTCCTCGCCGACCCCGACCCGCAGCACCTGCGGCGGCAGCAGCCGCCCCGCGCCGGAGGCGACCGAGGTGCGCAGGAAGCGCGAGAGCGCCGCCCACGCGTCGTCCTCCTGGCCGAGCGCGGCCCGCGCCTGGTCGGTGAGCCGGGAGGTCTCCTCCTCGGCTATCCGCCGCACCAGCACGTCCTTGCTCGGGAACCGCCGGTACACCGTGCCGACGCCGACCCGCGCGCGCCGCGCCACGTCCTCCATCGGCGCGCCGTAACCGAGTTCGCCGAAGACCTCGCGCGCCGCCCTGAGCACATGCTCGAGGTTGCGCTGCGCGTCCACCCTGAGCGGCGTGGTCCGCGCCGCCCGGGACTCGTCCCCGCGGCTGCCCGTGGCCGTGCCCATCGCGCCGCCGCCGGTCGTGAGGGCGGACGCGGTCGACCAATGCGTGTCCTGAATGTGCATGAATGTTCCCCCGGTGATGATGTCTCCCCCCGGAGACTCCCCGCCACTGAACGCGAGGTGCGCTGAAGCGGGAATCGCACACGATCGAGTCCGTCCCCGAGATCCGGTGAGATCCCGCGGACTCGTCCGCCCCCGTCCCCTGCACCCCGTCGACACGAACATAGTTGAGTGGGGGTCAATTCAGAAGAGGCAGGTTCCGCCCGGAGCGCCCCCCGATCGGACTACGGGTCGCAAACGCCCGGATTGCATCCCTCCGCGCCCCCCCTCCCACCCTCGCTGACCTGCGCTCCTCCCCTACACGGCGCTGATTCGGCCAACCCCGGCGCGCACCGGCCCGCCGTCGTGCGAATCGCCGGGCCTGTGGACAAACGACCGTCACGGGTGCGTCATGGGATGGTGAAGGAACGTGCGCGCATTCTCGTTGTCGGCGGCGGCTACGTCGGGATGTACACGGCCCTGCGCCTCCAGCAGCGGCTGAGACGGGAGCTGAGGCGGGGCACGGCCGAGATCACGGTCGTCACCCCCGACCCCTATATGACGTACCAGCCGTTCCTGCCCGAGGCGGCCGCCGGCGCCATCTCCCCCCGGCACGTCGTCGTGCCGCTGCGCCGCGTCCTCGACCAGTGCCGCGTCGTCGTCGGCGAGGCGACGGCCGTCGACCACGCGCGCCGCACCGCCACCGTCACCACCCTCGCCACCGAGGAGAGCGGCGGCAGCGAGGAACTGACGTACGACGAACTCGTGCTCGCCCCGGGCTCCGTCTCGCGCACCCTGCCCATCCCCGGCCTGATCGACTACGGCATCGGGTTCAAGACGGTCGAGGAGGCCATCGGCCTGCGCAACCACGTCATCGAACAGATGGACATCGCCTCCTCCACCCGCGACCCCGAGATCCGCGACGCCGCCCTCACCTTCGTCTTCGTCGGCGGCGGCTACGCGGGCGTGGAAGCGCTCGGCGAGCTGGAGGACATGGCCCGCTACGCCACGCGGTACTACCACAACATCAAGCCCGCCGACATGAAGTGGATCCTGGTCGAGGCCTCGGACCGCATCCTGCCCGAGGTCGGCGAGGAGATGGGCCGCTACACCGTCACCGAACTGCGCCGCCGCAACATCCAGGTCCTCCTGCACACGCGTCTGGAGTCCTGCGCCGACCGCGTCGCCGTCCTCAGCGACGGCCAGCGCTTCCCGACCCGGACGCTGGTGTGGACCGCCGGCGTCAAACCGCACCCCCTGCTCGCCGCCACCGACCTGCCCCGCGACGAGCGCGGCCGGCTCCGCTGCACCGCCGAGCTGACCGTGGACGGCGTCGAGCACGCGTGGGCCGCGGGCGACGCCGCCGCCGTCCCCGACGTCACCGCCGCCGAACCGGGCCGCGCCACCGCGCCCAACGCCCAGCACGCGGTCCGCCAGGCCCGGGTCCTCGCCGACAACATCGCCCACTCCCTGCGCGGCGAACCGCTGGAGACGTACGCGCACAAGTACGCCGGCTCGGTCGCCTCCCTGGGACTGCACAAGGGCGTCGCACAGGTGTACGGGCGCAAGGTGAAGGGCTACCCGGCCTGGTTCATGCACCGCGCCTACCACCTCAGCCGCGTCCCCACCGTCAACCGCAAGGCCCGGGTGCTGGCGGAATGGACACTGGCGGGACTCTTCAAACGGGAGATCGTCTCCCTCGGCTCCCTGGAACACCCCCGGGCCGAATTCGAACTCGCGGCCGGTGGAAAACACCCCCTGGACCCGAACATCAACCCGAAAGGGTCGTCCTGACCGAACCCAGGAACTCCGTGGCACGCCCCGGCGTCCAACGGATGTCGGCGCGCGGCGGCCGCACTGCCACACTGTCCCCGACCGAGGAGCGGCAGCCGCCGGAAGCGACCGCCGCCCCTCCGGCACCGCCCCCGCACGACCGCCCCGCCGCCCCGACCGGAGCGGCACGACCACGCGCTTCCGCCGCGCGGCCCCCACCCCACGGCCGGGCCCGGAGCCGGCCCGAGACGACCAGACACGAGGCAAGGATCCGTGAACTTCACGCGCTGGAGCGCCCGGCTCCCCGGCATCACCGGAACGCAGCGCCGCGCCGCAGCGCGGACCGACCTCGCCACCCCCCCGGAGCGGCGCGCCGACGGCTCCGTCCCCGCGGCCCGCGCCGGCCAGCCGGCCGACCCGGCGAACCCCGCGCCCGCCGTCGACGCCCTCCCCGCCCGCGAGGTGCTCGACCGCGTCCCGGCCCTCGTCGCCCTCGTGCACGGCCCCGACCACCGCCTCGCCTACGTCAACGGCGCCTACACGACGGCCTTCGGCGCCCGCCCCCTCGGCGAACCGGCCCGCGACGCCCTGCCCGAACTGCGCGCACTCGGCCTGCTCCCACTCCTCGACCAGGTCCTGCGCAGCGGCAGACCCCGCACCCTGAAGTCCCGCAAGGCCACCGACGGCCGCTCCTACACCTTCACCTGCACCCCGGCCGGCGAAGCCGCCGCCGACGACCGCACCGGCGGCCCCGGAGTGCTGGTCTTCGCCACCGACGTCACCGACCACGCCGAGGCCGCCGAACGCCTGCGGGCCAGCGAGCGACGCCAGCGCGAGACCGCGGTCACCCTCCAGCGCTCCCTGCTGCCCCAGGTCCTCGAACAGCCCGACGACCTGCGCATCGCCGCCACCTACCAGCCGGGCGGCACGGAGGCCGCCGTCGGCGGCGACTGGTACGACGTCATCACCCTCGGCGGCGGCCGTACCGCCCTGGTCATCGGCGACGTGATGGGCCGGGGCGTGCGCGCCGCCGCCGTCATGGGCCAGCTGCGCACCGCCGTCCGCGCCTACGCCCGCATGGACCTGCCGCCGCACGAGATCCTCCAGCTCCTGGACGGTCTCGCCGCCGAGATCGACGCCAACCAGATCGCCACCTGCGTCTACGCCGTCCACGATCCCAACGAGGGCCGGCTCGTGTACTCCTCCGCCGGCCATCTGCCGATCCTCGTCCGCGACGAGAACGGCACCGTCGTCCGCGCCGACGAACCCACCGGCCCGCCGCTCGGCACCGGCGGCTGGGTGCACTCCTCCGGCTCGGTCCCGCTCGGCCCCGGCTCCACCGCCGTCCTCTACACCGACGGCCTGGTCGAACGCCGGGACGAAGACCTCGACGAGGGCATCACCGCCCTGGAACGCGCCCTGGCCGGCGCCACCGGCACCCCCCAGGTCGTCTGCGACCGCCTCGTCCGCTCGGCCGGCGTCCAGGCCGACCACGACGACGACGTCGCCGTCCTCGTCCTCCAGCACCCCGCCCGCACCGGCCACGACGGCGAGCTCTTCCGCAACGCCGCCCTCGAACTGCTCGGCGGCGTCGAGGCAGCCCCCCGCGCGCGTGCCTTCGCCTCCGGCGTCCTCACCAGCTGGCGCTTCCCGGCCGAACTGCACGACCTCGGCGTCCTCGCGGCCAGCGAACTCGTCGCCAACTCCCTCCAGCACGGCACGCCCCCGATGCGGCTGCGGCTGCGCCGCACCGACCGCCGCCTCATCATCGAGGTCACCGACGGCGACGACCACCTCCCCAGGCGCCGCCGCGCCGAACCGGTGGACGAGTCCGGCCGCGGCATCGCCATCGTCGCCACCATCGCCTCCGGCTGGGGCGCCCGCCGCACCCCGGGCGGCGGAAAGGCGGTCTGGTGCGAGTTCCTCCTGCCGGCGAAACAGGAGTCGGCGTAGGAACGCGGAAGGCGGCCGCCACCCACAGGTGACGGCCGCCGTGCGCGTACGCGCGGGCCGGGAGGCCGTGCAGCCCCCGGAAGGGATCACGCCTCCGCGGCCACCGGCTCCGCGGCCGCCCCACCGCGCGCCACCACCCGGCTGCGCGCGGCCCACGGATGGTCCTGCGCCCTGGTGAGCGCCCGCCCCAGCCGCAGCGCCAGCACACTGACCCCCAGCGCGAACAGCAGGAACGTCACCACATACGGCCCCGGCAGCGCCGCCGCCAGCGGACCGCCCACCGCCGGACCGACCGCCAGCGCCAGCTGCTTCACCAGGGCGAACGCGGAGTTGTACTGCCCCGCGAGGCCGGCCGGCGCCAGATCGGCCACCAGCGGGGCCAGCGTCGGCGACAGCATCGCCTCGCCCAGCCCGAACAGCGCGTACGTCGACACGAAGGCAGCCGTCGCCATCGCCTGGCTGCCGTGCCCCAGCCCCGCGTACGCCGCCGCGGCCCAGGCGACCGCCCAGATGACGCCCACCGCGGCGATGACGCGGGACCGCCGCCGGCGCTCGACGAACTTCAGCACCGCGAACTGCGCCACCACGATCACCAGCGTGTTCGCCGCCAGCGCCGTCCCCAGCGTCGACGTCGATATCCCGGCGGCCTCCACGCCGTACGCGCTCAGCCCCGACTCGAACTGGCCGTAGCACGCGAAGAAGAGCACGAAGCCCAGCACGCACAGCTGCACCATGGCCCGGTTCCCCAGCAGCTGCCGCCACGCGCCCCGGCCCGCCGAACCGGCCGGAGCCTCCTCGACGCGCGGCGCGTGCGGCATCCGCACCGTCGCCATCAGCACGGCCAGCAGCAGGAACACCGTCGCCTCGATCGCGAACAGCAGGGTGAAGGACGACACCCGGGAAGTGTCGACCAGATGGCCGCCTATGAGACCGCCGACGCCCAGGCCCAGGTTCTGCAGGAAGAACTGCATCGCGAACGCCCTCGACCGCGTCTCCGCCGACGAGCAGTCCACGATCATCGTGGCCAGCGCCGGCTGCATCACGGCCTGCCCGGCGCCCAGCGCCGCCGCCGACACCAGCACGGTCGCGGCATCACCCGCCAGCCCCAGGCTCAGCGCGCCCAACGCGGCCAGGACCAGGGCGGCGAGCAGGACCGGCAGCGGGCCGCGCCGCACGATCGCCCGGCCGGCGAACGGCAGCACGATCAGCGCGGCCACGGCGAAGACGGCGAGCACCGAGCCCGCCGTCATGGCTCCAAGACCCCGCACCTGCGCCACATAGACGTACAGGTAGGGGACGGTGAAGCCGAGCCCGAACGCGCTGAGTGCGTTGCCCACGTGGATCCGGCGCATCGCTGCGCCCATCGCCCTGGTCACGTTCACCTCTCTCATCTCTCACGAACGTAGGTACTTGGGGTGCTCCAGTAGTTAGTACTGAAGACTTCGAAGCTAAACTTCGAAGCTAAACTGTACACCTGGAAGGACTTCGACGCCAAGCGGCCCCGTGCCATACTGCGGACATGGGCGACACCCCCGGCATCGGCAGCGAGCCGACCCTCGAAGAGCAGATCGCCGCCTACCAGCGCGAGTTCCAGGACCTCGACCCCCAGGTCGAGAAGATCGTCTCGGCGCTGTCCCGTCTGAACCGCCGGATGAACGTCGCCTACGGACGCCAGACCGCCGCCCTCGGCATCAGCAACGCCGAGTGGGAGGTCCTCAAGGCCCTCGTCCTCTCCGGCGCCCCGTACCGCATGGGCCCGAGCGAACTGGCCAAGCGGCTCGGCCTCACCCCGGCCGCCATGACCCACCGCATCGACCGCATGGTCGGCGAGGGCCTGGTCACCCGGGAGCGGGACGAGAACAACCGGGTCCGCGTCATCGTGGAGCTGACCCCCGAGGGCCGGGAGAAGTGGCTGGAGGCCATGCGCCTGGCGACGGTCTTCGAGGGCGATCTGCTCCAGGACCTCTCGCCCGCGGAGCGCACGGTGCTCGGCGAGGTCCTGACCAGGCTGCTGCGCCGGGTGGAGGACGCCCAGCCGGACGCCGGCGGCCGGCTCAGCGACCTCGACTGAAAAGATCTTGACAGGGGGTGCTTGACACGCCTCTACCCGATCCGTAAGGTTCTTCGGGTTGCCAGCGAGCCGTAACGGTTCTCCGGCGGCACCTCCCGCCGCACTGCGGCAAACAAACCACCAGCACGATCTCCCAGCCGGGTTGTATTTCGGTGTGCCCGAATTCAATTCGAATGGAGTTCGTCGATCCCGAACGGATCCGCGAGGAGCCGATTAGGAATCGCCGAGAAGATCCGCTAAGGTTTGAGACGTCGGAACGGCCCAACGGGCCGGGAAGACGGCCCCGCTGACCGGGGATCAGGTCGAGAAAAGATCTGATAGAGTCGGAACCGCCGGAAAGGGAA
>NZ_JBFBEK010000044.1:0-40854 GCF_040683715.1 Streptomyces sp. NPDC093260
CCAATCCCTCGCAGGCCTCGCGGGGGCCCTCAGGGGGGGGTGGGTGCGGCCCCCCCCCCCCCCAGCGGCCCGGGTACGGGCGCCGGAGCCGGGCGCGCCGGCCGGCGCCCACGGCTGACGGAGACGGGGCGCGACTGCCCTCATCGTGGATAGGCGGAGGGCACCTCAGTTCTTCCCGAGCGCATTGGCGGCAGCCTGTCTGATCTTCTTCGTTCGGCCTTTACGGGAGACAACACGCAGAACGTCCTGGTCGGCGGTCGCATCGACGGCCCTGTGTTGAAGCCAGTCGGACCAGCTGGCCATGAGCTCGTCTACGGCTTCGGCTGACACGGTGCCCTGTGCGAGTGATTCCAGGACTCCGAGATCATGCGCCCGGCGCTCCGAGAAGGCACGCACAGCCGGCGCGAGAAGATGTATCCATCGCTGGCGTTCGTCCCTCGGGACGCGTTCCAGTACGTCGCCGACGACACCGGACGCCAGAGGACCGTCCGGCTCCAGTGACACCGCCTGAAACAGCAACGGCAATGCCGCGGGCGTGTCCGTCGCCGCGCGGTAGAGAGACCAGCGCTCGTGATCGTCAGCGTACGAGGCTCCATCCTCGTGCCGGCCGACAGCCTGCTCGAGCTTCGTCAGCACCTCAGGCAGAGCCGGGGAGGGATCAGCAACCACGCGCCTCGAACCTTTCCATGGCGACTCGGACATCTCTCCGGGCGTGCGGATGTTCTCGCAGTGGCAGGGCGTCCGACCCTGCGCGCTCAAGTCCACTTGTGTGGAAGCGCCCGCACCCCGGAGAACACCCTGGAACAGTTGTACTCGATCAGCGGGGTCGCCCGCGCCTTCGGTATCTCGTTACCGACCCTGCGTTACTACGAGGAACGCGGACTGATCCTGACACCGCGATGCACGGTCGGGAGCGCCCGTACGACCGTGCCGCCATGGAACAGCTCGCCTACGCCCAGCTGTGGCACCCCGACGGACTGATGCCCCTCGCCGACACCGCCGGCCCGTGTGGGGGTAGGGAGGCGTGAGCCTGCGGGGGGTGAACTGGCCGCTGCACGCGGCTTCGAGGGTCACGGTGTGGGTGCGGTGAGATAGCGCTGGATGGTGGGGCCGAGCCAGTCCACGATCTCCTCGCGGCTGAGGGCCGCACTCGCCGGGAACCGCAGCACGTAGCGCGTCAGCGCGAGCCCCAGCACGGTCGCGGCACATAGGGCCGCCCGCGTCTGCGCCTGCTCCGGCTCGGGGCACACCAAGCGGGCCAGCGGGATCAACTGCTCGCGCAGCACGTGCTGCATGCGTTCCGCTGCGGCCTCGTCGGTCGCGCCGACCCGCATCAGTGCGGTCAGCCCCTCGTTCTCCTCCCACAGGGCGAGGAAGTGACTCACCAGCGTGCGGCCGATCTGCTCACGGGGTTCGAGGGGCACGGCGGGCAGTCCGGGGTCGACCGCGACGGCGGCGGCGAACAGGCCGGCCTTGCTGTCGTAGTAGCGCATGACCATCGACGGGTCGATCTGCGCATCGCGCGCTATGGCCCGGATCGTCGCCTTCTCGTACCCGTCCGCCGCGAACCGTTCGCGGGCTGCGGCGAGGATCGCGGCGCGGGTCGCGTCGGAACGCCGGACGGCCTGCTGATTCTTCGTGGTGCCGGTCATGCCCACGAATGTAGGCCAACGACTGTTGACAGTCCAGGGCGGCCCCTCTAAATTCGCCAACATGCGTTGCCAACGTGTGTTGACTTCGCTCATCCGAACGGACAGCCCACAGCGAGAGGACACACCGAGATGGCCACCGTCCAGAGCCTCGACCCGCACACGCCCTGGCCCGCGCAATTACGGGAGAGCACCGGCCCCATCGTCCTGGCGAACACCTTCGTCGTGCCGGGGGAGAGGGCCGGGACGTTCTCGGACCTCTTCCTCAGGCAGGCCGAATTCATGAAGGCGCAGCCGGGTTTCGTCTCCATGCAGATGCACAGGGGGACAGCGGGCAGTCAGCTCCTGATGAACGTCGCGGTCTGGGAGTCGACCGGCGCCCTGGCCGCAGCGCTCAGCAGCCCGGAATTCCAGCGCATGGCGGCCGAGTTCCCCGACGACATCGTGTTGTACCCGCACGTCTTCGAGCAGGCCGACGTGTGACACCGACGGCCAGGCCCGTGCGTCACGGGCGATCTCCTCCGAGGCGCACGAGCTTGGCCGCCCCACCCGCACAGCTCGCCGACCCTTCCGAATGTCGAAGGAGAACCACCATGTCACTGAAGAACGTCAACACCGCCCTGGTCACCGTCTGCGCCGTCTTCGTGCTCTACCTCGGGCTGTCCTTCGTCCTGGCCCCGGAGGCGTCCACCCACGGCGTCGGCCTGCCGGACTGGACCGCCGGCAACGGTGACGGCTTCCTCATCATGAAGGGCACCCGCGAGGTGGCGATGGGCCTGGTGCTCGGCGTCCTGCTGACCACGGGCCACCGCCGCGCCCTGGGCTGGGCCCTGCTCATGGAGGCCGTCGCCCCGCTCGGCGACATGCTCAACGTCCTGGCCCATCACGGTCCCTACGCCGCCGCGTTCGGCATCCACGGCCTGACGGCGGCCCTGATAGCGACCACCGGCCTCCTCGTCCTCCGCGAGACCGGCAAGCCTCACCGGGCCCCCGCCCCTGCGCCCACCGGGCACTCCGTCTGACAACCGCACCCTGCCGACCCCGATGAAGGGGACGTCAAGGATGCAGATGCGTTTTGATCGCGCGGCACTCGTCCATCGCCCGGTGACCCTCGGCGGCCTGGTCCAGCTGAAGATGGGATCGAACACCGCGCCCGGTTCGATCCGCCCCGACATGACGCGCCACACGAGGTCGGGCAGAAAGGCGCGCATTGGAGCGAACCGCCACGAAGACCGACAGGGGCGTAGTAGAGGGTCTCGGCGCCGACCGTGACGTCGTGCGGGACGCCGACGAATCCCACGTTTCCGCTGGGGCGCGGCGAAAGGAGGGCCTGCCGGATGGACTGCGGCATCAACTCGAAGACCGGCAGGCGATGGCGTAACAGCCGCAGTGCTGACGCCGTCAAAAGGCGGCACTACCTGTCACCGGGGTGGTGCCGCCTCACCTTGTTCCCATGGCTGAGGAGCCGGCCGGCTCCTCGCGCTGCCTGCGTGAGGCCGACCGCATCCACATAGCCGACCGGTTGCGGGAGAAGGCTGCCGTCCGGACGACCGCAGCCGAGCTTGGCCGCAGCCCGTCAACCATCAGCCGGGAGATCCGACGACACCGGACCGTCCTCCCCGACGGCCGTTGGTACTACCGGCCGCACGCTGCCCAGCGCCGGGCGGACAAACGCCGTCCAAGGCCCAAGCTCGCCAAGACCGGGCGATTATGTCGTAATGACCGCCGAACGTGACGCTCGGCCTCAGCCGGAACGGCCTGCCTGCCAGCGCCTGCCGAGCGCATCCGGATCGGCCTGGAGTCAGCCCCCCGGCGCTGGCACGTCCCTGTCGCCCGTCGCCCGCCGTGCGGCGTTCCGGACGGTCCTGCGGGCCGCCGCGCGCTGGTTCTTCGCCCACACACCGATGGGGTAGCCGGCCCACACCGCAGAGACCGGCGGGAGGAACATCCCGTCGTGCGCGGCCGCGTCGGCGCGCGCCACAGCGAGCCCTTCGGCCCACGGATCTGCGGGGAGGGGCGGCCGAGCCTCCGCGGCCGGGCCGCCCCTCCCCGTCCGCTCACGGGAGGTACTGCACCGTCACGGGGGCGGTGTTGTTGCGCTGGTCCGGGTCGGCGGACGGGTCAGAGCGCACCGAGACGCTGCCGCGGGCCCCGTCGACGCGCCGGTCCAGGCGTACCCGCAGGACGGTGCCCGCCGCGGCGGGGCCGGGGCAGGCCACGGGGCCGTCCGGGCGCGGGCCCCGGTGGCAGTAGGGAACGTCGCTGTCGTGGTCCTGCGGCGGTACCTCGATCAGGCTGACGCCCGCCGGGAGGGTCACCCACACCGTGCCCCGCCCGAAGGAGTCGGTCCAGCCGTCGCCTCTCGGATACGGCACGGTCGCCTCGACCACCTGGCCCACCCGGCCCTTGACGACGAAGCCGACGGCCTCCACGTCGTCCTTCCCCGTGGTCTCGAAGGACAGCCCTCCCCCGACGGCCCGCTCGCCGGTTTCGGCGCCGGCGTCGGGGAACGCGCTGCCGTCGACGGGCCGCAGCCGTAGCGGCGCCCCGCTGCCGTGCGGGGCCGACGCGGGCAGCACGGCGAGGTAGCCGACGTCGGCCGTGCGCCACACGGTGTAGGTCACCGTGCCGGTCTTCGCGCTGCGGCCGGCGACGGCGGTGAGCGCGCCGTCGGTCTCGTACGCCGCCCCCGCGGGCAGCGCTCCGGGGAAGTCGCACTGCGCCCTCGTGGCCCCGCTCGCCTTGTCGTAGCGGCAGTTGGCGTACCGGGGCAGCAGGCCGGCCCCGAGGGCCGACACCACGACGCTGATGCCGCCCTCGACGGCGATGTCCCCCTTGTTGCCGAAGGCCGGCGTGAGCCGCATCCGGCCCCCGGGTGGGACCTCGGCGAGCCTGTCGAGGTCCGGGCGGGCCGTCAGGCGCGGGGAACCGGAGATCACGCGGGTGGTGTGCCGGACGGTGGGCGCGTCGGCGCTGCGCACGGTCATCCTGATCGTCCCCGCCGGGCCGGCGGCGGTCCCGGGCTTCGGACGGACGGAGAACGGGGTGAAGTCGGCTCCCTCGCCGAACTTCAGGGAGCCCAGCGCGCAGTGCACCCGGTAGCCGGAGCGGGCGCAGCCGTATCCCTTGTGCACGGAGGTGATCTCCGCCCTGCCCTGGAAGGCGGTCAGGTCGAAGTCCGCCTCGACCCCGCCGACGGCCCCCTTGCTCGTGGCCGCCAGCTCGCCGCTCCCGCCGGACGGGGCCGCCGACGCCGCCAGGACGACGTGGAACTCGGGAGCCGAGGGCGCCTGCTGGAAGGCGCTGTACCGGGGCAGGTAGTAGACGTTCGGCGCGGAGCGGAGCCGTAGCAGGCCCTGCCCGGAGGAGGTGTCGCCGCCGTGAGGGTCGGGCGTCCAGACGGTTCCGCCGCGCCCGGCGGTCCGGTGCCCGCCCCGGTCCGCTCCCGTCCTACCGCCCGCACGGTCCGTGCCGTCCCCCGCCGACGCCACCACCACGGCGGCCACCAGCACCGAGGCGCACGCCACCAGCGTGCACCACCGCTTCCCGCCCGTCCTCGCAGCACCACCCATGTGACCTCAGACCCTCCGCGGCCCCGCCTGGTTGCCCCGGCACGGCGAGCGGACCGGCTCCCGCACCGGTTCGGGCGGCCCCTCACCGGTTCTCACGGGCTCGCCCAGGCCGCCAGGTCAGCCGCCAGGCCGCGGACGGCTTCGGGCAGTTCGCCGACGGCGATGTCGGCCGGCGTGACGCCCTCCAGGATCCTGCGGGCACCACCCGGCCTATGACACCGGCCGCCGTTACTGCGCCACCCACTCACCGAAGAACCGGCCCGACGGCGAGAGCGAGGAAGCGGTGAGCGTTCTCGTCCGGTGCCTGCCCGCTCTCGCCGACGACGTGCTGGTTGCCGACCTGGCGGCAGATGTCTCCTGGCCGAGCAGGCATACCGCCGACGGGGTCGGCCGCGCTCCGCGGAATCACCGCACTCCGCCCGTGTCACGGCGGAAAGCGAGGCTAGCGCGACGGCAGCGGAGCGTTGGCAGGAGCCGCGAGCATGGATTCGCCGTGGCGGCACGGCCGTTGGGCTGTTCTTCGGGTGCGCGGACAAGACCTGACGGCGAGAGCCGGGCGATGAAGGGCAGAGCGGGAATTCCAGTGCCACGGCTGCCTTACGTGCGGGGATCCGAGCACGGTCCTCCGCAGCTTCTTCTCGACCCTGAATGGGAGTCCCATGCCTCGTTCCTCTCCGCCCGATGTCCGCGACACGTCGTTGCGGTGGCTTCGTCGGCTGGCACGCCGGATGACGACCGGTGTCGCGGCGGGCGCGATCGTGCTCGGTGTCGCAGGGAGTACGACTCTCCTGGCACCTGCGCCCGCCCAGGCCCACGGCACGGACTGGGGTGACGCGTTCTCCAACCTCGGGCCGGCGACGCAGGCGGACTGGATGAAGAACCTCGCCGGCGGAACATGGCTCGCTGCGCTGTCCTTGCCCGGCACCCACGACAGCCTCTCCATCAAGAACCTGCCGATATCGCAGACGCAGGAAGACGTCGGCGGGAGCGGCAACACCCTGACGGCGCAGTTGGAGCGGGAGTCCGCGCCATCGGCATCCGGGTCCGTGTCACCGGGAACGGGTACTTCACGGTGCATCACGGAAAGGTGTACCAGAACGCGAATTTCGACGACGTGCTGGCCAAGGCGCAGGACTTCCTCGGCAAGCACAGGACCGGGACGGTCGTCATGCGTCTGAGGGCCGAGTGCTCCCGCGGGACCGAGTCCGTCGGCGCCGGGGACTGCGGGAACGATCCGAAGACCGTCGACAGCGCGAAGATCGAGTCGATCTTCGCGAGTTATGTGTCCCGCTACCCCAACCTGTTCTACGCCCCCGTCGGTCTCCCAGGGAAAACCGGCCGGCGTGCCCCGGCTCTCGGATGTGCGGGGCAAGATCGTGCTGGCAGTTTCGACCACGTCGACCACCAGTACGGGATCAGGTCCTTCAAAGACCATCAGGAGGACGACTACGGGCCCAACGGCGTCCCGGAGAAGTGGAACTTCGTCAAGGCGAACATCGACCAGGCCGTACGCGACGGCAGTGGTGAGATGTTCGTGACGTACACGTCCGCCTCCGACTACAACGGGGACCTCACGTCTGGCACATCCGGCACGGCGTCGATACCGAGCAGGCGATCAGAGCGGCCGGTTGGGGCCTCTTCAGGGTGACGTCCCGCCCTTTGTCCCCCGTGTGAGCTACAAGCGAGTGTCCACTGCACGGTGACGATTTCCTCCACACCGAATCCGTAGTGTTCGAATCACCGCGGAACGTCGGGCCGCGGACCGGAGAGGGAACCGGAGTCGGAACCGGCAAAAGGAGTTCACGTCATGAAAGCCTGGAAGGTAGTCCTGCAGGTAGTCGTCGTCTTCGCGGTCTACGCGGTGTGCGGCGGTCTCACCAACGGGGCGAAGGACAACCCCTGGCTCTCGCTCCTGGTGGGCGCCCTCACCGTGGCTGTGATGACCTTCGTCTACCGGTGGGCCGTGCGGCGCACCGAGAACCGCGAGGTGACCGAACTGCGGGGGATGGAAGCGATAAGCGCGACCTTCTGGGGCCTGGTCCTGGGCACGCTGATGTTCCTCTGCGTCATCGGCAACATCTACTTCCTCGGTGACTACAAGGTCCACGGCATCGACTCGGTGAGCGGGGCCATCGGACTGATCGGCTTCATGGCGGCCGCCGCCTCGACGGAGGAGATCATCTTCCGCGGGCTGCTGTTCCGGCTGCTGGAACGCGGCACGGGCACGTATACCGCCCTGGTACTGTCCGGCCTCGTGTTCGGCGCCATGCACCTCCTCAACGACGACGCCACCGTCGCCGGCGCCCTGGCCATCGCCATCGAGGCCGGCGCCATGCTCGCCGCCGGTTACGCCGCCACCCGCAACCTGTGGCTGCCGATGGGCGTGCACTTCGCCTGGAACTTCATGGAGTCCGGCGTCTTCAGCACCCAGGTCTCGGGCAACGGCGACACCCACGGTTTGCTGGACGCCACCCTGTCGGGCAACCATCTGATCACGGGCGGCGAGTTCGGTCCCGAGGCGAGCATCTACTCGGTGGCTTTCGGCACGCTGCTGACGATCTGCTTCCTGGTCGTGGCCCACCGCCGCGGCAACATCGTCCCCCGGCGCCGTGCCGGGCGCGTCGACACCCTCGCGGCGCTCGCCCGATGACGGAACAGCGATCCGCCGGTCCGCCGGAGCACTGGACGGACGGAGCCGGGCACCGCGAGAGCGGTGCCGGGCACCGGCCGACCGGGCTCCGGCTCCGGCCGTTGGTGAACCGGGCCCGCCTGGACGGCATCCGACACCGTCTGGACAGCACCCGGGAGCGGCTCGGTGGAGTCTGGTACCGGCTGGACGTCGTCGTCCGGGACCTTCCCTTCGGGCTCCTCCTTCTGGTCGGTTCCTTCCTCCCGGCGCTCCGCAGCAACGGAACGGTCATCGGGGGTGTCCCCGACCGCCCGCACGACGCGGTGGCCGTCGTGGTGATCCTCCTCGAAACCCTGCCCCTGGCGGTGCGCCGGCGGTGGCCGACCCTCTCCCTGGTCCTGGTGTCCGGCGGGTTCGCCGTCGACCAGCTCCTCGGCTACCACACCTTCGCGGCCACCGCGATGGGCGTCGTGCTGGTGAGCACCGGCTCGCACCTGGAACGGCACCGCCGGAGCTTCGTGGCCGGCCTCACCGTGGCGTACGTGGCGCTGTCGGTGGGCCTCTCCCACCTCGGCACGGGCGAGACCGCCACGGAGTTCACGACCTTCTACATGGCGCTGGGCCTGGCCTGGGGCGCCGGAAGCTGGCTGCGCACCACCCGGCAGGCGGAGGCCGAACGTCGCAAGCGGGTCGCGGTGGAGACACGAGACGCCGAACGCACCCGGATTGCGAGGGAGTTGCACGACGTCGTGACCCACCACGTGACGGCGATGGTGGTGCAGGCGGAGGCTGCCCGCTATCTGACCGCCGCGCCCGAGCGGCTGGAGCAGTCCCTGAGCGCCGTCGCCGACACCGGGCGGCGGGCGATCACCGATCTGCGGCACCTGCTGGACCTGCTCAACCCCGATCACGGCACCGGGAACGGCGGCGAGGTTGCGGCCGAGCCGAGGACACCGGCCGTCGGCCGCGTCCTGACCCTCGTGGAGCAGATCCGCCAGGCGGGCCAGCCGGTGGATTTCACCGAGGAGGGCGCCCCGCCGGAGTCCACCGGCAGTTCCGACCTCGTGGCCTACCGGGTGGTGCAGGAAGCACTGACCAACGCACTCAAGTACGCTCACGGCAGCCGCACTTCGGTCACCGTGCGGCACGGCGAGAGGGAGATCACCGTGGAGGTCAGCACGGACGGCACCGGCTCACGGGCCGCCGCTGTCGGTGGCAGTGGACGGGGGCTGGCGGGTCTGCGCGAGCGGGTCGACGTGCTCGGCGGGGACTTCAGCGCCGGCGCCGTCGCGGGCGGCGGCTTCGTCGTCCGGGCGCGGATACCGGCCGGGGGCCGCTCGTGAACACACCTCCGCCGTCCGGGTCCGCGCCGACCCGGGTGCTCGTCTGCGACGACCAGGCGCTGATCCGCATGGGCCTGGTCACCATCGTCGACGCCCAGCCGGACATGGAGGTGGTGGGCGAGTGCGGTGACGGCCAAAAAGGAGTCGACCTCGCCCGCGAGCTCGACCCGGACGTCGTGGTCATGGACATCCGCATGCCGGTCCTCGACGGCCTCGAAGCCACCCGCCTGCTGGCGGGGGCCGGGGTCGCCCACCCCGTCAAGGTCCTCGTGGTCACCACGTTCAACCTCGACGAGTACGTCTACGAGGCGCTGCGCGCCGGAGCGAGCGGCTTCCTCCTCAAGGACGCCCCGCCCGACCACCTGCTGCACGGCATCCGCACGGTCGCCATGGGCGCGGCGCTGCTCGACCCCGAGGTCACCCGCCAGCTCGTCGGCCGGTACGCGACCCGCATCCGCCCCACCGACAGCGCCCCCGAGGACCTTCCGCTCACCCCGCGTGAGCTGGAGGTGCTGCGGTTGATCGCGGACGGCCTGTCCAACAGCGAGATCGCCGCCGCCCTCGTCATCAGCCAGGAGACGGTGAAGACGTTCGTCTCCCGCATACTCACCAAGCTGAACCTGCGCGACCGCGTCCAGGCGGTCGTCTACGCGTTCCGTCACGGCCTGGCGAGCTGAGCCCCCACGGGCCTGGACGGCTGGGGGCCAGGGTCTTTCGTCCGGATCAGGCCGGATCAGGGAACGGAGTCCGGTGCCGTGCATCGCAGGCGGAGGAGGGCGGCAGGGCGGAGCCCTGACAACCGACGACAACGTGGCGAGGCGCGGTGCCAGATCCCGCGAGCCCGGCATGATCGGTCGAACTCCGGCAGCATCGCGTCGCTGCGCAGCACCCGCTTCACCTCACGGCGGCGCTTGCTCGGGGGCGGCATCACCTGCTCCAGGCCCCGGGCAGCCGGTGGGGGCGGTGCGGGTAGCGGGGGCCGGACGCTGCGGGCGGGGCCGGCCGATCCGGTGGCGTGTGCGGGGATGAGTACGAGTGATCTCCTCCAGTCGTCGGGTGACAGCGCTGCGCCCCGCTGATTGAAGCGCTCCGGGTCTGATGGAGGCTTGATTCCCTGAGAGGATCGAGTCATGGCCCGTCCGTCCCCATGCCCTGCCGGGCTTCGTGAGCGTGCGGTGCGCATGGTCACGGGGGTTCGCTCCAACTACCCAGCTGAGTGGGCCGCGATGAAGGCGGTCGCCGTGAAGCCGGGCATCGGTTCTCCCCAGACGGTTCGGACGTGGGTCCGCAAGGCCGAGGTCGACGCCGGCCGGCGTCCCGGGGTGACGTCGCAGGAGGCAGGCTGTTTTGAGGGGAGATGCGGCTGCTCCGGTACTGGTGCCGGTCTCGAGTACGCCAGATCTGTCCCAGATCATGGGCGCAGCCAGAGTCGAATCGAGGCGATGATGATGGTGCCGTGGAAGATGTAGGCACGCTTGTCGTACCTCGTGGCCACGGCCCTGCAGGTCTTGAGCACATTGATCATTCGCTCGACTTCGTTCCTCCTTTTGCGGATCGTCTTCACTTGTCAGTCGATGATGTCGACGACCTCGCCGAGGTCGACGAACTTGAAGCCGGTCGCCTCGCGGTCGCCGTCGCCGGGAGTCTCCTCGCCGTCCTGGACGACGAGCAGGCCGTTGGGGTAGCGCCTGCCGAGGGGGGCGTCGAGGGCGGCGGCACCGTCGCAGACCTCGGAGCCGTCAAGGGTGGTGGAGGCCGCGACGATGCGGAAGGCGTTCTCGTACTCGTTGTCCTCGTCGCGCTCGCGGTCGTAGGCGACGAAGGTGTTGTCGCCCTGGCTGGAGGCGAGCAGGTAGCCGTCGCCGTCCGGCTCGTCGACCAGGGTCAGGCCCTCGACGTCGGCCGTCAGGTGCGTGCCGCCGAAGCCGGGGTCGATGCCGGGCGTGCACTGCTCGGTCTGCTCGTCGTACGTGCCCGGCACGCCGTACTCGCGGACCTTGTCGATCAGGGTCGGGGTGCCGGTCAGGCCCGCGTCGATGCGCCAGATGCCGACGTCCTCCTGACCGGCGTACAGGGTGCCGTCCGCGGGGTCGACGACCATGCCCTCGACCTGCGGCAGTTCACCCGGCTCGGCGCACGGCGTCCAGGGGGTCCCGTCGGGCAGGCGGAAGGAGGCGGGCAGGTCCAGGGTGCGGACCTGGCGGTAGCCGACGGTGCCGGTCGCGGTGGGGACCAGCTCCAGCAGCGCGATCCGGGTGCGGTTGCGCTGGCTGACCAGTGCGTAGGAACGGCCGGTGGCGCGGTCGGTCCAGGTGGCCAGGCCGTATGCGGTCTTCTGCTTGTTGATCTCGGCCTGGTCGGCGGAGAACACGGGGCGCGCTCCCGGGTCGGTGACGTCGGTGAGCGGGCCGCCGGGCTTGTCCCGGTCGATGCGGTAGATCCGCAGCCGGTCGTTGCCGCGGTCGCTGACTACCGCGACGTCCGCGCGTACGCCACCCAGCCGCAGGTTGTGTACCAGGTCGACGTTGTTGAAGCGACCGGGCTTGTCGTCGGCGCTCGGGCCGGCCGGGGCGGGGATCGACTGCACCTGGTGCGCGTCGAGGTCGTAGACCCGCAGACCACCCTGCTTGGCGGTGGCGATCACCAGGCTGCGGCCCGGGTCGGCGGCGTTGCGCCAGATCGCGGGGTCGTCCGCGTTGGCGTTACCGCCGGCCTCGTCGTCGAACACAGGCGCGGTCTCGGCCTTCGGCCGGACGTTGCCGATCCCGGAGGCCTGCGCCGGGAGGGCGAAGGAGGTCGCCAGTGTGGTGCAGAGAGCCAGCGCGGAGGCGTGAGACGCCAGACGTGTCGTCATGATCCTTCCTTGTATGAGGGGTTTTGCCCTGATAGGGAAGATGTTCACGTCCCTGGCTGTCATGTACACGACTGGGGCGTGGACGGTGGTTGAACACATCGCGAAACCCGCGGAGTGAGGGCTGGGCCGCTTCGACCGACCCCGCACGCGCGCGGCGGCTCCTGCGGCCGGAGCACCCAGCAGGGGACCGGCCGCAGGAGCATCGGTGGTGAGCGGGACCGGTCAGCCGATGGCGATGCCGTCGACCAGGAAGACGGTCGACAGGTAGGCGTCTTCGGCGCCGGCGAACTCCAGTTTCACCGTCCTGCCCTTGTAGGCGGACAGGTCGACGGTCTTCTGGACGTATCCCGCGCTCGCGTTGGCGTTGGAGTAGGTGGCCAGTGTGGTGCCGTTGACGTTGACCTTGAGGGTGTCGTAGGCCGCGGAGCCGGACTCCTGGGTGCTGACCTCCAGCCAGAAGGTGAGCTTCGGGGCGCCGGTGGAGGGCACCGCGATGTTCGACTGGGACAGGGACTCGACGGCGTTGGTGCCGTAGCCCATCATCCAGGCGTACCAGGACCCGTCACGTGCGGCCTGCAGGGACGAGTTGGTGATGATGTCGTCGCTCTGGGTCCAGCCGCTGGCGCCCTGCTCGAAGCCGCCGTTGGCCAGTGCGTTCCCGCTGGGGGGATCGGTCGGATCGGGGGTGGGGGTGCCGGTGCCGGGGTCGGGCAGGGCGGTGCCGACGCTGACGGCTGCCCAGGCCTTGGAGACGAGGTACCGCTCCTGGGAGTTGGTGCCGTACAGGTCCGCGGCGGCCTGCAGGGTAGCGGTGCGGGCGCCCGCATAGTTGGTGGTGGAGGTCATGTAGGCGGACAGCGCCCGGTACCAGACCGCTGCGGCCTTGTCCTTGCCGATGCCCGCGAAGGTGTCGTTGTTGCAGGTGGTCCCGTTGTGCGAGCGTCCGCCGATGGTCTTCGCCCCGGTGCCCTCGGCCGCCAGGTAGAAGAAGTGGTTGCCGATGCCGGAGGAGAGGTGCACGTCCACCGAGCCGGCGTTCGAGTTCCAGCAGGACAGCGACCTGCCGTCGGCGGCGGGGTTGTCCATCCGGCGCAAGTAACCGCCCGGAACGTTGAGCTGCTCGCCGATGTAGTAGTCGCCTGGGTCGCTGCTGTTGTTGGCGTAGAACTCGACCATGGTGCCGAAGATGTCGCTGGTGGCCTCGTTGAGGCCGCCGGACTCGCCGGAGTAGTCGAGGTTGGCGGTGGCGGCGGTGACGCCGTGGCTCATCTCGTGGCCGGCCACGTCCAGCGCGGTGACCGGGGTGTTGCCGTTCTGCGAGGAGCCGTCGCCGAACAACATGCAGAAGCAGTTGTCGTCGTAGAAGGCGTTCAGCACGTTGTTGTCCACGTGCACGTACGCCGGGGCGCCGCGGCCGTCGTTGCGGATGCCGGAGCGGTCGAAGGTGTTCTTGTAGTAGTCCCAGGTCTTCGCCAGGCCGTAGGAGGCGTCCACGGCGGCGCTCTCGCGGCTGGAGTTGGTGCCGTTGCCCCAGGAGTTGGTGGTCTTGGAGAAGGTCCGGGCGTTCTGCTTCGGGCTCGACTGCGGGCTGTTGTACGAGTCGTAGACGATCGTGCCACCGTGCGCGGCGTCGGTGAGGGTGTAGCCGCTGCCGGTCTGGGTGGTCTCGATGGAGACCTGGCCGACGGTGACGCCGTTGCCGGTTCCCGTGATGCTCTGGTGCAGCTCGTACTGGTCCAACGGGGCGCCGCTGGATGCGTCGACGATCACCGCCTGCCGTGAGGCCGGGCCGGTCTCGCCCGCGCCCGTGACGGTCGAACGGTAGGCGAGGACGGGCACCTTGCCGACGGCGTACACCACCAGGGTGCTGTCCTTGCTTCCGGCCTTGGCGTGCCTTACGTGCTTGGCGTGCCTCACGGCCGCAGCCGAGGCGTCGGCCGCCGTAAGCTTCGGAGTGGTGCCGGCGATCCGGATCGCGCCCTGGTGCGCCAGGTCCGAGCCGGTGATCGTGCCGTTCTTGGCGAGGTGCACCACCAGGTCGCCGCCGATCACCGGCAGGCCTCTGTAGGTGCGGTCGTAGCGCACGTGCCGGGCGCCGTCGGCGTCGATCAGCACGTCCTTGGCCACCAGACGCTCGTCCGGGCCCAGGCCGAGCGCGCGGGCGGTCGCGGCCGCGTTCCGGCCGGCCGTGCGTATCGCCTCGCCGCGCGCGCCGACCGTCATCGCCTGGAACCCTGCGCCAGGTCGGGCCGCGGAGGTGTCGGCGGCCGCGGTGGGCCGGGGGGCCGCGGTGGACTGGGTGGCCACCGCGGTCATGGAGCCCAGTGCGAGGGCTGCCGCGACACCGGCCGCCAGAGCGTTCTTGCGGTTCATCGCAATCCTTCCGCCGGGCCTTGTCGGGGAGTTGGCCGCAAAACGTCATCTGAGGTGCGGAGGGCGTTCAACAGCGATTGGCTCGGCTGTGGCCAAGAGGCTAGGGACGCGGGGTCCGGCCGACATCAGGGCAACCCCTTGACCTGGACCGGGGAGGACCTGCGGGCGCACCATGGCCCGATGCCAGACCCTGCGATGTGGATGAACGCGTCCCACGAGGCCGGCCCCGTGCTGCCGGTGGTACCGGAAGACGTGCACGACACCCGCCGACTGGTCCTCTTCGGGCCGCCCGGAAGCGGCAAGACCACCGCGGCCGGGGCCCTGGGGCGACGACTGGGCCTGCCCGTCGTGCGGCTGGCCCCGCGGCCGCAGGACGCCCAGGTTCCCTGCGCAGGGCTCCTCGAACTCGCGCTGGCCCTGACGGCATTGCCCGCCGGGCGGGAGCTGACGGCGGCACTCGACGAGGCCGCCGGTCGGCCGGGTCTTCCGGACGATGCCGGTCGGGCCCTGCGGCTGCGCCGGCAGACCGCCGCTGTGCTGCGGGAGGCACCACCCATGACGCTGATGGTGGACAACGCCCAGTGGCTGGACCCGGCCAGCGCGGCCGTCCTGGGCTGGGCACTGCGCCTGACCCCGGACCTTCCCGTCATCGCGGCCGAGCGCAGCCGGCCCCCCGGGTCCGCAGGCCTTTGGTACGGGGAGGACACGCGCGCGGTGCGCGTCCCGCCCCTGACGGCCCCTCAGGTCGCGACGCTGCTGTCCCCGTACCGGCTCACCCCCCGCGAGGTCACCCGCATCCACGCACACAGCGGAGGAAACCCCGCACTGGCCCTGGCGCTGGCCGACGCCGCACGCCCGCGCCCAGACCGGGATGATGAAAGCGAGTCGGCCCTGCCGCCGACGGTCCGCCGACTGGTGGGCGAGTGGCTGGACGAGGTACCGGCCCAGGTACAGGAACTGCTGACGTTCGCCGCACTGGACGACCGGCCCGACCTCGAACTGCTCGGCCGCCTCGCCGGCCCGACAGCCGAGGCCCTCCTCACCCAGGCCGAAGCAGCGGGGCTGCTCGACATCGAACGGGCGGACAGGAGCGTACGGTTCACCGCCTCCGCGATCGGCACCGAACTCGTCGCCCGGCTACCGGGTCACGCGCGCAGGCTCCTGCACGCTCGCCTGGCCGAGGCCAGCCGTGACAGTGTCCGTCGCGACCGGCACACCGCGCTGGCGGCCGATGGGGCCGACCCGCAGACGGCCCGCCGCGCCGCCCGCGCCGCCGTCCGGGCCCGGCAGCGCGGCGACCACGCACTCGCGGCAGAGCTCTCCCTCCTCGCCGCCCAGCGCACCCCGCACGACGACGACGAACTGCTCACCGAACGGGCCCTGACCGCCGTACGCGACGCCGCCCACTACGGCGACCTCACCCGCGGCCGCCGCCCGCCTCGTCCTGGGCCACGACACCACCCCCTCCCAACGTGTCGACGCCCTCGTCGCCCTGATCGACGCGAGCGGCCAACACCTGCACAGCGCGGACGAACTGTTCGCCGCCGCACTCCACGCGGCGGCCGGACGACCCGACCTCACCGCGCGGATTCTCATCCGCCAATCCATCTGGGCCAACGTCAACGAGGGCGACCCCCACCGCGCGTGCGCCCTGGCCGGCCGGGCCACCACCCTCGCCGAAGCCGCCGGCGACACCACCACCACCGTCATGGCCCTCACGATGCAGGCCCGCCTCCAACGCGTCCTCGGTCGCCCCGGCGCCGAGACCACACTCGAGCGCGCACTGTCCCTGCCACGCACCGCCCCCCTTCCGGTCAACGCCACCCCCCAGCACCTCGCCGCCCGGCACGCCCTCTTCGACGACCACCCGGACGAGGCACGCACGGCGCTGCTACCCCTGCTCGTCGAAGCCGAGCGGACCGGAGACGCCGAGGCGACCGTGGACATCCTGCGCAGCCTCGCCGAAACCGAACTCCGCGCCGGACGGTGCGCCAGAGCCCTCCACCACGCCCACCGCGCCCAGGCACTGACCGACAGAACCGCTCTGTCACCCGCACCGGCGTGCTACACCTCCGCCCTCGTCGAGGGCACCGCCCGGCGTACCGACCTCGCCCTCGTCCACGCACGCCGCGGAGTCGACACCGCCCGGCAGGAAGACAACAAGATCTTCCTCTCCCGCAACCTCTTCGCCCTCGGCCACCTCCTCCTGGCGACCGGCCGCCCCAAGAAAGCCCTGGAGGCCCTGGAGGAGGTCCGCGCACTGGAGGAGGTCCAGCAGGTCCACGACCCCTCCATCCTGCGCTGGCATCCCGAACTCGCCGAGACCCTCGCCGCCCTCGGCCACCTCGACCAGGCACAGGGCCTCCTGGACGACACCCGCCGTACAGCCACCGACCTCGGCAGGCACACGGTCCTTCCTCCGCTCGAACGCGCCCAGGCGCTTCTGGATGCCGCCCGTGGCGACTACGACACCGCGGCCCGGCGCCTCACCGAAGCGGCCGACCACCTTCGCCACCTCCCCCTCGAACACGGCAGGACCCTGCTGGCGCTCAGTCACACCGAACGACGCGGACGCCGCCGCGCCAGCGCCCGCACCGCCGCGCAGAGCGCCGCCGACCTCTTCACCGCCCACCAGGCACAGCCCTGGGCCGAAACCGCCGCGCACACGCTCAGTCGGCTGGAAGCCGCCTCCACGGACAACAGCGCCCACCCCCGCCTCACCTCCGCCGAGCAACGCTGCGCGGAACTCGCCGCCGCCGGAGCGAGTAACCGCGACATCGCCACCACCCTCACCGTCAGCGTCAAAACGGTCGAAGCGACCCTCACCCGCGTCTACCGGAAACTCGGCCTGCACTCACGCTTCCAACTCGCGCACGCCGTCACACCAGCACGTGAGTGACCCGCCCGTACAACTCCAGGAGCCGCCGGGTTCAGTCGTGCACCGGGCGACGACGTCTGGCCTGCACCACGGATCGTCAGATTTCTCGCCCGCCACTCCATGACTGCACCTGTCGGGGGCTCGGAAGTGGTAAGCCCGCAGCGACAGTTCCGAGCGGGGCGACGGAACCCTGTTCGACTGAACAAGCCTGCCACCGGCGGGCGGATGGCCCCCGAGCCTCGGGCGTGACGCCGTTTCGCGGTTACGGGGTACCGGCCTGCTCGGTCGCGCGGGTCCAGGTGTTGATGATGATGAAGGTCTTGGTGCCCTCCACCTTGCCGCTCCGGCGTACGGCATTGATCACCTGCTGGAGATGGTTCACGTCCCGGACCCGGAGCTTGAGCAGGGCGTCGGAGGTGCCGGCGATGCTGTGGCTCTCCTCGATCTCCGGGATGCTCTGGGAGATGTCCTGGATCTCGTCGCTGTCGGTCGCGCCGAGCAGGCGGATCTCGATGAACGCCTGAAGCATGCCTGCCCGGCTGTCCTCGATGACCGCGGTGTAGCCGCGGATCACACCCGCCCTCTCCATGCGCTCTATGCGGCGGGCGCACGGAGCCGCTGAGAGTCCCACAGCACGTGCGATCTCCGACACGGGCGCTCGCCCGTCCTTGCGGAGAATGTTCAGTATGTGACGGTCGATCGTGTCCACGGCCAACTCCCCGAATCATGCGCGCCACGCACAAGTCGCGCGCTGAAAGCCCCGTTGCTCCTTACAGATCGAGTGAACCACGCTCAACGTGTGCCTGATGACGCCCGACCTGTCGCCTGGGGACCGCCGTCCTGTCATCGTCATGGTGTTCGGGTGATCCCCGGCTGGAGGACCGCACCGCCCAACCTCTACGGCGCGGACTCCGACCAGGTGACAGGTGCGCGGGTATCCCCGGCACCCCGCGGCCGGCCCCACATCCTGGGGCCGGCCAGGTACCGAATCAGGTCCACCAGCAGCGATCATCGCGCAGGCCACACAAGAGCTGACTTCGACGACATGATCACGAAGCTGTGCTGTTGAACCCGATTCGTGGCCCCGCCAGGACGCATGGCGAGCACCGGAGCGGGGCGTCATCGATGTCGACTGCGCTCTTCGGGCCTCGTGGCCACTGGGGTGGCCGGAGGGTGTGGCGCGGCGGACATGGCCGAGGTGGTGCTTCGGCTGCCAGTCGTTTGCATCCGCCTTTTCGGTGCAGCGGCGGTGCGTCAGCCAGGTTCCCCGAAGCAGCAGCCCACCGCACCGCCGTGATCCGCCTGGTCGGCATGGGCATCAGGCTCGTGCACGACGTACCCGACTGCATCCCCGCCGGCTGACCGTGCGCGCAGGTCCAGACTCTGCTGACCCACCAGGTGCGCATCGGGAGTGCGGCGGGCCGACCACCTCAAGGTGGCCCCCGGGCAGGCACAGGGCATTGCCGACCGTTGCCACGGCCGCACCAAACGTACACCAGTGCCACCATCGCGCGTCGAGACGGGTGGACCTTGCAGCGCCGGTCGCCCTCACGGGTGACAATCAGCATGGTGACCCACTCGACGAGCGCATGCGGCAGGTCGATCACGGCAGGACAGATGACCAACGAGGCCCCCGAGCAACGTGATGGGGACGTGGACGTCAGACCTCTCGATCAACGGACCGGGGGTCTCGCTCGCTGCGGCTCGCAGACTGTCACCCGATCGGTGGCCACCTCGAAGAAGCTCACTCATTCAGCAGCCCTTCTGTCACCAGAATGGACCTGAACCCGCTCTCGCATGTACAGCCATGCAGACGCCAACCCATCTGCACTGCTTCCCTTCGGTCACCGATGAGTTTCGGTGTGCCGGACGGTCCAAGTCGGCACACCCAACGCAGGGAGAATCTGATGGGCAAGACGCGCTTGCGTCCGATGGCTCACATCGCCCGCCGCATGTTCGAGCTTTTGGAGCCGATCTGCCTGGTCACGTTCCTCGCCGACGAGTGCAACGAGGAACTCTCCGCACTCGGCCACCGCACTTACTGGGACGGCTACTTCGCCAGCCGCGCCGCACCCCTGGGACGGGTGCCGGCCCACGTCGTGCACGCGGCCTTCTACAACTTCGCCGCTGGGGAAGCCGCACGGCACATCCCCAGCGCCTGGGAGACGATCTCGCCCGAGGCCTCCGTCGCCGCGCGGGAACGGGGCAGCGCCGCCTCCTTGCGGCGCATCCTCGGCGACGAGCTGGCCGAGTCCCCGGGCCTGGTGCGGGCCGCGGACCTGACCACCAAGGCCGCGACGAGCGCCCCTACCGAAGGCCGGGTGATGTACGCCGGCATGCGCACCCTTGAGGTACCCAGCGACCCCGTCGCCCGGCTCTGGCATTCCGCGACCATGCTGCGCGAGCACCGCGGCGACGGGCACATCGCCGCTCTCGTCGGCGCGCGCATCGGCGGCACGCAGGCCCACGTGCTGTCCGCCCTGGAACTGGGCATCCACCCCCCGGAGTCGTTCGGACGCATCCAACACCTGCCGGCAGAGCGCCTGGCCGCGGTCATGGACGATATGCGCGAACGCGGACTCATCGACATCGACGGCCACTTCACCGACGTCGGCCGAGCGACCAAACAACGCATCGAAACCCTCACCGACGAACTCGCCACCCCGCCCTACGACGCCCTGTCTCCCGCCGAACTCGACGAACTGGTCACCAGCCTCGAACCCATCACTGCGGCCCTGGTGGCCACAGGCTCAAGGTGACACGCAGAAATTGCTGCAGAACCGCCCTGGCGGGCACAAGGGCCCGCCAGGGGCGTTTCAGTCACAGCCTGTGCCCGACGGCGAGTCTCATAGGTGACAAGAAGCCTGCCTATGTGACAACTGTCTTGCTTTGGCTCAGCTGGCCGCGAGCGCGGCGGCCGCGGTGACCACGACGCCCGTCACGACCACCGCATCCCGATGGCAGACAGCTGCTCCACTCGTTCCGGGGGCAGCGTCGCGGCCCGGCCGCGCTGGTTGCCCATCCAGCCACCAAGCCGCAGCTCACGAACCTCCTGGCCCTCGCTGCTGCCGCTTTCGGGCAAGCGCAGCACCGGGTCTTCGCGGCTGTCAGGCCACGGCCGACCAGGCCCGGGCCCTGTCACCGGACGCTCGGTGACCATGGAGGACACGGGGCCCGCACCCCTCCTGCAGCGCCCTATCGGCATGGCCGGGCGACCGGAGCCCCGCGACCGGTGGTTGCGACCCGTCCCAGGGCGCGCTGAGGCAGCGGGGTCAGTGGTCGAGGGCGTCGGGGAGGATGGGGTGGCCGTCGTCGACTTCGTCGACGCCGACGTTCGGCCATGCCCTCGAGGACCTTGTCGGTGACGGATGGAGTTGGTCTGCCGGGAGACCTCGGCACCGTATGCCTCCGCCGGGCCAGCCTGGAGCTCGTCGGTGGACAAGCCCTCGGCGGCAAGCGAGATCACTACATCGTCGGCCCTGGTCAGGCCGCCGCGTCGACATGCCGTTCACATCGAGCGCGGCGTGCAGAGCGACAGCAGCGCGCCTGTGCACCGGGCCACGCAGTGGGCGCAAGGCGCCAGCGGCCGGGACACTGGCGGTGAAGCTGTAGCGGCCGAGCAGGTTCGGGTAGCGGTGCTTGAGTGGGGGGAGCCGGGCGATGTCCTCGTCTCGTATCTCGTGGCCTTCGACGCGAAGCTGGGCGACGGCGGCGTCGATGTAGAGGGTGGCCCAGAGAACGATGGCGTTGAGAACCAGGCCGAGCCCGCCGAGCTGGTGGACTGGCACGCGAACCTGGACCTGGCCGCCGTAGGCACCATGGCTGTCGGGACCCAGACCAAGAGCGTCGCCACCGGGCGCTGCCTCGGCTCCCACTACTCCGGGGGTGATCCCCGGCTGTGACGCAGCTCCTGTCGCCCCCGGGGGAGGCCGCCGTACCGTTGTCCGCACCTCCCCGCCCGGGCACGCAGTGCCCGCGACCGGATCACCCACACCGGAACACCCAGGACAGGCGGGCATACGCACAGGACGGTCCACCATGCCCACCGCGCTCTCGCCCGTCATCGCCGCCTCCGCACGCTGGCTGCTGGCGGCCTTCCCCCCGGCCACCGGCCCGCTGGACCAGGCCCTGGCCGAAGCCCAGGCAGGCCATGCGGCCACCATCGCCGCCGCCCTGCGCTACCCCACCGCGCTGGACGCCGAACTGCTGGACCTGCTCGGCCCCGGCGGCTCCGGCCGGCTGGACTTCGTCACCGGCGCCGACGCACCCCCGCTGGCGGACGCGACCCACGCCTGGCGCACCCAGGTCGACGAGACCGTCGTCAGCTGGGCGGCCTGCCTGCTGGCCGACGCCGACCTCGCCGCCCTGGCCGCCGCCTGCCTGGCCGCCACCCACCACGGCCCCGACAGCGTGGGCGACGCGCGCCGGCTGACCATCCCCAGCCCGCGCGACTACCGCGCGGCCCCCCTGCTGCGCCACCCGGACTTCCTCGGCCCGATCGCGGACCTCCACCGCGAGACCCTCCTCGGCCTCCTCGGCGCCGCCCCGGCCGTCACCGCCCCCGAACCCGGGTGACCAACCGTCGGGCCGCCGCGGCCCGCCGCACTCAGGCGCCTTGAACAGAGCCGGGAAACGCGGAGCGAGCCAGGGCTTGCGCCCCCCCGACCAGGGTGCGGCCCTGAGCGAGGGGACCCCACTGGCCCCGGCGCCCGAGCGCCATCAGGAGAAACGTGACCGGCTCGATGAGGATGGTGCTGCCTCTGGAGCGCGGCATACGCCTGTGGCGGGGACTGTAAATCGTTCGGCGGCGGAGGCCGCGACCCGTGCCTCGGCCGGTGACAGCGCGACCGTCGCGCAGCGGGCGCTGGCGCAGGCGGCGCAGTCGAAGGCGGAGTTCCGCAAGAAGGCCGCCGAGGCGGCCGAGTCGCAGGCCAAGGCGGCCGCCGACGCAGCGAAGATCCACCGGGACAACGCGAAGAAGGACAAGGAGACCGCCGAGGCCGAGCTCGCCGTGGCGGTGCAGGCGGAGGCGGACGCGAAGGCGGCCGCCGCCGACGCGCACGCCAAGCGGCTCGCCGCGGAGGCCGAGGAGAAGAGGGCCAAGGCGGAGAAGGAGACCGCCGCCGCCAAGCAGGCGGAGGCGCAGCAGCACAAGAACAACGCCGAGACGCAGGCCGCCGCCAAGGATGCCGAGGACAAGGCCGAGGCCGCGGAGAAGACCGCCGAGAGCAAGCGCGACGCGGCGACCTAGGCCGGCGACGACGCCAAGGCCAAGCGGGACGACGCGTGGGACGCCGAGCAGAAGGCCAACGCGTCGCGTGCCAAGGCGGACGCGAAGGCCGCCTACGCCGGCTCGCTGGAGGCCGGTGACGCGGCGGACGCCGCACGCGCCGCGGCGAACGACGCCGACCAGCACGCGAACGACGCCGAGGCCGCCGCGGTCAAGGCCCGCTCGGAAGCGGACGCGGCGACCCGGGCGGCGGCGGACGCGGACGCGGCGGCCACCCGCGCCGAAGCCGCGGCCAAGCGCTCCCGCTCCGGCGCGGACGCGGCGCAGGCCGCGAAGCTGAAGGCGGACGCCGCGGTGAAGACGGCGACCAGCGCCGCCGCCAACGCCCTCAAGGCGTCACAGGACGCCGCCGCCGAGGCCAGGACGGCCGTCGAGCTGGCCGGCAAGGCCGAAGCGCGCGCCAGGGACTCCAAGTCCCAGGCGGACCAGGCGCGCAAGGAGGCCGACACGGCGCGGGCGGCTGCGGCGAAAGCGGCCGGCTTCGCCCACGTGACGGCCCAGGCCGCCGTCGACAGCGCTGGCCTAAGTGTCCTCTTCCTCCACGCAGAGCGCCTGGAACTCATCGCCAACCCACTCCGGGCCCCGGTCCTGACCATCTCCGGCCTGGCCGGCCTCACCACAGCCGACAGTCCGTGAGCATCTCGGCTGCGACGTGGGCGACGGGCCTCGTACGGCATCGCTCGACGAGGTGACGCCCGTCCCTCCACAGTGAGGGGTGCATTCTTGTGCGTCACGCAGCGGAACCAGGCGCAGAGGCTCGCCGTGACTGATCCCGCCGGGCGATGGCCTCGGCGACTTCTTGAATGGCGCCGCGGAGAAGGTCACCGTAGGGATCCTGGGGGAGGCTGGGGGCGTGCGTCTTGGCTGCGTTGATGTGTTCGGTGGCGGCTTCGAAGGAGCCGAGTCGGCGGTAGTTGTCGGCGAGGTTGAGGTGCAGGGAGGGGTAGAAGCCGGCGATGTGGAGACCGGCGTGGTGCTCCTGGACACGCTGCTCGGTCACGGCGTCGGCAGCGTCCAGGGCCCGGATGTCCCAGGCGAGGGCCTGGGCGGGATCTTGGTAGAGATCTGCCAGGTAGTGAGCGAGGGAGCAGCGGTGCAGCGGGTCGCCGGTGACACCGATCGCGGACCACAGGCCCAGCAGTTTCCGGCGGGCGGAGGTGCTGTCACCGGCTCGGCCCTCGGCGACGGCGTGGCCGATGGCTTCCATGGTCAGGTCGGGGTTGGCGGGTGTGGTGGTCATGGACTGTTCCTCGTCGTCCTTCTCAGGCGGAGTGGTCGGGCTTGACGGGCATGGCCAGGGTGGTGAGATCGCCGCGGCCGGCGGAGCGGATCGTGACCGGCTGGTCGTGTCCCCGCAGGTCGAGCATTACGTCGGGGCCGATCGCGGTGCTCACTGCGGGATAGAGCGTGGTCAGCTCGAACCAGATCTGGAGGGCCTGGCCCGTCGCAGTGGCCGAGAGTGGGATGTTGGGGTGTTCGTCGTCCGCGGACACGACGTTCACTCCGTGGTCGGCAATGTGCAGCGCGATGCGCTCGCCGGGGTGTTCTTCCAGGGCTCGCAGAAGCAGATCCTTCGAGCCCGTCGCGCGGGTGGTGACCTCGCCCAGTGACGCGAGCATCAGCCGATAGTCGGGGAACTCCTCGGGCAGCAAGCGGCAGTGCCGGTCCTCCCGGTCGGCCACGCGGAACCAGATCCCGTGCGAGACCGCTTCCAGTCGCACCAGGGAACTGCGGCGGATCTTGGCGACCGCAGCCCGCAGCTCGTCGCCGTTGACCGTGCCGGCCCATGTCTGCCTCGGTGGTTCAGTTGGCACCAGGGTTCGAGTGGAGAGCCGGTATCGGTCCGTTGCGGTCAGGGTGACCGCGTCATGACGTGCCTCGATGCGTAGGCCGGCGAGTGCTGACATCCCGGGCTCATGCGCGGTCGCGGTCAGGACCTGCTCGACCGCATCCGCCAGCACGGGGCCCTTCACCACCCCAATGGGGAGACCTGGCACGTTGCCGAGCGCAGACTTGATGACAGCAGCCTTCTGCTGCACGACTGCCGCATTCCCAACGACCTTTGCGACATGCTCGTCGAGTAGCCGGGCTGCCTCGTCGGCCTCGGAACCAAGTACAGCCTCGACAGCAGCCAGGGGCATGGCGAGCTCGCGGAGCTGGCGCAGCGCGGTCGCCCGCGCCACCTGGTCGGCGCTGTAGTAGCGGTAGCCCGAGAGCGGGTCGACTTCGGCAGGGGACAGCAGCCCGGAGTCGGCATAGAACCGCAACGCGCTGGAGGTCAGACCACTGCGTTGGGCGAAGGCCCCGATCGGCATCAGCTCATCATTCGGCACCGCGCCATCATCGAGCTTCGACCAACTCGAAGGTCAACACCGACAAGCAGCGACACCGACCTCATGGCCGGCAACCTCCAGGCGTCGAAGGCTACGGGTCGCCGCCGAGGACACCTCCCCCCTACTCGCCTGTCCCGGCTGCGATCCACTGGCGCGTCCTCGCGTCGGGACAGGTGGCGAGAGATCCTGCAGGGCAGGTGGCGGCGACCTGCGCGACACACGTGTGGTCTTCCGGTGGCCGGTGCATCGCTCGATGGCTAGCATGAGGAACCAGTGGTAGGGCACCAGCCAAGGCCAACGGGCTCCGTCCTCGGATGGCGTGGTGCACGTTCGCCTGGCCGCGAACGCATCATTGGATCTCACAGCAGCCTTTATCGCGCTGCCGTTTTCCATGCGCCGTGGGGGTGGTCGCCGAAACTCCGACTCCGGTCGCCATGGCATGTGTGCCGCGGTGGTTCTCTCGGGGTCTTCGCGCTGTCCAGAGATACGAGCGTGCCGAACGCCGGCACCATGTCGCCGGACCGGCATGGACGAAGGATCAGGCAGATGACGGCGAAAGAGTACAAGCCAGGAACCGTGTTCCCCGGGGTGATCGGCCGTACGGCAGACGAGTCGACGCCCGCATGGCCTCAGCCGACCCGGGCCGTTCCGGGATCGCCGAACGTTCTGTTCATCACGCTCGACGACACGGGGTTCGGTCAACTCGGCTGTTACGGCGGCAGCATGTCGACACCGAACATCGACTCGCTCGCCGCGAACGGACTGCTGTACAACAACATGCACACGACCGCTCTGTGCTCTCCGTCGCGTTCCTGCATCATCACCGGGCGTAACCACCACGCGAACGCCATGGCTCTGGTAACAGAGTTCTCCACCGGATATCCGGGGTACAACGGCCGTATCCCGTTCGAGAACGGGTTCATCTCCGAGATGCTCGTGGAGCAGGGATTCAACACCTACGCGATCGGCAAGTGGCACCTGGTGCCCTCGGAGTACGAATCCGCCGCCGGCCCGTACGACCGCTGGCCGCTGGGCCGGGGCTTCGACCGCTTCTACGGCTTCCTCGGCGGTGACACCAGCCAGTGGCACCCGGACCTGGTCTACGACAACCACCAGGTCGACCCTCCCGCCTCACCGGAGGCGGGCTATCACCTGACCCCGGACCTGGTGGACAAGGCCATCTCGTTCATCGCCGACGCCAAACAGGTCGCCCCGGACAAGCCGTTCTTCCTGTACTTCTGCCCCGGAGCCACGCACGCCCCGCACCACGTGCCCAAGGAATGGGCCGACCGCTACCGGGGCCGGTTCGACGACGGCTGGGACGCCTACCGTGAAGAAGCCTTCGCCCGGCAGAAGCAGCTCGGGGTCGCGCCGCCCGACGCCCGGCTCTCCCGGCACGACCCGGACGTACCGGAGTGGGGCTCCCTGTCCCCTGACGCCCGTCGTCTCGCCACGCGGATGATGGAGGTGTACGCCGGATTCCTGAGCCACACCGACCACCACATCGGGCGTCTGCTGGACTTCCTGAAGGAGACCGGCGAGTTCGACAACACGCTGATCATGCTGGTCTCCGACAACGGCGCCAGCGCCGAGGGCGGGGTCACCGGGACGACCAATGAGGCGCAGTTCTTCAACAACGCCCCCGAACCGCTCGAGGACAGTCTCAGGGCCATCGACGAGATCGGCGGACCCAACACGTTCAACCACTACCCCTGGGGCTGGACCTGGGCCGGCAACACCCCCTTCCGACGGTGGAAGCGCGAAACCTACCGGGGCGGCGCCAGCGACCCCTTCCTCGTCCACTGGCCTCAGGGCATCAAGGCCCGCGGCGAGGTGCGCACCCAGTACGCCCATATCATCGACATGGTCCCCACCGTGCTGGACGTGCTCGGCATCGAACCCCCCGCGACGATCAAGGGCGTACCGCAGTCACCCATCCACGGTGTCAGCTTCGCCCACACCTTCGACGACCCCTCCGCACCAACGGCCCACCACACGCAGTACTTCGAGATGATGGGCCACCGCGCCATCGACCACGACGGCTGGCGAGCGGTCTGCCCCTGGCCCGGACCTTCCTTCAAGGAGGCGGGCAAGCCCTTCGGCACCCCCATCACCCCGCAGACGCTGGGCAAGCTGGACGCCGAGGGCTGGGAGCTCTACCACATCGACGAGGACTTCGCGGAAACCAGTGACCTGGTGGCCGAGAATCGCGCCAAGCTGGTCGAAATGGTCTCCCTGTGGTATGTGGAAGCCGGAAAGTACGGCGTCCTGCCCATCGACGGCAGCGGCGTGCAGCGCCTGATGCAGGAGCGGCCGCAGATCTTCACGGAACGCACCAGCTGTACGTTCCGGCCCGGCACCCAGACCCTGCCGGCCGCGGTCGCGCCGCGCGTCCTCAACCGGCCCTTCGCCATCACCGCGGACGCCGAGATCCCCGCAGGCGGCGCGGAAGGCGTATTCCTGTGCCAGGGCGCCAACGTCGGCGGCTTCACCTTCTACATGAAGGACGGCAGGCTGCACTACGTCCACAACTACCTGCGGCGCGCCCTGTACGGCGTCTCCTCCTCCGCGGAGGTACCGGAGGGCCGCCACGAACTGCGCGTCGAATTCGAGCCGACCGGAAAGCCCGATGTCCCGAACGGCAAGGGCGTCCCGGGCCGTGCACAGCTGTACATCGACCGCCGCCCGGTCGGTGAGGCCGACATCCCGGTCACCGCAGCGATCATGTTCAATCCCGGCGGCATGACCTGCGGCGCGAATCCGGGCTCCGCGGTCACCCCGGACTACAAGCCGCCCTTCCGGTTCACCGGCGTGCTGCACACCGTGACCGTCGACCTTTCTGGCGACCTGATCATCGACGCCGACAGCGAACTGCGCATGCACCTGTCCCGCCAGTAGCGATTCCGTCGAGGAGGGCCCAGCGGCTCATGCGCCTCATGAGCCTTCCGGGCCCCGGTACAGGTGGATCCCCAGCCACTGACTCTCCCGCTGCCACGTGTCCAGCGCGGACACAAGGCGCCGGCTCAGCCCGGCCACGGTCGGCGCCCTCCACTGGCAGCCGGCCAGGAAGCGGGTCAGCACCGCGATCCGCTCATCCTGACGGGCAACCCGTTCCGTCCCGTCTATGCAGTGAGGGTCGACCGCGGTCAGGGCTCGGCGCCTGCTGTCCGTTCGCCGACGGCCGGCGCCGGGGGTTGAAGCGGGCGGTTCAGCGGAACACCGCCAAGCGGCAGGCATGGGCCCCGTCGAAGCGGCGGGCGCCACGGAGCGTCGCGCGTTTGAGGGCCGTGTTGAACGACTCGGCGAGTGCGTTGTCCTGCGCTCGTGCCGACCGCGCCCATGGACTGCCGCACCCCCAACTCAGCGCCGACGTCGACGAATTCGCGGCTGGTGTATTGGACGGATCCAATCGGTCGTTGCGACGCTGGTCGGTGGGAGCGATCGTAGCTGCTGGGTGAACACTTCAGCCGGGGCTCGCCACCCGAGGGTTTTCCGGGCCGGGTGGTGAAGACCGATGCGGCGGCCTGGAGCTCTTCGCCGTTCCCCACAGTCGCGGTCTTCTTGGTGGTGGGGACGGTCAGGCTGCGGACGTGAATGCGGTGATGGCGTCGACGAGGTCGGCCGGGGCTTCCAGCGGGATCAGGTGACCGGCGTGGGGGATGACCACGAAGTCGGGGTGGGGGAGGTAGGGCACCAGGTTGTCGCGGAGCACCCCGACGGGCTCCACCTGGTCGTGTTCTCCGGCGACGACGAGAACGGGCACGCTGACCATGCGCGTGTGTTCGGTGATGTCCTGCGCGATGCCGTGCAGCGGCCACTCGGTGCGGGCGGCGTCGGCGACGGTCAGCGAGTCGGTCACGATCTGCGCCTTGACCGAGGCGGACAGCTCGGTCGCGGTGAGGACGTGATCCCGTGCCCCGGCCACGGACTCGGCGGAGTCGTAGGCGTGCGACAGGGCCTTCTGGTACTCGGGAGTGACCTGGGGAGCAGGCTTCGCCGGACCGGAGCCGACGAGGACCATGCCGCGTAGGCCGGTGGGCCGGGTGGCCGCGACCAGCTGTGCGACCTTGCCGCCCATCGAATGCCCCACCAGGACGTAGTCGGTGACTCCCGCGTCCGCGAGCACGGCGAGCGTGTCGTCGGCGAGCCGGCCGAGCGTGTAGGGGCCGGGCAGAGTGCTCGACCGGCTCCAGCCGCGGAAGTCGACCGTGAGCACGTCACGGCCCGGCAGGCGGTCGACGACGAGGTCCCAGGTGTGGGCGGAACCGCCCCAGTAATGCAGGAACACCAGAGTGGGTCCGGTCCCCGGGCGGTGGTCGTAAGTGGGCAGTAGCGTCTGCTGCGTCGTGTCCATGGTGGCTCTTCCGGTCGATGCTGTGGGCGATTGCCCCGTGCATTCATTGAAGCTTCTGTACCCAGACGGGTCATTGGAGTGATTGGTCGCCCGATGGTGAGAACTGGACACGTGAGCATGATCCGGCACATGACCTACCAGCTCGCGGGGCGCCGCGCCGTCTCGGCCGGGACGATGACGTTCGGCCGCCTCCGCGAGCTGAACGACGGCGGCACGCAGCGCGCCGACTTCCACGTCCTTGCCGTCATCGACGCCGGACCCGGCTCCGTCACCGGCGGCTTCCGCCGCCACCCGCTCCAAGACCGGTCCGCGGTGCGGATTCCACCCGGCGCGGTGCACTTGGTGTCATCGCCGAGGTGGCAGGGCACCTCGTGCTGGTCGTGCCGACCGCACCGGTCACCCACGCCACCGAGAACCGGCCGCCTCCCCTGACCCGGCCGCGCACTGGAGCATCCCCGACGCCGACTGGCCCTTCGTCGGCATGGCGCGCGGCCATCTCCTCCTCGAAGCATCCGCTCCGCCCAGTGACTCCCGGACAGAGCTGCCCGGCATCCTGCTCTCCGCGCTGATCACCCGGCTGCACCCACCGCACGCCGGAGCACACCTCCCCCCTGCGGTGTTCCGGTTGTTCCGCTCCGGCGTCGAAGCGCACTTCCGGCAGGGACCACGACGCCGGGTCCTTGGCGGCTTCTTCCACCCTGGTTCGCTCGATGGGAACGAACCCGCTGTTCCGCCAGTGCCGGTCTTTGTGCCGATGCCTCAGGAGGCGGCGCGGCATGCGGGTCGTCCGGCCTCTCGTGCAGAAGGCGCGTGAGGGAAGCCTTCATGCACAGGTCGGCAGCGGGGCGGTCGGCGAAGGCGTAGGCGGCTGGTGTCCGCGGTCGTCAACCGGTCGGGCTGTCCGAGGGCTGGGGCTTGCCGAGCATCTGGCAGGTCGCGGCGTCGACGAGGGCCTTGTTCGTGGTGGCGGCCTTCTTCTCCTTGATGCCGAAGTTCGTGATGGTGAAGACCGCGACGCTGCGGGTGCCGGTGGCGTCGGTGTAGATCTCGCTGGAGTAGCCGGGCAGGCCGCCGGTGTGCCCCCAGACGGTGCCGCAGGGCGTGTCCACCTTCATCAGGCCCAGACCGTAGGCTCCGCCTTCCTCGGGGGCGTCCACGGTGGTGCGCATCTGCTTCATCTGTGCCTCGGGCAGCAACCGGCCGGACACGAGCGCGGTGAGGAAGCGCTGCCAGTCCTGCGCGGTGGAGACCATGCCGCCCGCCGCCCACGACCAGCTCGGGTCGATGGCGGTGGTGTCGACGTTGTCCCCGGGGCGTTCGGGCCCGGCGAACCCGACGCCTTCGGGCAGGTCCACGGCCCCGGAAAGCAGGGCCCTCAGGCGCTCGGCGTTCGGTTCGTAGCCGGTCGCGTGGCCTTTCCCGGCGGGCCAGGCGGCGTCCGTGGCCAGGAACGAGTGCTTCATGCCGAGCGGCTTGGTGATCTTCTGCTCGATCAGCTTCGCCAGGCTGCTCCCGGTGGCCTTCTCCAGGATCAGCCCGAGGGCCTCGTAGTTGGCGTTGCTGTAGGAGTACTTTTCGCCGGGCTCGGTCGGCGGGTCCTGCTCGGGAGTGATGGCGAGCAGTTCCTGCGGCGTCCAGGTGCGCTTCTCCTGGCCGGTGAGCGAGGGCAGGAACTCGGGCGTCAGCAGGAAGTCCCCCAGGCCGCTGGTGTGGTTGAGCAGCATCCGTACGGTGATGTGCTCACCGCCCTTGACCAGTCCGGGCAGCCACTTCTCGACCGTGTCGTCGAGGCTGATCTTCTGCTGGGCGACCTGCTGCAGGACGAGGGTCGCGGTGAGCGTCTTGGTGTTGGACCCGACCCGGAACCGGTCGCCGGCGGCGAGGCGGTGGTCGTCCTTCGTCCAGGCGGCCTGGCGGGCGATCTCGACAGGCTTCCCGGCGCCGGAGTCGACCCGGACGATGACGCCCAGGGAGCCGGTGTCGGCCGCCTGCTGCGCGAGGCGGGCCAGCCGCGCGTCGGCCCCCGGACTCCCCGCGCTCTGCCCGGCCGCCAGTTCGGCCCCGTCCTGCCCGTCGTCCGAGCAGCTGACGAGCACCGTGCTCAGGCAGGTGGCCAGCGCCACGGTCAGAGCCCCTCGAAGAACCCGGTGACGGCGGGACAGTGTGGATGCGGACATGGCAGTTCCCTTCGGCGCGTGGCAGAGACTACGTGCGTGGAGGGATCCGGCGTTCACCCCGTTGAGGGCGTGTGAAGTGCTCCGCGCACAACGACCATTCAGCCAGCGGCGCGACCCTGGAACATCGCTCGATGGAGGGCTTCCCGCCGGCGTGGGGTCACTCCAAGGAATGACCCCGCGGTGAACGGCGCGCCCCGCCGGCCCGCCCTCCGACCTTCTCTTCCGTAGGCCGCCGCGATGGCTGAAGGCCGTGGGGACATCGGCCACCCGAACACAAGGGTGCGGGTGCTGCAAGAACACGCCGTGGGTGTGGACGGCGCGCGGGATGGGGGGATGAGGACCGAGCGGTCGTCGCCGGGGCAGAGGTGCAGGTTGCGCCGGCCATGGATGCGTGCGACGTATGCGGCGGCGGCCTCAATGATGTCGGCCCACCGCTGGTGCCCGAGGACGACGAAGCCGACCAGGTAGAGGTGGTCGTCGGTGGGGCGTCGATCCCGGTGACGTGCAGGCCGCGTAGACGAGGAGGCCGTTCTCCACCGCGTCCTCTCCGAGAAGCGGGCCGGCAGGTATGCGGCCGTGCTCAAGCCGTGGTCCGACGCCTGGGCCGGGATGGTGCCCTTCCTCTCCTGCGACGTCGAGATCCGCAAGGTCATCTGCAGCACGAACGCTGTCGAGAGCGTGAACGCCCGCATCCGCAAGGCGGTCCGGGCCCGCGGGCACGTCCCGAACGGGGCCGCCGCGTTGAAGTGCGCCTACATGGCGCTGACGAGCCTGAACCCGACAGGCAAGGGGTCGGCGCCGCCGGACCATGCGTTGGAAGGCACCACTGAACGCCTTCCAGATCGCCTTCGAAGGACGCCTCACCCCCACCACCAGCCACTGACCCTCACCAACCAAGATCAGCCGCTGACTGGACACACCCCCGGGAGTACCTATTTCTGGTCCGGCCGTGACATGAGGTGCGGTGGGTGTTGAAGGTCAATTCAGGGCAGCCGGCGTTGACGCCGTTGAGGACGACTGCGGTGTTCGTGCGGGGACGAGGATGAGGCCGACGTCGTGGCGGCGGTTTCCGCCGCCACGACGTCCTACCCGCTGTGGGGGTCAGTTGCCCGTCGGGCTGATCTTCTTGGGGTGGGTCGTCGGATTCGCATGGACAGTCTCCGACTCCCTGCTCAGTCGGCTGGGCCACCAGACCGCCGGGCCCATGTCCCTGACGAGAGCGGGCACCAGGAGCGAGCGCACGACGATGGTGTCGAGGAGGACGCCGAAAGCGACGATGAAGGCGATCTGGGCCAGGAAGGCCAGCGGAATGACGATGAGCGCCGCGAACGTGGCAGCGAGCACCACGCCTGCTGACGTGATCACGCCGCCGGTGGCGATGAGTCCCCGGAGCATGCCTTGCCTGGTGCCCAGGTTCACCGTCTCCTCACGCACGCGGGACATCAGGAAGATGTTGTAGTCGACTCCCAGGGCGACGAGGAAGACGAATCCGTAGAGGGGGACGGAGGCGTCCGTGCCCGAGAAGCCGAACCCGTGCTCGAAGACCAGTCCGGCGATGCCGAGGGTCGCCAGGTAGTTCAGGCCGACGGTCGCGACCAGCAGGACCGGCAGCAGCAGTGAGCGGAGCAGAACGATCAGGATGACGAGGATGATGGCGAGAACGACGGGGATGATGAGGTTCTTGTCATGCTCGGCGGTTCGTTGCGTGTCGTACTGCTGAGCGGTGTATCCGCCCACGAATGTGCTGGCGTCCACGGCGTGGACCTGGTCGCGGAGGTTCTGGACGGTTTCTTTGGCGGCGTCGCTGTCAGGTGCGTCGGAGAGGGTCGCGTCGATGCGGACCAGGCCGTCGACGACCAGAGGCTTTCCGCCAGGAGTCTTGGTGACCACGCGAGCGTCGGCCACCCCCGGCGTGCGAGTTGCCGCACTCTGGACCGCGGCCTGGTTGTCGGCGTCGGCGATGATGACCGCCGGCTGGCCGGAGCCGCCGGGGAAGTGCTTGCCCAGGGTCTGCTGCGCAGCGACGGACGGAGCGTCGTTGACGAACAGCTCGTCGAGGGGGACGCCCTTCGACTGCAGAGCGGGGAAGAAGGCCGCGCCGACCAGCAGAAGGCCGGTGGTGACGACCCACAGCCGGCGGGGACCGGTGTCCACCCGATGGGCCACGCGGCGCCAGATTCCGTGGCCTCCGGTTTCGGCGTCGACCCGTTTCGGCTTGGCGGGCCAGAAGGCGGTCTTGCCCGTCAGGGCCAGGACTGCCGGGAGGAAGCTCAGGGTGGTGAGGACGGCGCACACCACGCCGATGGCACCGACCGGCCCGAGCGCCCTGTTGTTGGTCAGGTCGCTGAGCAGCAGGGCGAGCAGTCCGAGCGCGACCGTGGCCGCGCTGGCGGTGATCGCTCCGAAGGAACCTCGCGTGGCGGCCCAGGCGGCTGCGGCGCGGTCGCTGGTGGTGGCCAGTTCCTCACGGAAGCGGGCCGTGAGGAGCAGCGCGTAGTCGGTGGCCGCACCGATCACCAGGATGGACAGGATGCCCTGGACCTGACCGTCGACGCGGACGATGTCGTTGTCGGCGAGGACGTAGATGATTGCGCTGGCGACTCCGAGGGCGAAGACGGAGCTGATGATGATCAGGAACGGGAGAATGACGCTGCGGTAGACGAGGAGCAGGATGAGCAGCACGGCGGCGAGTGCCACGCCGAGCAGGATCCCGTCGATTCCGGCGAACGCCTCTCCCAGGTCTCCCTGAGTGGGCGCGGGACCGGCGAGTTGCGCTTGTGCATCCGGCACCGTATCGGCTGCGGCCTGAATCTTGTCGAGAACACCGCCGAGTTCTTCCCCGAGATCCGGGGACAGGGGCACGACGCCCTGGAGGGCCTTGCCGTCCTGTGACGGGAAGGCCGGGGAGGGGGCTCCCTCGACGCCCCTCACAGCGTTCAGCGACTGCAGTGCGGCGGTTGCTGCCTTCTGCTGGGCCTGCGAGATGTCGCCGCCCTCGGAAGCCGTCCAGACGACGATCGTCGGCAGTGTCTCCTGCTGGTTGAAGGCCTTCTGCTTCTCGATCACCTTCGTGGATTCGGCGTTCTGCGGCAGGAAGGCGGCCTGGTCATTGGTGGAGACGTCGCCGAGCTTGCCTGCGTAGGAGCCGAAGGCTCCTCCGAGGCCGAGCCAGACCAGGACGAGGACGAGGGGGACCAGCCAGCGGACTGGTCGACGCGCGCTGTTCATCGACTCCCCATCGGGACGAGCGAGTGCAGTTAACTCAAAGACAAACTATCTCAATCTTTGAGAGATACTAGGATGGGTGCATGCAGTCACGTTCACCGGACGCCTCGGAGCAGGGCAGTGACCTGTTCGCCTACGCCGTCCTGCTCCGTGCGTTGAACCGGGAGCTGAACAGGGTCACCCTGGACTTCGCTCACAAGCAGGGACTGCACACCACGGACGTCCATGCACTTGCCGTGATCATGGATCCATCGGCATCAGCCGACGCTCCCGTGACTCCCACGTACCTGAGGGAAGAACTCGGTCTCACCTCCGGAGCGATCACCGCCTGCCTCGACCGTCTCGAGCGCTCAGGACACGTCAGTCGCGTCCGGGACACCGCGGACCGCAGAGTGGTACACCTCGTCTACAACCCTGAAGCCCGAGCATTGGCACGCGAGTACTTCAGCCCTCTCGCGCGGGCCACCGAGACGGCGCGCAGCCAGTTCACTCCAGAACAGCTGTCGACGATCGCGGACTTCCTCCGGGCGCTCAACGCCGAGCTGGGCGCAGCCCACGAAACGCGGACGTGAGGTAGAGCAGGATCGGGCGAAGCACGATGCGCCGCTACGGCGGTGCGAAGTGCACCCCGTAGACATCGCCGCCCTCGCGGAGCTGGGCATGGACTGGGCGAAACCGGCGGCGATCCCCGCCGCTCCGAACGGCCTCTGACCACCCTCGGGCTACCTCTTGCTCGCGGCGCGGTACCGGATCAGCAGTGTGGCGGTGAACAGGGTGAACGCGGCCAGCAGCAGCTGGCCGGTCAGGAACAGGCGCGCGACCAGAGCGCTGAGCAGCGCGAGGACCGGGGCGGGCAGATCACCGTGCCGCTCCCGCACGGCCTCCAGGGCGAGTACGGCGAACAGGGCGGTCATCGCGAAGTCCAGACCGGTGACGCTGTCGGGTACGACCGAGCCGAGCAGGGCGCCGGCGGTGGCGCCGCCGACCCAGTACAGCTGCATGAACAACTGCAGCCACAGGATGCGGGCGCCGGACCAGGACCGGGCCCGGTCACCGGTGGTCAGGGCGTAGGCCTCGTCGGTCAGGGCGAAGGTGCCGTAGGCCTTGCCGAGACGTCCCCGTACGCGGAAGAAGATCAAGACCGATGAGTGACTGCTATCGGTCTGTGAGCCGCACCGGAGAGGTATCGGCGGGGAGAGTGACGGCCTTCGCCCTGCCCACCGTAAATGCCTCTGCGTTCAAGCCTGCCCAGGTGGCGATGCCGTACGCGGTCACGTGCCCGGCCGCAACGGCTTCTTGCAGGTCGGCGAAGGACGTCGAGGATCGCGCGGTGCAGGGCGGGGGCGGTCGCCGGGGTGGGCGCGCTCGGGGTTGTGGAGCAGGACCAGGTCCAGCCGGTCACGTGTGGGGTGCGGGGTTGTTCGTGAGGCGGGAGTTGCCTTTCTCCAGTTGTCTCGTTGATGACTTCGGTGGCGCGCGCAGGATTCAGGTGCTGCCTTATCCGGGGGGCGTCGACGTGATGGTGGTGAAGTGTGGGGTAGAGGCCTTTTCTCCGGCTGGTGGAGGGCGGGCTCGCTGACTGGGACCCCGATGCCGGACGGGCACGGGACGTGTGGGTGTTCCAGGCCGGCTGTATCCGGGCGTTCGCCGCGACGTGGGTGGTGCGGGGGTTCGCTCCGACGACGATCAGCGCCTACACCTCCCTGCTGCCACGGGTGCTGGCCCACTTCGACCGCCCCGTCTGGCAGATCGAGCCCGCCCACGTGGACGCGATGCTCCACACCCTGCTGCGCGCGGGCCGGAGCGCGGGAACCAGACGCCGCTACCTGGACATGCTCCGCGCCTTTCACACGTTCGTACGCCTGCGCTACGCGAGTGAGATCCGCGCCCTGTACGGCACCGCCGTGGGTGATCCGCTGGACCGCTTCAACCGGCTGCGCCATGTCCGGGACGAGCCCGCGCACCGGCTGCCGCCCACCGCGGAACGCCTCACGGCCTTCCTCGCTCATGCCCGCGCCCGCCTGGCCACCGTGTCCGACTACCCGGCCGCGGCCCGGGACTACGCGTTGTGGCGCACCTGTACCACTGCGCGCCGCGGCTGAGTGAAGCCCTCCGCCTGGAACTGTGCGACGTCCACCCCGAACTCGGGCCGTCCGGCAAGCTCCACGTGCGGTTCGGTAAGGCGGCCAACGCCTCGGGGCCACGCCCGAGATGGGCTCCGATGCTGGACGGCCTGGACCGGATCCTTGCCTGGTACCAGAGCGACATCCGCCCCCTGTTTCCCGATACCGCCGCGCTGTTCTGCGACGCCCACGGCGAGGCGCTGAAGCCGGAGACGGTACGCGACCGCCTCTCCCGCCTCCTGGACACCGAAGGCAGGTCCAACGACGACCGGTTCACCCCGCACGACCTGCGCCGCGCCTGCGCCATCCATCACTACGAACAGGGCATGGACCTGATCACCGTCCAGCAACTGCTCGGCCACGAGCACATCGCCTCCACCATGGCCTACGTGAGGCCCTGCCTCACCTTCGTCGAGGACGCCTGGCGCCGCGCCACGTCCCGAGCCCTGACCGGCCTGGCCGGATGACCCCCGGGACTCCCCGTGACAACACCTCCTCTGCGTGCCGTGGAGACCCCCGCCCCGCCACCGGTGGTGGAGTGGAAACTGCGCATGACCGCGGCACAGCGCGACATCTGGACCGGCACCGAACTGCGCCGTCTCCTGGCCGAGCGCGCCGGTCTCGAACTGTCCGCGGCATCGGTGTCCGCCCTTTTCACCAAACAGCCGTCCCAGGTGAAGCTGTCCACCCTGGCCGCACTGTGCGCCGCCCTCGACTGCACCCCCGGCGACCTGCTGACCCTGCCCGGATCCACCGCACCCTCAGTGCCTCCGCCGCGCCCCGATCCGGTCCCCGACCGGCAGCCTCCGCAGCAGCAGCCCGCGTCCCGCTACCGGTCACTGCCACCGCTGTGACCGCACCCGAGCCCGCCGCGAGCCCACCCGCGCCTTGTGCCGCTGCCGTACCCCGGACGGCCAGGGACACCTGCCCGGCCTGCCACCGCCTGCGCCGGCTGCGCCCCGACACCGGCCGCTGCGCCTGGTGCTCACGGACCTGCGCCCTGTGCGGCGCTCCACGGCGATCCGCCCAGGACCTGTGCGCGGCCTGCCGGCACCGCTCGGAGGGCCGACGGGCACGAGGCCCGTGCCGGCACTGCGGGCGCCGGCGCACCCTCGACGCGGCGACCCGGCGCTGCCGGGCCTGCACCGATCCGGCCACCGCACCGCCCCCGGCATCCTGTGAACGCTGTGGCACCAGCGGCCAGTGGGCCAAGGGCCTGTGTAAATGCTGCTACGAGCATTCACCGCACACCGTCAGCACCCGTGCGGTCGGCTGGGCCGAGCGCATGCCTGCCGTACCACCCTGGTGGAGCGACTTCGCCGCACACCTTGCAGATCACCGCCACCCCATCTACGCGGCCGCCGCCTCGCCGCCACCGCACGTCTGATCACAGCGGTCGCGACCAGCGACCCCGCAGAGCTGCTTGCGCACGCCCGCAACAGTGCACCCGAACTCGTGGGAGCGCTCACCGATTTCTTCCGCACCCACGGCCGCCTCGCCCCGCCACCGGACCTCGCCGACCAGCGCGCAGCAGCTCGCCGCACCCGCCGCATCGGGGCCGTCCCCGGCCCACTGCGCCCCCAGGCCGCCGCCTTCGCAGATTTCCTGCTGCTCCAGCGCGAGCGAGCCCAGCAGCTCGGGCTGCGCCCGAACCGGCTGGAGACCATCGAGATCCGTCTGGATACCATCCGCGACCTGGCCCTCCACCTTGAGGGATCAAGGACCTGGGCGAGCGTCACCACCGCAGACCTGGAGTCCTTCCTTGCCCTGGCCCCGGCCCGCCGCGCCGCCCACCTCGCGGGCATGCGTCAGTTCTTCGCTCACGCCCACCACTCCAGGGCCATCCTCCACAACCCCACGGACCCGATCACCGCCGTCCAGCAGAGGGGATTTCACGGATCCACCCTCACCCCGGCCAGGCAGCGCACCCTGTACGAACGGTGGGCCACCAACCACGACATCCACCCGCACGATGCCTTCATCGGCCTCGCCGCTCTCCTCCACGCAGCAACCATCACCGAGCTGCGCCGGTTCACCGACGCCGACATCGACCCCGACCGCCACAGCGTCCGCTTTCCCGGCAGATCAGTGCATCTCCCACTGGACAGCGCAACGTGGAAGGCGCTGCAGCGCTGCCAGGAGCACCGGCGCCGACTCGGTACGGGCAATCGCCACCTGCTCGTCACCAGGCTCACCCGAACACACCACGAACCTGCCGGCGCCGCCCATATCCGCGACAGCCTCGCACCCGCCGGCCTGCTGCCCCGAGTCCTGCGCTCCACAGGCCTACTTGCTCTCGCCGACGAACTCGACGCCAAGATCCTCACTGTCTCCCTGGGGATGTCCTACGCGGGAGTCGCTCACTACCGGCCCTACTCAAAGCTCACCAGACCCGTGTGACGGGCCAGACTCAATTCCGCTGCGCCCGGACTGTTCGTCATGCCCAGTTGATGCCCAGTTCCCGGAGCGAGGACAGCTGCTCCGCGCTGAGCTTGTCCCGCCGGCTCTTGGTGTTGGAGATCCACACGCCCAGCTTGACGACCACGGGCTCCGCCTCGCCATCGACCTTGATCTCCACAACCGCCCCGCGTGGAACGGGCCGCCGCCCTTCCTGCTCGACCCACTGCGCGAGGGCGGCCAGGCCTCGCTGGAACGCCGCCTGCGCCTTGCTGGGACCCTTAGCCCCGCGCGCAGTTGCCGGGGCAGGAGACGGGGCCGCAGCGGGCTGCACGCCCAGCCGGGTCAGCCGTTCCTGCTGCTCGTTCGACAGCAGTTTCCAGCCCCGGCGTTGCCGTTGGAGCCACCGTCCCAGATTGTCCCCGTCGTGGAGGATGCCGGGTTGGATGTCGGGGAGCCGGCCGCCTGGTTCGTCGGCGGCGAGGTCGGCGAGGACCCGGTAGTGCCGCTGCCAGTTCAGCGGCCAGGGGCAGTTCCAGTCCGGGTCGATCGCGGTCAGCTGCTGCGCGCGCTCCGCCGCCCGCTCGGGGTCCTTTCCGAGGCCGCCCTTGCGGCGGAGGTTGGCCATGTGCTGCCCAACGGGTACCAGCCCCCCGGCCTCGCTCTCGCCCCACACCTGGTCCTGGCGGGGTGCGAGGTGGCCTGTGGCCTGCCGGTAGGAGCGGAGTGCGGCGAGTTTGTTCTCCCAGGCTTCCTCGCCGGGCTCCCAGACCATCCCGGCCTCCGGCGCGTCCAGCAGTGTCTTGCGCCGCTCCTCCAGCTCCCCGGCCCGCAGCGCCTTTCGTTGCTGGTGGACCCATCGGCCAAGCGGAAAGGATTTCGTCGCCCCGACTTCGACCTCGGTGTCGTAGGGCACGGTGTGCAGGCCGGTGATCTGGTTCTCTTTCCGCCACCGGATGAGGGCCTGGTAGCCCTCGAGCCACACCAGGGACTCGGGCCGGTAGACCCGGGTGCGGAGGAAAGCGGCGATGGTCGCGGCGTCGCGCGGGCTGGAGAAGTGGAGGAGGGCGGCTTCGGCGGCGGCCTGCGTGTCGTCCTCCTGGTCCTGGCCGTCGCCCTCGCCGCCGGCCCTGACGATCTGCCCCTCTTCGTCACGCCGGAGGTGGACCTTGCGTTTGCCGCTGGTGAGGGCGCGGGAGGCGAGCCGTTCGACCAGACGTTCGTCATGCGAGCGCAGGCCTTGGAGGACCGCTACAAGGGGGCGGAACGAGGCGCTGGCGACCATGTCCTGCGGGTCTTCGCCAGGTTCCAGGAACACAGGCACGATGATCCGCGCGACCTTCGTCGTGCCGTCGCGGTTGAGGCGGAGGGCGCGGCCGATGTTCTGGACGATCTCGACTTGGGAGCCACGGGTGTCGGCGAAGCAGACTGCCTCGACTCCCCGTTCGCCGGTGATGTCGACGCCTTCCCCGAGGACGCGGCAGCTGGCGAGGAACGCCCGATGCACCCTGCGCCCGGCCGTGTCGATGCCGTTGGCGAACTGGCGAAGGGCTTCGCGCCGCTCGGTGACGAGGTGGTCGCCGCACAGCCACGCCGACCACACCCGCTCCGGCGGTACGTGCCGGCCGGCCTCGAGTTCGTAGAAGGCCGCGTCGAT
>NZ_JBFBEK010000045.1:0-39580 GCF_040683715.1 Streptomyces sp. NPDC093260
TTTTATAATTTTTTTTTTTATGCGGGGGGGGGGGTTTTGGTGCCGGGGGGGGGATGTTTTGGGGGGGGGTGTTTGGGGGCGCCCCCCCCCCCAACACAACCCGCCATCGTCGTTTTCCGCGCGGCTTCGCCGCGCGCAGTGGGGGCTCCGCCACCCACACCCCCGTGCTGGGGGCGGCCGGCCCCCCTTCGGAGGCGCCGTTCACGGCATGGGGTCCCCCTCCGAGAAGAGGGTGTGGACGACGGCGACGAAGACCAGACAGGCCACGATGAACACGCCGAGGAAGGCGAACACGCAGCCCTGTTCCACGGCGAGTCGCCCGCGGCGCGCCGGGGCGTGCGCCGTGGCATGCTCGGGGCGCTCGGCCCGGTAGTGCACGGTGACGATGTCGCCCTCGACGGTCGTCCCCGGTCCGTCCGTCTCCTCGAACCGCACCTCGCGGCCCTCGCGGGTGCGGAACGCGTAGACGTGGTGCAGCGTCGTTCTGGCGGAGGTGTTCCCGCCGCCGCTGTTCGTCGTGTACGTGCGCAGGCAGCGCGCCTCGGCCGTCAGCCCGCCGTCCCAGGCGTCGCGCACCCGGCGCGCCCGCCGGGTGGCCGTGACCAGGGCGAGGACCGCGAAGGCGATCATGAGCGACGGCACGGCGTAGAACAGCGCTTCCATGGTTCCCCCGGAACTCCCCCGCCCGGCCCCGGTCGGCCGGCGTGGCAGGAAACTACCCACGCCGGCCGCCCCGGCGGCTCAAGTAACGCTCAGAGTTCGCCGGGGTCCACGGCCGCGCCGGGGTCCGGAGGGCCGCCGGGCCGCCGGGGTCCGCCGGGTCAGAACGTGACGTCCGAGCAGGCGTAGAACGCGTTGCCCGTGTCGGCGATCGTCCACACGCCGAGGATCACGTGGTGGCCGCTCAGCCCGGTCGGCAGGGTGCCGCTGTGGCTGAGGGTGGCCGGCGGCTGCTTGCCGCCGTAGGGGACGGTCAGGAACGGGGTGGTGTTCAGGTCGGCCCGGGTCAGGGCGTGGTTCTGGTTCCAGCCCTGCTTGGTGACGTAGTACTTGAAGTCGGTCGTGGCGTGGCGGGCCGTGAACTGCCACCGGAAGGTGTAGCTCTGGCCGCCGCTGACCTTCGTGGTGGGCCAGGCGCCGCCCGAGGGGGTGGTCGGGTTGTTCAGGGCCCCGAACTCGCCGTGGTTGCCCGAGCAGATCTGCCCGTCGGCCGGCCCGGACGCCGGGAAGCCCTTGGGGCCCTCGACGCTCTGCGGCTCCCACTGGATGGAGCCGCAGCCCTGCACGGTGCCGTTGGCGCAGAGCAGTTGCCGGCTGATGGGGAGATCGGTGTACCCGTGGCTGCTGGCGCCGCCGGTGGAGAGGACGAACGCTCCGGCGGTGGTGAGGCCCAGCACGGCCGCGTACAACTTGGCCTTGGTCCGCATGTGGTCGCTCCTGGTGAACGTGTGGGGAGGTTCGGTGAGCTGGACTGTGCCGCGTGCGGGGGTGCGTGCGGTGCCCGCACGCGTTGGTCTAGACCAAGTGCCAGATTATGGGGACTACTTGAACATGTCCATACCAATCACGGGATGGTTTCCCGGCGTCCGGCACAGAACGCCACCGTCAGGTCCCGCACCAGCACCTTGCGCTCGCCGTCGTCCAGATCGACCAGCCCGCGCGTGGCCAGCCGGGTCACCGTGTCCTCGACCGAGTCCACCACCGAGGTGAGCGCACCGGCCCGGTCCCGTGCGTCCAGCGCGGCCACGCTGCGCCGGTGCATGGCCTCGGCGACCTCGGGGGCGTACGCGACGCGGGCCGGCCGCACCGAGTAGACCTCCAGGCCGACCGCCCCCGTCTCCCGCGCCACCAGACGGGTCAGCGCCTCCCCGGCCGCCTCCGCCGCCCCGCGCGAACCGCCCGGCGCCGCGACCCGTACCCGGGCGAGGGCGGCCTCCACGCACTCGCGCAGATACACCTCGTGGTCGTCGATCCCGAGCGCGGCCCGCGCCGTGTCCCGCACCCGCCACACCACCAGGACCGCCACGGTGAGCGGGATGCCGTTCGCGTCGGCGGCCGGCATCGGCTCGCTGCGCCAGTGCCGCAGCCGTACGTCGACCCGGCGGCGCGGCACCAGCGGATTGACCCACAGCAACCCGGTGCGCCGGACGGTCCCCCGGTAGCGGCCGAACAGACCGAGCACCCAGGCCCGCCCGGTCCGGCCCCGGGTCAGGCCGCCGAAGCCGGCCAGCCCGAGCGCGCCCGCGCCGGCGTACGCCGCCCACTGGGGCAGGCCGAGCCCGGCGCCCGTGCCCTGCGTGAGCGGCAGCACGCCCGCCCACCAGGAGGTGGCCGCGCAGCCCGCCGCCCCGCAGACCCCGGCGAGCACCCCCACCGCCCCCGGCAGCACCCGCGCCGGCCGCTCCTCCAGCGCCGGGTCCGGCTCCGGCGCGGCGTCGGCGGGCGCGGGCGGGCGGCGGCGGAAGCGCGACTGTTCGCCGGTGCCCCGCCTGCTGCCCACCACGGCGGGACCGAGCGCGACCGGGGCGGTACGGGGCTGCCGGCGGCCGGGGTCGGGGTCGTCGCGGAACAGGAGGTGGACGGGGATCTCGGTGGTCACCTCGTTCTGGATGAGCCGCGAGACGGTACGACTCGCCAGGTCGGCCGGGGAATCCATGCGATCCACGTCACACTCCATGCGGACTTGTCCGGATCTGTGCACGTTGATCAGTGTCACAACACAGCTGAAAATAAGCCTGTCTGACGACCAGAAGGATGCATCCGGGTCGCCCGGAGGTGGACGGACGTCCCGGGCGTCCGTCCACCGGTGGTCAGAACCACCATCTGCGGTCCTGTAAAGTTGTCCACGTCAGCAGGCGCCGCTAGCTCAGTTGGTTAGAGCAGCTGACTCTTAATCAGCGGGTCCGGGGTTCGAGTCCCTGGCGGCGCACGATGACGAAGGCGGGTCATGTTCGCGGAAAAAGCGGACATGACCCGCCTTCGCCGTGTCCGCGCGGCCGCTCCGCGCGCAGTGGGGGCTCCGCCGCCCACACCCCCGAACAGCAAGACCCCTCGCGAAAGCGGGGGGTCTTTCGCGTCGCCCGGAGGCAGGGCGGAGGCCGCGTGGAGGCACTCCGGAGACAGCGCATGCGAAGTCTCACGCGCCCCTCCCGTCACTCACGCACCCCGCCCGCACCCCCGCGCGCACCGACATCTTGCGTACATATGCGCGGTTGACTCCACATTTCGTGTCTTGCGGTCACGATCGTCACCGTAGAACCTTGGTTGCCAAGTTGCGTCCCGCTCGCGACAGTTGGGGGGATCAGGGGGTTCTAACGGCTGTTTGGGCGTGGTGCCCGATGTGTGCGGAGAAGGGGCTCCCCCGCGTCGCCGGCCGCCGAGGAGGGCAGCCATGCAACCGGCAGTACACCGATCAGCACACGCGCGACCCGCGTGTGGGGGGATGGCTCATGACGCCGACGGGCGCCCGGCACCGGCACGACCCGACCGAGACGGTCCGGCTGCGCGGCAACGCGCCCGGATACGACTACGAGCACCACAGCCGGCTGGCCGGACCGCTCACCCGGCCCGATCCCGACCGGCCCTACCGGGTGCGCTACCGCTCCCTGCTCGCGCAGGAACCGCACCGGCTGCGGGTCGCGCTGATGCTGGCCGCAGCACCGCTGCTCTCGCTGGTCCTGCTGGCCTGGCTGCTGCGCCCCGGCCACTGGACCGAGCGCGACCACCCGGCGTACGGCTTCCTGCCGGCCCTCGACGTGGTGATGCTGGTCTCCATCGGGCTGATCGAGCTGTTCCGCTGCCTGAACGTGCTGTCCAACGCGCACGCCACGCTCGTCGCCCGCGACCCGGTCCCGGTGGTGCCCGAGACCGGCACCCGGGTCGCCTTCCTCACCACCTTCGTGCCCGGCAAGGAACCGCTGGAGATGGTCACCCGGACGCTGGAGGCGGCCGTGCGGCTGCGCCACCGGGGTGTCATGCACGTCTGGCTGCTGGACGAGGGCGACGACGACGAGGTGAAGGCCGTCTGCGCGCGCCTGGGCGTGCACCACTTCACCCGCAAGGGCGTCGAGCGCTGGAACCGGCCGAGGGGACCGTTCCGGGCGAGGACCAAGCACGGCAACTACAACGCCTGGCTCCAGGCGCACGGCGACGCCTACGACTTCTTCGCCTCCGTGGACACCGACCATGTGCCACTGCCCAACTACCTGGAGCGGATGCTCGGTTACTTCCGCGACCCGGACGTCGGCTTCGTCATCGGCCCGCAGGTCTACGGCAACTACGACACCTTCGTCACCAAGGCCGCCGAGTCGCAGCAGTTCCTCTTCCACGCCCTGATCCAGCGCGCCGGCAACCGCTACGGCGCCCCGATGTTCGTCGGCACCTCCAACGCGGTGCGGATCGGCGCCGTCAGGCAGATCGGCGGCCTGTACGACTCGATCACCGAGGACATGGCCACCGGCTTCGAGATGCACCGCGCCAAGAACCCGGCCACGGGCCGCAGGTGGAAGTCGGTCTACACCCCGGACGTGCTCGCCGTCGGCGAGGGCCCGACGGCCTGGACGGACTTCTTCACCCAGCAGCTGCGCTGGTCGCGCGGGACGTACGAGACGATCCTCAAGCAGTACTGGAAGGGCTTCGGCTCACTGCCGCCGGGCCGGCTCTTCCACTACACCATGATGATCGTCTTCTATCCGATGTCGGCCCTCAACTGGATGCTGGCCGCGCTGAGCTGCGCGCTCTTCCTGGGCCTCGGCGCCTCCGGCGTGAACATCGACCCGACGGTGTGGCTGATGCTGTACGGCAACGCCTCGGCGCTCCAGATCGGCCTGTACGTCTGGAACCGCCGGCACAACGTCTCCCCGCACGAACCCGAGGGCTCCGGCGGGGTGGCCGGCATGGTGATGTCGGCGGTGTCGGCGCCGATCTACGCCCGTTCGCTCACCGACGCCGTGCTGCGCCGCCGCAGCCGGTTCGTGGTGACCCCGAAGGGCGAGTCGGCGAGCCCCGACACCCTGTTCGGCACCTTTCGCGTGCACTGGTTCTTCATCGCCGTCTTCGGCGGTTCGATCGCCGCCGGCGCCGCCCTCGGGCATCCGCACCCGGCGATGCTGACCTGGGCCTCGCTCGCGCTGATCGTCACCGCCTCGCCGATCCTCGTCTGGCGGTGGACCCTGCACCGCGACCGGCGCGCGTCCCCCACCCCCGCGCCGCCGCCGCAGGGGCCCACCGGACCCGAGGACGCCGTACCGCCGGCGTACGCCCATGCCGCGGGGCCGGGCGCGGCGGGAGGTCGTGAGGGATGAGGCGGCAGCAGGCCGGGCTGCGCCGGGCCCGGCGGGTCGGGATCGGCGCGGTGGTGGTGCTCGCGCTGGCCGGGATGAACGCACCGTGGATGTACCGGTTCGGCGCCGAGCGCTACCACCAGTACAAGATCAACGAGCCGGGGTACAAGGCCGCCAACGGCCACTGGGACATCGTGGAGTTCCCCGAGGGGTACCGGCAGGACACGATCCACGCCGTGCTGCTGCACACCGGCAAGGTGCTGCTGGTGGCAGGCTCGGGCAACAACCAGGCGAACTTCGACGCGAAGAGGTTCGACTCGCGGATCTGGGACCCGGTCAGGGGCACGGTCAAGAAGGTGCCCACGCCGAACGACCTGTTCTGCACCGGGCACACCCAGCTCGCCGACGGCTCCGTCCTGATCGCGGGCGGCACCAGGCGGTACGAGAAGCTGAAGGGCGACGTCACCAAGGCCGGCGGCCTGATGATCGTCCACAACGAGAACCCCGACAAGCCGATCACCCTGCCCGCCGGCACCTCCTTCACCGGCCGGGCGAACGGCAGGACGTTCGTCTCCAGCAACCCGGTGCTGGTGCCGCGCGCCAGGAAGAACTTCGACAAGAGGACCGGGAAGTTCCTCGGCAACACCCCGGGCCTCGGCCGGATCTACGTCGAGGCGCTGAAGAGCGGCACGACGTACGAGACCGGCACCCAGGACAACTACCGGATCAAGGGCCTGAAGGGCGCCGACGCCCGCAACACCTACGGCATCGCGCAGAAGCTCGCCCTGGACAAGAAGGACTTCCAGGGGATCCGGGACGCCTACGAGTTCGACCCGGTCGCGGAGAAGTACATCAGGGTCGATCCGATGAACGAGGCCCGCTGGTACCCGACGCTCACCACGCTCAGCGACGGGAAGATCCTCAGCGTCTCGGGCCTGGACGACATCGGGCAACTGGTGCCGGGCAAGAACGAGATCTTCGACCCGGGCACGAGGACGTGGTCGTACACCCCGAGGACCCGCCAGTTCCCGACCTACCCGGCGCTGTTCCTGACAGCGAACGGCAAGATCTTCTACTCCGGTTCGAACGCCGGCTACGGACCCGCCGACGTGGGGCGCGACCCGGGCGTCTGGGACGTGGCCGGCAACAGGTTCACCAAGGTGCCGGGGCTGAGCGACCCGGACATGACGGAGACCTCGGCGACGGTGCTGCTGCCGCCCGCGCAGGACGAGAAGTACCTGGTCGTCGGGGGCGGCGGGGTCGGCGAGTCCAAGCTGTCCACCCCGAGGACCCGGATCGTGGACCTCAGGGCGAGCAACCCGCGCTTCACCGACGGCCCCTCGCTCGACAAGGGCACCCGCTACCCGCAGACCTCGATCCTCCCCGACGACTCGGTCCTCGTCTCCGGCGGCTCGCAGGACTACCGGGGGCGCGGTGACTCGAACATCCTCCAGGCCCGGCTGTACGACCCGCGCACCAACGCCTTCAGGCGGGTCGCCGATCCGCTGGTGGGCCGCAACTACCACGCGGGCTCGGTCCTGCTGCCCGACGGCCGGGTGATGTTCTTCGGCTCCGACTCGCTCTACGGCGACAAGGCGAACACCAAGCCGGGCACCTTCGAGCAGCGCATCGAGATCTACACGCCGCCGTATCTGTTCCGGGGCACGCGGCCCACGCTGTCGGGCGGCCCGCAGACCGTCGCGCGCGGCGCCTCCGCCACGTTCACCTCGCAGCACGCGGCGGCCGTCCGCAAGGCCCGGCTGATCCGGCCGAGCGCCTCCACCCATGTCACGGACGTCGACCAGCGCTCCGTCGCCCTGGACTTCAGGGCGTTGGGCGACCGGATCACGGTGACGGTGCCGAAGAGCCGGAACCTGGTGCCGTCGGGCTGGTACATGCTGTTCGTGGACGACGACCAGGGGACGCCGAGCAAGGCGCGGTGGGTGAGGGTGCCGTAGGACGGGCGACTCGAGCGCTCCGAGAGGGGGCGCCCCCAGGCGTCGGCTGCTTCCGCTACCTGCTCGCCGCCGCGAGCTCCAGCGCGTACTCCTCCCACCACTCCCCCGCCTTCGGACCGCCCTTGCAGGTGCCGTCGGACTCGCCGGGGCGCTTGACCCAGAGGTAGGCGTCGGCGAGGAGGTCGGCGGTGCGGGTCGTGGGCGGCTCGCCGAGGGCGCGGCCGGGCGGGTTGCACCAGCGCTCGCCCGGATCACCCGCCGTGTAGGGGCCGTTGCCGTTGCGGCTGGTGTCGATGACGAAGTGCTTGCCGCCGACCTTCGCGGACAGCTGCCTGCCGTAGGCGAGGGAGTCCTCGGTGGAGTAGAAGTTGGAGACGTTGACGGCGAAGCCGTCGGCCCGCTCCACGCCGGCGCGGCGCAGCGGCTCGAAGATCTGGTCGGGGTGGCCCCAGCCCGCGTTCCCGGCGTCCAGGTAGACCCTGGTGTTCTTCAGGGACGTGAGCCGGGTCACCGCTCCTTGGAGGAGGTCGTAGCGTTCCTCGCGGAACTCCTCGGGGGTGCAGCCGTCCACCAGGTGCAGCACGGCGTCCGGCTCCAGGACGACGGTGGCGGCGCGGTCGCCGATGCCCCGGGCCACGCCGTCGATCCAGGCGCGGTAGGCGTGGCCGTCGGCCGCGCCGCCCTGCGAGTACTGGCCGCAGTCGCGGTGCGGGATGTCGTACAGGACGAGCAGCGCGGTACGGCCGGCCTTCGCGGCGGCCTCGGTGAAACCGCGCGCCTCCTGCTCGGGGTTCTCCGGGCCGATCCACTCGCCGGTCGGCTGCTCGGCGATCCGCCGGATGCGCGCGGCGTCGGCCGTCCGGCCGGCCCGGGTGTACGCGGCGACCTGCCGGGCCGCCCGGCTGTCCGGGTCGACCCAGTACGGGTCGCCGTCCTTCGGCTGCTGGGTGACGGCCGCGTGCGCGCCGCCGTGTCCGTCGTCGTCTCCCCCGTCGAGGGAGCAGCCGGCGAGCAGCAGGGCCGCCCCCAGCAGCGCCGCGGGCACCCGCGTCCGGGCTCCCGGGACGTACGGGCGGCCTCCCTTCATGCCGTCCATGCGGCTCCCCCCTGGTGCGCTGGTCGTGCGCCACGCGTCCATGCTGCCAGGCGGGGACGGCTCAGGGGCCGGTTCCGGGGAGGTGCACGGAGGCGGGTGACGCAGGGGCGCGGACGGTGCGCGCGGGACTCACGGGCCTCGTGGGGAGTGGCGTGCCGGGGGCCGCCGGGCCGGTCCGGTCGGGGCGGCCGGCGGCGGCCATGTCGCCGGTCGCGGGACCGGGCCGCCACTGCGGCAGGTCGGCCCGCTGGCCGCCCCCGCCGCTCCACAGCCACGCTCCGAGCAGCAGCACCAGCCAGGCCGCCCCGGTCAGGAGGCGGCCGGCGCCGTGCCGGTGGCCTTGGGTGTCGGGCATGGTGATCGCTCCCTCAGTCCGTTCCCCGGTGCGTACGGCGGGCGCGGTCCCGGCCGAGGGCCCGGGGCAGGAGGACGACCGCGACCGCGGCGGCGGCCGCGAGGACGAGTCCGGTCACCGCGTGCGCCGTGCCGGGGGTCTTCGGCACGGCCTGCGCGGAAGCGGAGGCGGACGCCGAGGCCGGCGGCGTCGGCGTGGCGGGCGCCGGTACGACGCCGGAGTCGCCGGCGGCGGAGCCGTCGGCGCTCGGGTCGCCTGTGCTCGGGTCGTCGGCGCCCGGGCTCCGGCCGACGGCGTCACCGGTGCCGGAGCCGGTCCGGGAGCGGCCGCCGACGGACTTGTCATCGGTGGGCGCCGACGTGGTCGTCGCGACGCGGCTGTGGCCGGTGTCCTCCAGCCGGTCCGCCGGGCCCGCGGCGCCGTTGGTGTCGAGCGCCGGGGCGAACGCGCCGGCCACCAGCAGCCCCGCGCAGACGGTCAGGCGCAGTGAACCCATCGTGAGACCTCCGCTGACAGGAGACCTCCCGGCCACCGCGCCCGCATCCCGGCACGGCCCCTGCTGCTCCGTACGGGTGACGAAGAGGGGCCGGTCAGACGCGGTCGACCAGGTCGGCGATGGAGTCGACGACCTCGGACGGCCGGAACGGGTAGCGGTCCACGTCCTTGGGCTGGGTGACGCCGGTCAGGACGAGGAACGTCCGCATCCCGGCCTCCAGACCGGCCAGCACGTCGGTGTCCATCCGGTCGCCGATCATCGCGGAGGTCTCCGAGTGCGCGCCGATCGCGTTCAGCCCGGCGCGCATCATCAGCGGGTTGGGCTTGCCGACGAAGTACGGCTTACGCCCGGTCGCCGCGGTGATCAGGGCGGCGACGGAACCGGTGGCGGGCAGGTCGCCCTCGACGGAGGGGCCGACGTTGTCGGGGTTGGTGGCGATGAACCGGGCCCCGTCGTTGATCAGCCGCACCGCCTTGGTCAGCGCCTCGAAGGAGTACGTGCGGGTCTCGCCGAGGATCACGAAGTCGGGCTCGTGGTCGGTGAGGATGTAGCCGATCTCGTGCAGCGCGGTGGTCAGGCCGGCCTCGCCGATGACGTAGGCGCTGCCGCCGGGCCGCTGGTCGTCCAGGAACTGGGCGGTGGCGAGCGCGGAGGTCCAGATGTTGTCCACCGGCACGTCCAGGCCCATGCGCAGCAGCCGGGCGTGCAGGTCGCGCTGGGTGTAGATGGAGTTGTTGGTGAGGACCAGGAAGGGCCGGCCGGAGTCCCGCAGCTTCTTGAGGAAGGCGTCGGCGCCGGGGATCGGAACACCCTCGTGGATCAGGACACCGTCCATGTCGGTCAGCCACGACTCGATGGGCTTGCGGTCTGCCATGTCTGTGCGTCTCCTGGCGTGCGTTGCGGTCGTACGGGCGGGGGCGCCGGAACCACGGCGTACCGACGCCCCCCAGCCTAGTCAGCACCGGCCGCGAGCGACCCCGGCCGGATCAGGGCTGTGTGATCTTCACACCGTCGATCGCCCGGTACCAGTCGTCGCCAGGTCCGACACGTCCCGCCCCCGAGCGGCACCCGCGCCGACGCGGGCCGTACGAACCCGGCGACCGCCCGCGGCGCGGTGGTCCTGCCGGCCCCGGACGGCCCGAGGAGCCCCATCACCTCGCCGGGCGCGACGGTGAGGCCGAGCGCGTCGAGGACGACGTCGCCGTCACAGGCGACCGTGACGGAGTCGAAACGGGTGCTCATCTCATCGTTCTCCTCGGAGAAGGGCGGGAAGCGCGGCCACGGAGGGCAGCACATGCGTGGCGCCGGCGGCGCGCAGCTCGGGTTCGGTGTGCGCCCCGGTCAGCACCCCGGCGACCAGGCCGGCGCCGGCGCGTACGCCGCTGAGCGCGTCGTGGCTCGTGTCGCCGACGACGGCGACCTGGTGGACGGCGTCGGCGGCCCGGGTGCGCAGCAGGGCGGTGAGCACCATGTCGGGGTACGGCCGGCCGCGGCCGCCCGCGTCGGCCGGGCACAGGGTGAGCGGCACCAGGTCGCGCCAGCCGAGCGCGTCGAGGACGGCGTCCTGGGTGACGCGGGCGAAGCCGGTGGTCAGGACCACCGTGCGGCCGTCGGCCCGGATCTCCTCGATCGCCTCGCGGGCGCCGGGGATCGCGGCGACGAGCCCGCCGTCCACCAGTTCGCCGTAGGCCCGCTCGAAGGCGGTGTTGGCCTTCTGCGCGAGGTCCTCGTCGCGGAACAGGTGGCGGAAGACGGAGATCTTCGACTCGCCCATGGTGGCGCGGACGTGGGCGAGCTTGTCGGCGTGGTCGGCCGAGCCGGGCTCGACGCCCAGTTCGGCGGCGGCAGCGGCGAAGGCCCGCTCCACCAGGCCGCCGTCGGCGACGGTGGTGCCGGCCATGTCGAGGACGACGAGGCGCAGCTCCCGCGCGTCACGGGTCCCGGAGGCGGCGGGGGTCTCGAAGGTGGCGGGGGTCTCGGAGACGGCGGGGATCCCGGAGACGGCGGGGGTCTCGGGGGTGCCGGGGGTCTCGGGGGTGTGCGTATCGGTCATGTTCATGGTTCCTCTCACCAGCCCAGTTCGTCGGCGGTCCGCTCGGCGACCGCCGGGGAGCAGGTCATGCCGCGCCCGCCGGGCCCGGTGACCAGCCACACCCCCTCGCGCACCTGCTGCCGGTGCACCACGCGGGACGGGTCGGTGCACTGCGCGTACACCCCCGCCCAGCGGCGGCGGATCTTCGGCAGCGGGCGGCCGAGCAGGGACTCCACGACCCCGGTGAGGTGGTCGTAGGGGTCCTCGACGGTGTCGAAGGCGAACGGGTGCTCGTACTCGTGTGTGTCGCCGATGGTCAGCCCGCCGTCGGCGCGCTGCACCATGAGCAGTTGCATCCGGTGCGCGGCGGCGGTCTCGGGCTGCGGCTGCGCCGCGTTGAGCGCGTCCAGCGCGCCGGAGGCGTACGCCGGGTAGTAGCGGAAGCTGTCGGCGTCCGCTACCGAGGTGGTCAGCGGCTCGCCCAGCGGGTCGGTCTGCATCATCTGGAGCCGCACCCGCCGCACCGGCAGGTCGGGGCCGGCCAGCTCGCGCACCAGCCCGCCGAGCCAGGCGCCCGTGCACAGCACCACCGCGTCGGCGTGGTGCACGTCGCCGTGGTCGTCGCGGACCGTGCCCGCGCCGACGACCTCGCGCACCTCACGGCCGGGCAGGAAGGTGTAGTTCGGGTGCCTGAGCAGTTCGGCGCGCAGGGCGAGCTGCGCGGTGCGCGGCTCGACGGCGGCGTCCCGCTCGCAGTGCAGGGCCGCGTCGAACTCCCCGCGCAGGGCGGGGTTGAGGGCGCGGGCCTCGGCCGGGGTCAGCAGCTTGTGGCCGCGGGCGGCGGCGTCCGGGCGGGCGACAGCGGCCTCGGCGACGGCCCGTTCCAGCTCGCCGCGCACGGGGGTGAGGGAGCCGTTGGCGCGGAAGCCCAGCGCGGGTACCCGGGCGCCGATCTCCTCCCACAGCTCGCGGGCCCGCAGCGCGGTCTCCAGTTCCTCGCCGGACGCCCGGCCGCTCACCCAGATCTGGCCGAAATTGCGCAGCGAAGCGCCGCGCGCCTCGGCCTCGCGTTCGATCTGTACGACCTCATGGCCGCGTTCCACCGCCTGCCAGGCGTGCATGGTGCCCACCACGCCGGCTCCGACGACTGTCACTTTCACGACGGCGACGCTCCTTGTGTACGGAACCGGCAGAGTCCGGCTGACAACGAGAGCCTGAACGAACCATCTGCATTGGGCTAGACCCGTTACCTTTTCGTGACTGTCATTCCGGTCGGAAGTGGCTTTTCCCTCAGGGAGCGGAGGGGGAGCGAAGGTCGGTTTCAGCCACGCAGATGGGTGGTGAAGGAGAAGCGGTCGCCCCGGTACAGGCTGCGCACCCGCTCCAGCGGCCGGCCCCCGGTGTCCCGCGAGAAGCGGTGGATCAGCAGCATGGGCAGCGCGGGCGGGGTGCCGATGAGCAGCGCCTCGCGCGGGGTGGCGAGCACGGTCTCGATGCGCTCGTCGGCGTCGCCGAAGGCGAGACCCAGGCCGCGCAGATAGGCGTAGAAGGAGGAGTCGGGGTCGAAGTCGGCGTCCAGGCGGGGCACCCGGGCCACGGCCACGTAGGTGCTCTCCAGGCCGACCCGCTCGTCGTCCGCGAGCAGCACCCGCTCCAGGTGCCAGACGGGCTCGCCCCGGCTGAGCCCGGTCTCGTCGGCGAGTGCGTCCGGGCACGGGAAGCGGTCCAGCGAGACGAGGGCACGGCCGGGGGTGCGGCCCTGCCGCCGCACGCCCTCGGTGTAGCTGGCCAGCGACAGCGGCTGCTCCAGTTTGGGCCCGGCGACGACCGTGCCCCGGCCCCGGCGGCGGAGCTTGCCCTCCAGCACCAGCTCGCGCAGCGCCTGCCGCACGGTCTCGCGGGCGACGCCGTACTCCTCGGACAGGTCGCGTTCGGTGGGGATGGGGCTGCCCTCCCCCAGCTCGCCGACGAGGCGGCCGATCCTCGCCTTCACCGCGTAGTACTTGGGAATCCGGCCGTGCTCCGGGATGCCGGAGCGGACCGGGGCGCCGGGGGCCTGGTCGTTCGGGTAGTCCACCCGGGGATCGTCGCAGACCGGGGGCGGGGGGCTCCACTCGCGGGCGCGGGGGCGCGGGGTTCGGCCAGGGGGCGGACGGCTCGGGGGCGCGGAGGGGCGGTCACGGGGGCGGCCCGCCGTGTGCGGCCGGCTCGGGGGCGCGGAGGGGGCGGTCACGCGTGCGGCCGGCTCCGGGGACGCTGGGCGTGCGGTCACGGGCGCGCATCGCAGGCCGGTCACGCCGGGCGCCGACGCGCCTCGCGTGACTCCCCGCCCCTCAGCCCTCCCCGCCCCTCACCCCTCCCCCCGCCCGAACACCGGCGCCAGCAGCAGTTGCGCAGCCCCCTCCGCGACGGTCCGGGCGCCGCCCGGCACGGCCAGGACCGGCACCGCCTCGCCCGGCACGCCCTGGCGCGCCGCCCGCGCGGCCACCCGCTCCCCCACCCCGGCGGCGAACACCCCGGGCGCCGCCGCGACCGTACGGCCGCCGAGCAGCACCCGGTCGATGTCGAGCAGCCCGACGAGGTTGGCGGCCCCCACGCCCAGCACCCGCGCGGCCTCCTCGACGTCCCCGCGCTCCACGGCCGCCAGGCACAGTGCCTCCAGGCACCCCCGGTCACCGCATCCGCACGGCGGTCCGTCGAGCTGGATCACCTGGTGGCCGAACTCCCCGGCCCCGGTCCGTGCCCCCCGGTGCACGGCGCCGCCGATCACCAGCCCGGCGCCCAGTCCCGTACCGAGATGGACGTAGGCGAAGGAGCCGCCGCCGTCCTCGGCGGCGGTGAGCGCGAGGCCCAGGGCGGCCGCGTTGGTGTCCTTGTCGACCACGACGGGCACGCCGAGCCGCCGGAGGAGCGCGTCCCGCAGCGGGAAGCCGTCCCACAGCGGGAACCCGGTGACCCGGTGCAGCACTCCGCGCCGGTGGTCGAGCGGACCGGGCAGCGCGACCCCGACGCCCACCAGGGTCGCGGCGGACGCCGCCCGCGCGGAGGTTGCCCCGAGCACCTGGCCCACCAGCGCCTCGGCCTGCACGGCCACCGCCTCGACGACGGTCTGGGCGCCCTCCGCCGCGTCCAGGTCCAGGGGCCGCAGCCGCTCCCCGACGACCGTGCCGTTCAGGTCGACCAGGACGGCCCGCGCCTCGTCGCGGTCGACGTGCACGCCCACCGAGTGCCCGGCCTCCGGGACCAGCCGCAGCACCGTGCGCGGTTTGCCCCCGGTGGAGGCGCGGCGGCCCGCCTCCGCGGCGAGCCCGCGCTCGCGCAGCCGGGCGGTGATCTTGCTGACGGCCTGCGGGGTGAGCCCGGTCCGCTCGGCCAGTTCCAGCCGGCTGATCCCGTCGGCCCCCGCCCGGCGCAGCAGATCGAGCACCAGCGCGGCGTTGTGGCTGCGCAGCCCGAGCAGGTTGACGCCAAAGGGGCCGCCGGGCAGCCGTGAGGCGCCACCCGGCGCCCCGGAGACACCCCCGGCCGCCTCGCTTCCCGCCCGCGCCGCCGCCTCCGTCTCCGCCCCGCCGCCGGACCCGCTTCCCGTCGTCACCGCGCCCACCCCGCCTTCCGCACCGCTCCGCCACTCCTCACCGCGCCACCGGCGCGTTCAAGCACCCGCGCCGCGGCCCACTCGTCTCATTCTCCTCCGCGCTTGCACTTTGGCAACAGCGTTGCGAAAGTGGGAGGCATGACTGGCTCCATGACCGGCACCGCGCCCGGTGCCCCCCTCCGCGTCGGCCTGATCGGCTACGGCCTCGCCGGCTCCGTCTTCCACGCCCCGCTGATCGCCGCGACCGAGGGCCTGGTCCTCGACACGGTCGTCACCTCGAACGAGGAGCGGCAGGCCGAGGCCCGGGCGGAGTTCCCGGACGTCCGCACGGTCGCCGGCGCCGACGAGCTGCTCGCCCGCGCCGACGACCTCGACCTCGTCGTCATCGCCTCCCCGAACAAGACGCACGTCCCGCTCGCCACCGCGGCGCTGACGGCGGGCCTGCCGGTGGTCGTGGACAAGCCGCTGGCCGGCACGGCGGCCGAGGCGCGCGCCCTGGCGGACCTCGCCGAGGAGCGCGGGCTGCTGCTGTCCGTCTTCCAGAACCGCCGCTGGGACAACGACTTCCTGACCCTGCGCGAGCTGATCGCGAAGGGCGAGCTCGGCGAGGTGTGGCGGTTCGAGTCCCGGTTCGAGCGGTGGCGGCCGCGGCCGAAGGGCGGCTGGCGGGAGTCGGGTGACCCGGCGGAGATCGGCGGTCTGCTCTACGACCTCGGCAGCCATGTCGTCGACCAGGCCCTGGTCCTGTTCGGCCCGGTCACCCAGGTGTACGCCGAGGCGGTGGTGCGCCGCGCGGGCGCGGAGGCCGACGACGACACGTTCCTCGCGCTGACCCACGCGAACGGTGTCCGCTCCCACCTGTACGTCTCCGCGACGACCGCCCAACTCGGCCCGCGCTTCCGCGTCCTGGGCTCCGAGGCGGGCTACGTCAAGTACGGCCTCGACCCGCAGGAGGCCGCCCTGCGCGAGGGACGCCGCCCCGGCACCGAGGGCGACGCCTGGGGCCGCGAGGAGGAGGCGCTGTGGGGGCGCGTGGGCGCGGGAGAGTCGCCGGTGACCGGCGGCGGCAGCCCCGTACCGACCCTGCCCGGCGACTACCCGGCGTACTACGCCGCGGTGGCCGCCGCCCTGCGCGAGGGCGCGCCGAACCCGGTGACCGCCCGCGAGGCGGCCGCCGCGCTGGACGTCCTGGAGGCGGCCCGCCGCTCGGCCCGCGACGGTGTGACGGTGACGCTGTGACGGCCCCCCGGACCGACGCCGTGACGGACACCCGGCCCGCTCCCACGATCGAGGAGCTGGAGGAGCAGCAGCGCCGCCTGGTCCTGCCCCGCTTCACCCACGACGACGCGTGGGCGCTCGGCTCGCTGCTGGTGGAGCTGGCACGGCAGCGGCGGGCGCCCGTCGCCGTCGACATCCACCGCGCCGGCCAGCAGCTCTTCCACGCCGCCCTGCCCGGCTCCACCCCGGACAACGACGCCTGGATCGCCCGCAAACGCCGGGTGGTGGAGCGCTACGGCGCCGCCTCCTACCTGGTCGGAGCCCGCTTCCGCGCCAAGGGCACGACGTTCGAGGACTCCTCCCGCCTGGACCCCGACGTCTACGCGGCGCACGGCGGCTCCTTCCCGATCGCCGTCGAGGGGGCCGGCGTGATCGGCGCCGTGACGGTGTCGGGGCTGCCCCAGGTGGAGGACCACCGGCTGGTGGTGGAGGCGCTGGAGCGGTTCCTGGCGCAGTAGCCCGGCGCGGCGGCCGGAAATACCGTCGCGGCACCTCCGGTTGGGGTTGGCTGTAGGCGCGGCGATCACGCGCGCGACCACGGCAACCCCGCCCGGAGGAATGGAACCGATGAGCGACACGGCAGCCCCGCTGAAGGAGACGATCGGCCGGTACGGCGTCTGGAGCATCGGCCTGCGGGCGGAGGAACCCGAGCTGCGCGGCGAGATCGCCGAGGCCGCCGCCGAGCTGGAGGAGCTGGGCTACGGCGCGGCCTGGCTCGGCGGCAGCAGCGCACCCCGGCACGCGCTCCCGCTGCTGGAGGCGACGTCCACGCTGGTCGTCGGCACCAGCATCCAGAGCATCTGGCAGTACGACGCCGAGGAGAGCGCCGCCGCCTTCGGCGAGGTGGAGACGGCCCACCCGGGCCGGTTCGTGCTCGGGCTCGGGGTGAGCCACGCCAAGCTGGCCGAGCAGTACCGCCGCCCGTACTCGGCGCTGGTCGCCTACCTCGACGCGCTGGACGCCGCGAAGGTGCCGGCCGGGCGGCGGGTGCTGGCCGCGCTCGGCCCGAAGACGCTGGAGCTGGCCAGGGACCGGGCGGCGGGCGCGATCCCGTACCTGGTCACGCCCGAGCACACGGCCCGCGCCCGCGAGACCCTCGGGGAAGCGCCGCTGCTGGCACCGGAGTTCAAGGTCGTCCTGGACGAGAACCCGGACACCGCCCGTACGACCGCCCGCGGCTACCTGGCGATGTACCTCGCGCTGCCGAACTACACCAACAACTTCCTGCGCCTGGGCTTCACCGAGGACGACGTACGGGACGGCGGCAGCGACCGCCTGGTGGACGCGGTGTTCGCCTGGGGCGACGAGGCCCGCATCCGCGCGCGCATCGAGGAGTTCTTCGCGGCGGGCGCGGACCACGTGGCCCTCCAGGTGGTCACGGGCAGCGACAACCGCGACGCGCTCCCGAGGGCGGAGTGGCGCACGCTCGCCTCGCTCCTCGGCTGAGCGCGCGCGGGGGCGGCCCCCGGAAACCCGGCGGCCCGGAGAAGGGGCGCGGGGAACGGCGAGACCGGCCACGGCGGCGAGGCACCCGCCGAACTCCCCCGCACCCCCCGGTAGGCGAGGGGCGCGGACCGGTAGGCGAGGGGCGCGGACCGGTAGGCGAGGGGCGCGGGGAACGACGCGACCGGCCACGACGCACCGCACCCGAAACCGCGCCGTACACCTCCCCGCGCCCCGCCCCCAGCGGAGCGCCTACGCCTCCTTCAGCTCCTGCCGCTGCCGCCCCAGCCCCTCGATCTCCAGCTCCACCACATCCCCCGACCGCAGATACGGCTTCGGCTCGGGCTGACCCATGGCGACCCCGGCCGGCGTCCCGGTGTTGACGACGTCACCCGGGTACAGGGTCATGAACCGGCTGACGTACCGGACGACTTCGGCGACGGGGAAGATCTGCTCGGCGGTGGACCCGTCCTGCCGCAGCCGACCGTTGACCCACAGCTTCAGCGACAGGTTCTGCGGGTCGGGCACCTCGTCGGCCGTGACGAGCCACGGCCCGAGCGGGTTGAACGTCTCGCAGTTCTTGCCCTTGTCCCAGGTGCCGCCCCGCTCGATCTGGAACTCCCGCTCGGACACGTCGTGCGCGATGGTGTACCCGGCGATGTGCGCGAGGGCGTCCTCGTCGGTCTCCAGACAGCGGGCGGTGCGCCCGATGACGACCGCCAGCTCCACCTCCCAGTCCGTCTTCACGGACCCGCGCGGTACGAGCACCGTGTCGTCCGGTCCGACCACGGTGTCCGCCGCCTTGAGGAAGACCACCGGCTCGGCGGGCGGCTCGGCCCCCGTCTCGCGGGCGTGGTCGTGGTAGTTCAGCCCGATGCACACGACCTTGCCGATCCGCCCGACCGGCGGCCCGATCCGCAGCCCGTCCGCGTCCAGCGCGGGCAGTTCCCCGGCGTCGGCGGCGGCCCGGACCCGGCCGAGCGCGGCGGCGTCCGCGAGCAGCGCGCCGTCGATGTCGGCGACGACGCCCGACAGGTCGCGCAGCGTCCCGTCGCCGTCCAGCAGCGCGGGCCGCTCCGCCCCGGCCGTACCGACTCGCAGCAGCTTCATGGTCCCCAACTCCCTTGTCAGCGGGCAGCCCACCGGCCGGCGCGGCCTGGGTGCGGCGGCCGCGGCGGGCGGAGGACTTGTCCGATCGTCCAATCCCGCGTTCCACTCCGCAAGACCCGGTTCACGTACTGGACCGTAGGCGCGGCCGGCGGGTGCCCGCCGCGCGCTCAGCGCGTGAGCAGCGCCCGTTCGACGGCCGTCCACGCGGTGCTGGTCACCACGTACAGCGCGGCGGCCAGCGGGACGACGGCCACGGTGACGAGGGTGCCGAAGGACAGGAACGGCGCCACCTTGCCGACGGCGGCGAGCCCGGGCACCGGCTCACCGCCGCCGGGGGCGGCACCGCCGGCGTCACCGCCCGCGGCGGCCCGCCGGGCCCGCAGGAAGCTGAAGGTGGCGACGGCGGCCACGACCGCGAACAGCCCGACGTACACGGTCCCGGCCGCCCCGAACACCCCGCCGTCGGCGAGCGCGTCGAACCAGCGCCCGCCGAGCGGCGCGGCGAACAGCCGGTGCGAGAGCAGCCCGTGACCGTCGCCGCCGATCGCCGTGCTGGAGAACAGGTGGTAGAGCAGGAAGAACGCGGGCAGCTGGAGCAGGTTCGGCAGGCATCCCGACAGCGGGGACACCTTCTCCTCGGCGTGCAGTTCGACCAGCGCCTTCTGGAGCCGGTCGGGGTTCTTGGCGTGCTTCTCGCGCAGCTCGGCGATTCGGGGGCGGAGCGCCGCCTGCGCCTTCTGGCCGCGGACGGCGGCCCGGGAGAGCGGATGGACGAGGAGCCGTACGCACGCGGTGAACAGCACGATGGCCGCGGCGGCCGAGGACGCGTGGAACACGGGCTGGAGCAGTTCGGCGAGCTGCTCGACGAGCCGGGCGAAGAAGGGGAAGACGGACATGGCTGAGCCCTCCGGGGGTCTCGTCGTGCCGGACACGGGGAAACGCGCAAGCGCGAGGGTTCGCGCGATGCGGATGCGGCGGCATGACGACCCACGCGGGGCAGACGGCGGCACGGACGGTACTGGCGGTACCGGCGACCGGCAGGAAACCGGAAGCCGGAAGCCAGGAGAAACCCGAAGGAACCGAGAGGCGGGAAGAAGGAAAGGCGCGCCGATGCCCTACGCGACGACGGTCGTCGTGCGGGCGGCCCCGGGAGCTCGGGGCCGGCGCCGGCCCGCGGCGTCGGGGTCCCGTTGCGGCAGGAAGGCCGTCCGCAGATCGCGGTCGCGGATGGCCGTACGCACCCTGGTGGGCGGCACGACGGGCGCGCAGCGCGCGAGCAGCAGCGCGCAGACGACGAGCGCCGAGGCGGCGGCGGTGGTCGCGGTCGCGGCGAGCGCGACGGCGGCGTGCAGACCGCCCGCGTCGAGCAGGGCGAGCTGGAGGAGGACGAGCGAGAGCAGGAGCAGCGCGGCGGCGGGGCGTACCCCGGCCCGGTGACGGATCACGGCCGACTCCCCCCTCTCTCACGCGAACGCTGCTGGTCTCCCTCTCTTATACAGGCTTCTCCGCGGGACCGGGGCCGCGGGGTGACGTCCGTCATGCCCCGGGACCGGGCCAGGGCGGCGACGGCCCGGGCGCCGACGCCGGTGCCCGGCATGAGCCGGAGGCCGGGTCGGAGAAGGGGCTGTGGTCGACCGGGACGTCCCGCCGGGGCAGGCGGTGGGGCAGGCCGGTCCGCTCGCGCACCGGGCGGGCGTCCACATCGGCGCGGGCCATGACGACCGGCCCGTCGCCGTTGACGAGCACACCGACCGCGCCGACCACGCCGGTCCCGCCGACGCCGGCCTGCCGTCCGCCGGCCAGCGGATACCTCCTTTTTGTCACCGACCGGCGCTACGGTGTCATCCATGCGCCCCGACACGCCCGCCCACGCAGCCGCGAACGCCAACGTCGACCACGCCGCCGAGGCGGCCCGCCTGGAGCGGACCGCCGGCCTGTACCCGCAGGACGCCGAGGCCCTCCTCGTCCAGGCCGCCGCCCACCTGGAACTGTCCGGTGACCGCCCGGCAGCGGCGGCGCTCTACGACCGCCTGCTCGCCTCCCCCGAGCCCCTGGAGAACGCCGCGCTGGTCCGCGCCCTGAAGGCGGCCAACCTGTGGGAGTTCGGCCACGAGGCCGAGGCGAGGGCGATCATCGAGGGCATCCGCACCACCGCCCCGCGCGACCCGGCGCCCTGGGTGATCATCGCGGAGTCCCTGGAGACCCACGACGAGCTGGAGCAGGCGCACAAGACGTTCACGGAGGCGATGGACCTCCTGCTCACGGACGTCCCCGAACCGCCGTACGCCACGCACCCCCTCCTGTACGGCCGCCACCGCGTCCGCCGGATGCTGGGCGCGGCCCACGACGACTGGGACACCCTGGCCGACGCGCTGCACTCGGCCCCGGTCTCCCTGGACGAACTGCACGACCCGAAGCGGGTGTGGTCCCTCGGTTCGGAGAACCCGGCGGAACTGAGGGCGGAGATCACCCGCCTGAACGCGGAACTGGGCGCCTACCGCGAGGCCCTGTCCCGCCCGTTCCCGGTGGCGGTCCTGCACTGGCCGGCGGCCGAACTGACCGAACTCCTCGCGGCGTACCCGGACCTCGCCACGGAGTACCCGACCCATGAGACCCACCTCGCGACGATAGAGGCCTCGCTCCGGGAACTCTCCGCCTCCGGCACCCCGAACCTGGGCATCGTCACCGGCACGGTCCCCTCCTACGAGGCCTTCGCAGCCTCGGAGGCCACGTCCCCCGCGGACCCGACCCTGCTCCCCCAGTACGCGACGACGCTGGCGGCACGCGGCCGCGCGGTGGCGTGGCCGCCGCAGCGCGGGGAGGAGTGCTGGTGCGGGTCGAGGGTGGGGTACGGGAGTTGTCACGGCGCGACCGATTGAAGGAGCGCCGGTCCCGCGCACGGAAGCGCGGGAAGGGAGGGGCAGAACAGACAACCCCGCTCCCAACCACTCATGCCTGGCGCGGCGTTGCCTGTCCATCACTTCGACGGAGCCTGAGAAAAGCTGGTATAGACACAAGTCAGCCCTTTCAGGCAGGGTGTCCTCGTGGCTTTGATCAAAAAATTCGACCCCGTACCCTCTGACACTCAGAGAGTGCATGGCCCCGTGACGTGCGGATTTCGCACCTTCACCGTAGACGGTCGACGCGTTCTACAGCTGGACACCTACGGATCCCCCGAACGACAGATCCTCGACAAGGTCAGTCAAAGCATCCAGCTCGACGCCGACTCAGCTCGCGAGCTCCTCAAAATCATTGAGAAATCGTTCCCCGACCTCACCCGCTAAGGCGAGCCCTCCCGGCGCGCAGGTTCCCTTCGAGCAATTAGAAGGTATCCCATTAGCCTCCTGAGTCGAAGGCTTACGCTCAGGAGGCACCGCCAACGAGCTTAATCCAAGGGTATACGTACACATTCGTCCCGATATGCCGGGATGCCCACCATTCTCCCCTTGGCGGCTACTAGACGTTTGCCGCCTCGCGAACTGAAGACAATGCTCACTACTCGGCTTCCTTCAGCGGGGACGCCAAACCACGCAGGGAGTGAAATGCCTACGATCGCTAACGCCGTTCCAATCGGAACCCTCTTGACCTCCTCCGCTACACCAATCGTGGTTCCCCGCGTTCAGCGTCCGTATAGCTGGGAGACCGGAGAGGCCAAGGAACTCTGGGAAGATATCATTAGTTTTCATGAGCGTTACCCGGGAAAGACCATTAATTCCCGCGAGTACTTCATGGGCGCCCTCGTCGGCCAGGCAGACGAAGAACGCAATGTTGTAGAAATCCTGGACGGGCAACAGCGACTTGCCACACTAACAATTCTCCTCTCCGTCCTCCGGGATAAACTTGCGGAGAAGGACCCCGAAGGGGCTCGAACTATCCAACTGGGCAACATCATCAAATTCGTCCAACTGGGTGCCACCCCCGAGTACCTCCTCACACTGAACAAAGTTGACCGCGTATTCTTCCGTCAGGAAATACAGCAATTCCCAAAAGACGGTCAAGCTGAAACCCGAGTCGCCTCCCATGTTCTCATCAGGAAAGTCAGGGAGTTCTTTGATCAAAAGTTCGACAGGTATGTGGAGCAGGAAGGATTCACGTCGATCGAACTTGCTTACAGACTTCATTCGATCATAATCAACAACCTGAAGGTCGTTTTTATCCACTCGAGCAACTGGGATGACGTATCGGATGTATTTGAGCGACTAAACGACCGAGGTAAGGGTCTTTCTACCCTGAACCTCCTCCGGAACCACGTTCTCTCAATGACTCCAGATCATCAACTCGACGACGTTGAAGATTTCTGGGAGCAGGTTTACGGCTTGTCTCAGTCGTCGTCTAAGGTAGACACCTTCCTTAGGCACGTATGGATCACACACAGAGGGGACGTCAAGAAGCAGTCACTCTTCAAGGAGATCAAGGCTGTGATGGCGACACCGAGCACGAAGGACGACCTTAGGGATCCCTACAAGTTCTCTAAGAGCCTCGCTGCGGATGCTGAACTGTACAAGGCCATCCTCGGGGGAATACACAGTAATTCCGCGTGCTCTCGATGGCTGAAGGCGATCCAAACTCTACAGGCAACATCACTCTTGCCGGCCGCGCTCTCGTGCGTCGATGAATGGGGCACGGCAACTGACCAGGCAGCGCTCCTTCAATCCTTGGTAACTACGTTCGTTCGCTTCAGCGTCATTACGAGTGGCGACTCGTCAAGCCTCGAATCGGCCGTGTACAAGGTTGCCTATGCGGTGCGCAATAAAGCAACGCTAGATGAGGCCCAAAGCATCTTGCGACCGTTGCTTCGCAGTGACGACCAAGTTGAAGAAAACTTCATGGAATTGTCTATCCCAAACGCCAAGTCTGGATATCAGCGCCACCTTCTTACGGAGCTAGAAAACTATTTCAGCACGTCGACCGTTCTTCAGAGCGAAGGGCCCGAGAAGTCTACCGGAGACTCATCGGTTTTGTGGATCGAGCACATCTACCCGCAGCACCCTCATGTCGGATGGGATGCCTGGAAGGGACACGAAGACCTAATCAACCGCTTGGGAAACTTGACACTCGTCCACAAGAAGCTGAACGCCACTGCGAGCAACAAGCCGTTCTCGGTGAAGAAAGAGATCTACCGGGAATCTGGGCTCCACCTCAATGAAGATCTGCGCCGGTACGAAGACTGGTCCCCGAGCTCCCTCAATGAACGGCAACGACGCTTGGCGAAGGCTGCCCTTTGCGCCTGGCCCAGGTTCTAGCATACGCAGATCCCTGGGCGTCCAGACTGAGCTAGCGATTTCTGAAGAGTCACCCCTGAGGCAGACCTTGCATGAAAAGGTCGGCACGTTTTACGGTCGAGGCACTCAGTCTCATGATTGCCGGCTGTCTCCCAGCACCTCGCCCACGACGCTGTGTGGGCGAGGCGTAAGCGAAGGGCATCAGAGCGCGCTTAAACCGCGGACGAGTCCACCACCTTGTTGGGAGCCCAACGCATGATGATTACTGGCTTCCGCAGAGGTGATACGCCATCAGCAGCGCTTAGTGCGGGAGTCTGCACGCCTGTCATGACAAGCGAGACTGCGGAACGTCGTGTCGGCCAATAGCAGGCTCGGCTTCCGCTTCGAAATGGGCCTGCACCCGGTCAAGCACATCGTCCGGGTCCTGGCCGTGCGCATGGAACCAGTGGAGGAGATCGGTCATGACGTCGATCGCCGTCTCCTCCGCAAGCGTCGCGCCCAGTCGGCTGAAGGCGACGCCCTGCTGCGGCATCGTCGCACGGGCGTAGAACCCCAGCATGCCTGCCGCTCGGGCCACGCGATGGGCGGCGGCATGCCCGTTGATATCGGCGGGACTCACGCTGAGCTCGCACCATGTCGACTTTCGCCCGGCTGTGAGGTCGACACCCCAGCGGTCGGCGATGGCGTCGATCAACACCATGCCTCGCCCCGCCTCGGCACCCAGGTCTGCGTCACTCAGAGCCGGAAGGGCTCGGGGATCGGGGTCGTGGACTTCGATGCGCAAGCGCGCGTCAGTCATGGAAACAGCAAGCGTGGCGGGGGTTCCGTGCCCTACGTGCTTGATGACGTTCGCCACCAGCTCACTGACGCACAACTGAGCGGCATCACTGAGCTCCTGCACGTTCCAGAGCTCTAGATGCAGCCGCAGAAGGCGGCGTAGCCCGGCGACTTCCTCCGCCTCTGCCGAGAAGGGCAGGTTCCACACCCGCCTCGCGCTCCCTACTGCGTTACCCATGGGATCACCCATGAGATTGCTCGCTCCGTCACCTACATGGCCGTCGGCGCCCTGTGCGCGCTGTGACTTCATAGCGACTAAGAGTTGCAGTGAAACTCTCAAAATGGAACTCTCACTCGTTGCGCGCAGGAGCACGGCTGCGCGATGCGCGCCCCCGGCGCACACCGTCTTGCCGTTCACTCTCAGGACAGACGACGATCTACCGGATCGACACGAAGGGCTGTGAGCATGGCAGTTGGACCCACCACCCGTAGGCGCCAACTGGGCGCCGACTTGCGGCGACTCCGAGAGCAGAAGGGGTTGACCTTGGAGGAGGCGGGAGCCGCAGTCGGCATCTCCAAGGCGACTCTCAGCCGTTACGAGACGAAGGAAGGCACGGTGAAGTGGCCCGCCGTGGACGCCCTGTGCCGTGAGTACGGGGCCTCAGACGAGGAACGTACGGCGCTCGTCGAGTTGGCCAAGGGTGCCAAGATCCAGGGTTGGTGGCGATCACTCGCCGACTCCATCCCCGAGTCCATGAACCTCATGCTCACCCTCGAAGACGAGGTCGTGCGTGAAGACCATTACGCCTGCATGTACATCCCCGGCCTACTCCAAACCCGGGCCTACGCCGAGGCCGTACACCGGGCTTCGGAGGTGCAGTGCGAGGAGCGCGAGGTCCAACACATGGTCGACATCCGCATGAAGCGACAAGAGTTGCTGGACCGCGAAGAACCCCCGCACATCTGGTGCGTGATCGACGAGGCAGCGGTCCGACGTCAGGTCGGCGGCCGAGAGGTCATGCGTGAACAACTGGGGCACTTGCTCGCCATGTCCCAACGACCGCACGTCACCGTGCAAGTCCTACCCTTCGCGCGTGGCGCGCACGCAGCGGCCGTAGGCAGCTTCGCCGTCCTTCGCGGGCAGGCCCCTGAGCTGGACGTCGTGTACGTAGACCTCATCGGTGGTGGTCTCTTCATGGAAAAGCCGCAGGAATTGGAGCGTTATAGGTTGGCGTTCCAGTATCTCAGCGCACAGGCGCTCGATTTCGAGTCCACGGCTGAGCTCATCGAGCGGATCAGCAAGGAGCCTTGATGACAGCATCGCCCAAGCTTCACTGGTTCAAGTCCTCCTACAGCGGTGGCAGCGGCACCGAGTGCGTGGAGTGCGCATACGCCGACGACGGTGCGCTCATACGCGACTCGAAGCGCCAGGAGGGGCCCGTGGTTCAGGTGCAGGCCAGAACCTGGTGCGCGCTCATCCAGGCCTTGGCGGACAACGAACTCAGGTAAACGTCACCCGAGCGCCCTCACGCCCGGTCGTCGTCCAGGCCCTCGCCGCCGTCGACGACGGTCAGGTCGGCGTGCGTGCCGGTGTACGGGGCGGGGGTGCCGGCGGAGATGTTCTGCACTGCCTGCCCCTACGCCGCAGCGGTCTATTCCGTTTTGGATGACGCCATGCACACATGGAACGCCTTGCCCGGGTTAGGTGGGTGCGGTCGCCGGTCCGGTGGGAACGCGTGGCGGCAGTCCCGGGGAAGGAGCGCGGGATTGCGCGCCGTACAGGGGGGTGCTGGTTGTCGCGACGGTGGAGGCCTGCTGGTCGGCACGTTCGCCGGGCTGTTGCGGTCGGTGCCGCCCTTCCACAAGGGTGCGCTTCTCCCCGCCGCCCTCCCCTATGCGGCGGGCCCGAGGTGGCACCTCGCTCGGTCAGCCGAACATGCCCGGCTGGTAGTCGCCCGCCGGCTGCTGGATGATGACGTTCACGCGGTTGTAGGCGTTGATGAGGGCGATCAGGGAGACCAGCGCGGCGAGTTGGTCCTCGTCATAGTGCTTCGCGGCGTTCTCCCAGGCCTCGTCCGGGACGCCGCCTGCCGCGTCCGCGATGCGGGTGCCCTGTTCGACCAGTTCCAGGGCCGCGCGCTCGGCGTCCGTGAAGACCTTCGCCTCCCGCCACGCGGCCACCAGGTGCAGGCGCTGGGCGGTCTCGCCGGCGTGTGCGGCGTCCTTGGTGTGCATGTCGGTGCAGAAGCCGCAGCCGTTGATCTGGCTGGCGCGGATCTTCACCAGCTCCTGCGTCGCGGCCGGAAGTCCCGAGTCCGAGAGGACCTTGCCCGCGGAGTTGATGTAGCGGAGGAACTTGGCTCCGACGGCGTTCTCGAAGTAGTTGATGCGGGGTTCCATCGTGGGCTCCTCGTCCTTGCTGCGTCGTGGTTGCACAGATACGACGGAGCCCGGCGGCCTTGTGTGACAGCGACGAGGAGGGACGCGGGTGTGACCTGGGTCTCACCCGCAGGTTCTGGCGGGTGCCGGTTCGCGGGGGTGGTCGCAGGGCGTGCCCTTGTGCGGGTTAGCCTCGCTTTGTTCGGCTTCTGTTCGGTGTTCGGCTTCTGTTCGGTGTCTGCGGGAGGCAAATGATGGCGAAGGTTCCTACGGCAGTGGTCGCCGCGAGCGGGCTCGTCGGCGGGTACGGCGTGGCCCGCTGGACCGGGAAGCGGCAGCTGGGCGGGGCCGTGCTGGCCGTCGCCGGGGCCGCCGCCGCACAGCAGTGGCGCCGCCAGGCGGGCGGCAGGGCCGCCGGTGCGCTCACCGCCGCCTACGTCGCCGCGTTCGCCGGATCGCACCCGCTGGCCAAGAAGGTCGGCGCCTGGCCGTCCGTGTTCGGCGTCGCCGGGGCCGTCGCCCTCGCCTCCTGGGCCGTCGCCGACCGACGCGCCGCGTGAGCGATCGCTGTCCGGTGGTCCTCGGTGACGGATGACCGGTGGCCGATGACGGATGGCCGGTCACCCGTGACCGGTGAGCCGGCGCCGAGCGGTCGTCAGGGTCCGGGCGTCGGGGAGCGGGGCGGGTGGTCCGCCGAGGACGGTCCGATGGGCAGCCCCGTTGCCGCTGCGCGGCGAAAACCAGTTCGACGGTGATCGTCGCCGTACCCGATCATTCGTGCATGCCCCTGCGAGACACCCTTGCCCGAGTCGACGCGGACCTGGCCGCCGGCCGGGTGCCCGTCGCGCGCCAGCGCCTGCGCGGGCTCGTGTCGTCCTTCCCGGACGACCTGACCCTGCGCCGGCGCCTGGCCGAGGTGTACCGCCTGTACGGAGAGCCCGCGGAGGCGGGGCGCTGGATGTATCTCGAACAGGACCGGGACGCGGCCGAGACCGCCGCCTTCGAGGCGCGGTACGACACCGCTCCGAAGCGCATGCGGGTACTCGCCTGGCGGGGCCCGGAGTCGCTCGCCGGAACGGCCTTCGCCCGGGAGCAACTGGCCGCGGTGCGGGCGGAGTGCTCCGAGGCCGTGGGACGTCCCGTCGACTGGGACGCGCCTCCCTCCGCCGGGGCGGCGGAGGGCCGTGGGAGGAGCGGCTTCCGTGACTTCCGGACAGGGCTCGGATGTCTGGCGGCGGTCCTCGCGGTCATCCTGTTCTTCGCGATCTGGGTGAACGGACTCGTCGCCCTCTTCGAGTGACCCGGCTGGTCCGGGGCCGAGAGGGGGGCCGCTCGACACCGGCCCCCCTGCCGGGGTGTTCCCGCGGCACGCCCCTGGCCGCCGTCGGCCCCTCAGGCCGCGCTCGACGACGGCGGTGACGGCGGTGTCGCCTCACGGGTGGCGGCGCCGCCTCCTCGCGCCGCCGCGCCCGCCTTCTCCGGCACCGCCGTCAGCGGCGTGGCGATGTCCTCCAGCGAGCGGCGTTCCGCGTTGACCGCGAGGAACGCGGCCACCAGGCCCGCCGCGCACATCAGGCCCGCGCCGATCTGGAAGGCGAGGACCGTGTCGCCGACCTTGCCGGTGCCGGTGAGGTCGGCGAAGAGCATCGGACCGCTGATGCCGCCGGCCGCGGTGCCGAGGGCGTAGAAGAAGGCGATGGACATCGCCCTGGTCTCCATCGGGAAGATCTCCGAGACGGTCAGGTACGCGCTGGAGGCGCCCGCCGAGGCGAAGAACAGCACCGCGCACCAGCACGCCGTCAGCGTCGTCGCGCTCAGCGAGCCGCGGTCGAACAGCCACGCCGTGCCGAAGAGCAGCAGGCCGGAGAGGAGGTAGGTGGAGGAGATCATCACCCGGCGGCCCACCGTGTCGAACAACTTGCCCAGCAGCAGCGGGCCCAGGAAGTTGCCGACCGCGATCACCGCGAAGTAGTAGCCGGTGTGGCCGGAGGGGACGTCGAAGAACTTGGTCAGGATCGCGCCGAAGCCGAAGGTGATGGCGTTGTAGAGGAAGGCCTGGCCGATGAAGAGGGAGAAGCCGAGCACCGCGCGCCTGCGGTAGTCGCCGAAGACCGTGCGGCCGATCTCCAGGAACGAGACGCTGTGGCGCTGGTGGATGGTGATCTCGCCGTGCGGCTCGGGCAGCGGCTTGCCCTGCTCACGCTCGACCTCGCGTTCGATGCCGGACACCACCTCCTCGGCCTCGCCGTCCCGGCCGTGGATCAGCAGCCACCGCGGGCTCTCCGGGACGTGCCGCCGTACCAGCAGGATCACCAGCGCGAGGACGGTGCCGAGCGCGAACGTCAGCCGCCAGCCCACGTTCGCGGCCAGGAAGTCGGTGTCCAGAGCGAGGATCGACAGCAGCGAACCGCCGACCGCGCCGATCCAGAAGCTGCCGTTGATGACGAGGTCGACCCGGCCGCGGTGCTTGGCCGGGATCAGCTCGTCGATCGCGGAGTTGATGGCCGCGTACTCGCCGCCGATGCCGAAGCCGGTCAGGAAGCGGAAGAGGAAGAACCACCAGGCGTCGAAGGAAATCGCCGTCAGGGCCGTGGCGGCCAGGTACACCGCCAGAGTGATCATGAACAGTTTCTTGCGGCCGTAGCGGTCGGTCAGCCGGCCCCAGAACAGGGCGCCGACACAGGCGCCCGCCACGTACAGGGCGGCGGCGACGCCGGTGACCTGCCCGGAGCTGATCGACAGTCCGCTGCCGGGCTCCGACAGCCGGCTGGCGATGTTGCCGACGACCGTGACTTCCAGGCCGTCCAGGATCCACACCGTGCCGAGACCGACGACGATCGTCCAGTGCCAGCGCGACCACGGCAGGCGGTCGAGTCTGGCGGGGATGTTCGTCGTCACGGTACGGCCGGCAGCGGCCTCAGCAGTGGCCATGGGCTCCCTCCTCGTCGAGCGGAACGCCATGCGAGTGCCCCCGAAGCGGCCCGGTCACGCCCCGCGCGCGGTCCGCCCACTCCGCTGCCCTGGCCCGGCCCCGGCCCCGGCCACGCTCCAGGACGGTACGCCCGCACCCCGACCGGGAGCGGGCCCCCGCCGCCCTACGCCCCCAGCAGCCGCGACACCGTGTAGATCAGCAGGCCCGCCAGTGAGCCCACCACCGTGCCGTTGATGCGGATGAACTGCAGGTCGCGGCCGATGTGAGCCTCGATCTTGCGGGTGGTGTGCTCGGCGTCCCAGCCCGCCACCGTGTCGGTGATCAGGGAGGTGATCTCCCGGCGGTACGTCGTCACCACGTACACCGCCGCGCCCTCCACCCAGCGGTCCACCTTGCCCTGCGCCTTGGGGTCCTCCGCCATCCGGTTGCCCAGGGACAGCAGCGAGGCCCGCACGCGCTGCCGCAGCTCGCTGTGCTCGTCCTCCGCCGCGGCGACGATCATCGACCGTACGGCGGTCCAGGCGGAGGCGATCAGGTCCTGGACCTCGCCACGGCCCAGCACCTCCCCCTTGAGCCGCTCGACCCGCGCCCGCGTCTCGCTGTCGGACTGGAGGTCGGCGGCGAAGTCGCCGAGGAAACGGTCGAGCGCCCCGCGCGCGGGGTGGCCCGGCATGTCCCGCATCTCGGTGACGAAGCGCAGCAGTTCCCGGTAGACCCGCTCGCCCACCTTGCGGTCCACGAACCTCGGGGTCCAGCCGGGCGCACCGCCCTGCACGGCGTCCATCACGGAGTCGCCGTGCAGCACCAGCCAGTCGTGCGCACGGGAGACCACCAGGTCCACGACGCGTCTGTGGCCGCCGTCGGCGACGATCCGCTCCAGCATCTTGCCGAGGCCGGGCGCGACCTCCTGCACCGCCGCCCGGCGGGTGATCGCCTCGCCGACCACCGCCTGGACGTCGGAGTCGCGCAGCACGGTGAGCGCGCCGCGCAGCGCCGTGGCCAACTCCGCGGTCACCCGGTCGGCGTGCTCCGGACGGGCGAGCCAGACGCCCAGCCGGCTGCCGATGCCGACCGCGCGCAGCCGCTGGCGCACGACGTCCTCGGAGAGGAAGTTCTCGCCGACGAACTCGCCCAGCGAGACGCCGAGCTGGTCCTTCTTGGTCGGGATGATCGCGGTGTGCGGGATGGGCAGGCCGAGCGGGTGGCGGAAGAGGGCGGTGACCGCGAACCAGTCGGCCAGCGCGCCCACCATGCCCGCCTCGGCGGCCGCCGCGACATAGCCCGCCCAGGCGCCGGCGCCGCTGTGCTGGGCGACCTTGGCGAGGACGTAGACCACCGCCACGAACAGCAGCAGCCCGGTCGCGGTCAGCTTCATCCGGCGCACTCCGCGCCGGCGCTCCTCGTCGGCGGGGCTGAACACGGTCATCGCGCGGCGGGAGGCCGCCCCCGCGTCCGCCGCGCCCGCACCGCCCTCCGGGCCGGACCCGAGGCCGTCCGGGCCGGACCCCAGGCCGTACGGTCCGGGCCCCGAGCCGCGCCCGTCGGGCTCCGGTGCCGGTACGGCGGTCGCCCCCGTGCGCCGGCCGGGCCGCGCCGTCTCCGGGCGGTCCGGGCCAGGGCCGGCCTGTGTCCTTCGTTCCATCCGCTCCACCCGTTCCGCGTTCCCGCACACGTCCCGCGTACGTCTGCGCCCAATTGTCCCCACCCGACCTACTCCCGGAACGGAACAGGAGTTCCCGGTATCACCCGGAAGAGGCGCGGGAGGGGCAAGGAAGGGGCAGACGAAAGGGCGGATACCGGAGGAAAAGGGCAGAGGGAGCCGGAGTCACGAGAGGGAGGACCGAGGGGACCCCGCCCAGGGCGTGTTCCGAAAGCGGCGCTGTCCGCCCGAAGGGCGGGCCCCGCGGCGTCTGGCGCGTGTGACCGCAAGGCGGAGGGTCGCCCTCGTACTGAGCGTACCTGGACGATGTCGGCGACGCGGCGAGCGCGCGTGCCAGGCGTCGCGGGGCAGGCGGGGCTCTCGAAACGCGCCCTAGTGGTGCCTGCCGCCGCGCCGGCCGCGGTCCTCCCAGCGGTCCCGCTGGCGCTCCCGCCGCTCCCACCGCTCCTCGCGCCGTTCGCGGTGCTCCTCCAGGCGCTCCTCGATACGGTCGCGGTGCTCGTCCAGACGGCGTTCGAGACGCTCGCGGTGCTGGTCCCAGCGGTCCTCGTGGCGCCCCGCGTGCAGTTCGCGGCGGTCGGCCCGGCGCTCCAGCTTCTCCTGGCGGCGGGCCTCCTTCTGCGCCTGCCGCTCGGCGCGGGTGAGCTTGCGCTCGACGCCCACACCGCCCCAGAACGCGAAACCGGAGACGATCACGCGCGGAGCGCCCGGCTCCCCCGGCACGCCTTCCTCGCGGTGGTCGAAGCCGCCCATGACGCCGATGCCGCGCACGACGACCTCCACGCCGGGCGGCACGATCACGTTCACCCCGCCCATGACCGCCACGCAGTTGATCACGACCTCGCGGTCGGCGAAGTTCGCCTCGCGCAGATCGATCTCACCGCCGCCCCAGAAGGCGACGCAGTTGAACTGCCTCGGCACGGTCCAGGCGCCCCTGCGCTGGAAGCCGGACATCACGGCGACCGCCCACGACGACGAGCCCTCGCCGCCGGTGATCCGGCTCAGCCAACTCCCGCCGCGCACCGGCTCCTTGAGGAGCGAGACCGGCTGGACCACGGGGGCTGTCACGGCGCCGGCGGCCGGCAGGTCGCTGGTGATCGGCGCCAGCTCCCCGTAGGTGCGCGCGCTGTACGTCGCCTCCAGCCGCTCCTCGAACTCCGCCATGTCCAGGCGTCCTTCGGCGAGCGCGTCCCGCAGGATCTCGGCGACTCGTTCACGGTCGGCGTCGGAGGCGCGCAACTGCTGGGGATCGGGCCGGGCGGCCGGCGGCGCCGGACGCCGCTGGTCGCCTCCCTCGGAGGACGCGGAGGACACGGCATCGGTCATGCACAGCAGCCTACGAGTTCACCGCGCCTCAGGCTACGAGACCGCGCCCTCGGCCGCGCTCGGGGCCGGACGGCCGTACATCCGGGCGATCACGGCCTCGATGTCCGGCTCGCGCACCGACAGGTCCACCAGCGGACAGCGCTCGGCGATCAGCGCCACCAGCGGGGCCGCCGAACTGCCCGCCGGGAAGGCCAGCCACTGCCGCGGCCCCTCCACCCGCACCACGCGCGCCGACGGCAGCTCGATCGGCGGCAGTTCCCGCTCCAGGTCCACCACCAGGGTCCGTTCGCTCTCGCCCGCCTCGTGCAGCCCGGTCAGCGGGCCGTCGTACATCAGGCGGCCGTGGTCGATGACCATCACGCGCGAGCACAGCTGCTCGATGTCCTGGAGGTCGTGGGTGGTGAGCAGCACCGTCGTGCCGCGCTCGGCGTTCAGGTCCCGCAGGAAGCCGCGGACCTTGGCCTTGCTGATCACGTCCAGGCCGATGGTCGGCTCGTCGAGGTAGAGCACCTCCGGGTCGTGCAGCAGGGCCGCCGCGATGTCGCCGCGCATCCGCTGGCCCAGCGAGAGCTGCCGCACCGGCACGTCCAGCAGGTCGGCCAGTTCGAGGAGTTGGACGCAGCGGTCGAGGTTCTCGCGGTAACGGGCGTCGGGGATGCGGTACATGCGGTGCATCAGCCGGTAGGAGTCGATCAGCGGCAGGTCCCACCACAGGGTCGTACGCTGCCCGAACACCACGCCGATGCGCTGCGCGAGCCGGGTCCGCTCCCGCGAGGGGTCGATGCCCGCCACGCGCAGCCGGCCGCCGCTCGGGGTGAGGATGCCGGTGAGCATCTTGATCGTCGTGGACTTGCCCGCGCCGTTCGGCCCGATGTAGCCGACCATCTCGCCACGCGCCACGGTGAACGAGAGCGCGTCGACCGCACGCACCTGCCGCCGCTCGCTCCTGAGGAACCCGGTCCTCTTGCGCACGTCGAAGACCTTCTCGACCCGGTCCAGCTCGATGAACACCCCGCCGGACGCCCCGTCGGCGCCCCCCCTTCCGAGTCCGTTCCCCTCGAGACGGCCCTCCCCGAGCCCGTCCCGTCCAAAGCGGCGCTCCCCTGTGGTCCCCTCTCCGGGCCCGCCGTCCCGTTCCTCCGTCGGCCTGTCCATCGGCATACGCCCCTTCAGCTTCCCGTGCTCCGGTACGACCGCAGGCCGGCCCGCCAGGCGAGGCCCGCCAGCGCGCAGCAGGCCGCCGCGACCAGCGGCGAGGCGAACGCCGTCCAGGCCGGCAGCCCCAGCGGATACGGCCGCCCGAGCACGTACGCGGCGGGCAGCCAGTTGACGAAGGCCAGCGGCAGGACGTACGTCACCCCGCGCACCAGCTCCTTGGCGAACACGGTCGGCGGGTACTGCAACAGCGTGGTCCCGCCGTACGTGAACGCGTTCTGCACCTCGGAGGCGTCCTGCGCGGCGAACTGGAAGGCCGCCCCGGCGACGAACACCGCGCAGAAGATCCCGCCGCCGCTCAGCAGCATCACCGGCATCAGCAGCAGCTTGGGCAGCGTCCAGTGCAGGTCGAGGCCGGACAGCGCGTAGCCCGTCACCAGCAGGCCCTGGGTGACCCGGCCCAGCCGGCGCAGCGCGAAACGGTCCGCAGCGACCTGCGCGAGCACCGGCGCCGGGCGCACCAGCAGCGTGTCCAGCGTGCCGTCGCGCACCCGCCGCCCCAGCCGGTCCATCGACCCGATCGCCAGGTCGGCCAGGCCGAAGGAGACGGTGGTCAGCCCGTACAGGAAAGCCACCTCGGGCAGGCTGTAGCCGCCGAGCGCGTCCACCCGCGAGAACATCAGCAGGATCGCCACGAAGTCGAGCCCGGTCGCCGCGAAGTTCCCGAACGTGGTCATCAGGAACGAGGCCCGGTAGGCCATCGTGGAGCGGATCCACATGGCGGCGATCAGCCGGTACGCCCGCAGGCCCTCGCGCAGCCGCCCGCGTTGCTCCGCCCGGGTGACGCCGGGCCGGTCGGCGAGGCCGGGCAGGTCGGTCACGTCAGCCACCCTGCACCACCACCCGCCGTGTCGCCAGCGACTGCACCAGCCGCCCGGCCGCCAGCAGCGCCACCGCCCACGCGCCCTGGAAGGCGTACGTGGCGAGCGGGTCCGCGTGACCGAGCAGCACGTCCGCCGGGGCCTGGAGCATCGACGACCAGGGCAGCGCCCGCACCGTCTCGCCCAGGGCGCCCGGGAAGACGTTCAGCGGCAGCAGCATCCCCGAGCAGAAGAACCCGGCCAGCCACGCCATCTGCACCACACCCGCCCCGTCCAGCAGCCAGAACGCGCTCAGCGCCACCAGGAAGCGGATACCGAAGCTCACCAGCATCGCCAACGGCAGCGTGGCCGCGAACGCCAGCCAGGTCACCGGGTCCGAGGGCAGCGCGGCCGGGAAGAACAGCGCGCCGAACACGAACGGGACCACTCCGCGTCCCACCAGCTGGAACACGGCCCGGCCCAGGTCGGCCGAGAGCCACCACAGCTGGAGGTCGGCCGGCCGGTAGAGGTCTACGGCGATGTCCCCCGTACGGATGCGCTCCATCAGCTCGTCCTCGACACCGCCCCCGCCGATCGCGAGCGTCGACAGGAACGCCTGCCCCAGCCAGACGAAGGTGACGGCCTGGGTGCGGTCGTAGCCTCCGAGGTGCGGCCGGGCGTCCCAGAGCGCGAGGTAGGTGTACACGAGGATCAGGCCGAAGACCGTGTTGGTGAACACCCCGGCCAACGTGGCCGCACGATAGGTCGCGTACCGTCTGAATCCCCCCGCCGCGACGGCCGCGTACAACCGCCCAGCGCCCACGTCACGCCTCCCGAAGGTCCACCGACACGAAGCGCAGGAGCCTAGTGCGCACGCGGCGTGACGTGCCACGCATTTTCCGGACCAGATGCCCGGGAACGGGAACGGAACGCGCGGTGCGTGAGTCTTCATCCGGGGGCGCAGAAGCGCATGAGGGCGTACGGCGACGTACGACGTGAAAACAGGAGTCCGTGCACGACATGAGCGACGAGCCGCAGCCGAAGGCCAAGGCACAGCCCGGGGCCGAGGAGGCGCAGCCGCAGCCGCAGCCGGGATCGTCCGAGCCGGAGGCTCGGGCGCAGGGCGACGGCCAGGGCCAGGAACGTGACCGCCGGGGCGGGGACGGGGGCCGGGGCCGTGAACGGGGTCGGACGCGGGGTCCGGCCGAGGACCGGCCCCTGACCGAACCGCCGTCGGCGTCGGCGTCGGCGGGACGGTCCGGGGGGCGCGCCGAGGACCGGGCGGCCGCCGAGGACGAGGGCCGGGCGGAGACGAAGGCCCTCCCCCAGGCCCAGGACCGGCAGGCCCGGCCGGAGACCGAGGGTCAGGGCAGGGCCGGACAGCCGCAGGGTCTGGGCCGGAGTCAGGGACCGGATCAGGGCCAGGGCCAGGGTCCGGATCAGGACAGGAGGCGGCTGCCGCAGCGGAAGCCGCATACCGCGCCGGGCGCCGACCCGGGCGCCCCGCAGGGGTCCGGCCCCGGTACGCGGACCGCGACCGGCGGCATCACCTGGGGCGCGAACGCCTCCGGCGGCCGGGGCCCGGCGGGACGCACCCCGGACGACCCGGCCGCGGGCACCGGCACCGGCGCGGCCGGACGCCCCGGCGGCCCGGCGGCGGGCGAGGGCACCGGCGCGACGCGCCGCACGCCCGGCACGCCGGCGGACCGCCCGGCAGGTACGGCAGGCGCGGCCGGTTCGATCGGCGCGGCTCGTGCGGCCCGCGCGGCCCGTGCGGCGGGCGCGGCTCGTGCCGCCGGCGCGGCCGGTGCGGCGGCGGGCGCGGGCGCCACGGGCACCGGACCGGCCGGCCCCACCGCCCACGCCGACGGAGCCCATCCCACCGGAGGCGCCACCGAAGCCCCCGGCAGCGGCTCCACGGCCGACCCCACCGGAGGCCCCACCGGGCGCCGCCCCAAAAACCCCGCCGGCCCCGTCGACGCCCCCACCACCCAGCTCGCCGCGGCCTCCCCGCGCGCCACCCCGGCCGCCGCCGCGGCGGCCGACCGCACCGCCGCGACCCCCGAGGCCGCCCCCGGCGACGACAAGAAGGCCAGGAAGGCCGCCAAGAAGGCCAAGCGGAAGCGGACCGGGTGGCGGCGGCTGCTGCCGACCTGGCGGATGGTGCTCGGCGGTGTCCTCACCGTCGCGCTGCTGGTCATCGGCGCGTTCTTCGTCGGCTACTCGCTGGTCGAGATCCCGTCCGCGAACGCCCTGGCGATGAAGCAGGCCAACGTCTACCTGTACGCGGACGGCACCGAGATCGCCCGCGACGGCGACATCAACCGGGAGAACGTCGCCCTCGCCCAGGTCTCCAAGGACGCCCAGCACGCCGTACTGGCGGCCGAGGACCGCGACTTCTACACCGAGTCCGCCGTCGACCCGAAGGCGATGCTGCGGGCCGGCTGGAACACCGCGACCGGCAAGGGCAAGCAGTCCGGCTCGACGATCACCCAGCAGTACGTGAAGAACTACTACCTGGGGCAGGAGCAGACCGTCACCCGCAAGGTGAAGGAGTTCTTCATCTCGATCAAGCTGGACCGCACGGAGTCCAAGGACGAGATCCTCGAGGGCTACCTCAACACCAGCTACTTCGGCCGCAACGCCTACGGCATCCAGGCCGCCGCACAGGCGTACTACGGCGTCAAGGCCAAGGACCTCGACCCGGCCCGCGCCGCCTACCTCGCCGCGCTGGTCAACGCGCCCAGCGAGTACGACGTCGTCGCGCACCCGGAGAACAAGTCGGCCGCCCTGGCCCGCTGGAACTACGTCCTGGACGGCATGGTCAAGCAGGGCTGGCTCGGCGCCTCCGAGCGGGCCGGGATCAAGTTCCCGACGCCCAAGGACGCCACCGTGCCCACCGGGATGTCCGGGCAGCGCGGCTACCTCGTGCGCGCGGTGAAGGACTACCTCGCCAAGAACCAGATCCTCACCGAGGACGAGCTGGCCTCGGGCGGCTACCGGATCACGACGACCCTGCAGAAGAGCAAGCAGGACGCGTTCGTGAAGGCCGTCGACGACCAGCTGATGAGCAAGCTCGACAAGAAGAACCGCAAGGTGGACACCTACGTCCGCGCGGGCGGCGCCGCCATCGACCCGAAGACCGGCGAACTCGTGGCCATGTACGGCGGCATCGACTACGTCAAGCAGTACACGAACAACGCCACCCGCCGGGACTTCCAGGCCGGCTCCACCTTCAAGCCGTTCGTGTTCACCGCCGCCGTACAGAACGACGCCCGCACGACGGACGGCCGCACCATCACCCCCAACACCCTCTACGACGGCACCAACAAGCGCCCCGTGCAGGGCTGGACCGGCGGCTCCTACGCCCCCGAGAACGAGGACCAGCGCTCCTACGGCGACATCACCGTGCGCGAGGCCACCGACAAGTCGGTCAACGCGGTGTACGCGCAGATGGCCGTGGACGTCGGCTCCGACAAGGTGAAGCAGACCGCGGTCGCCCTCGGCGTCCCGGCCGACACCCCGGAACTGGTCAGCAGCCCGTCCATCGCGCTCGGCGTGGCCCGGGCCAGCGTGGTCGACATGACCCAGGCGTACGCGACCCTCGCCAACCACGGCAAGCACGGCGTCTACACGATGATCAAGAAGATCACCAAGGACGGCGCCAACGCCGTGAAGCTGCCCCAGGACACCGAGACGCAGGCCGTCAGCCGGCAGGCCGCCGACACCACGACCTCCGTGCTCCAGAGCGTCGTCCAGAACGGCACCGGCGCGCCCGCGCAGGCGATCGGGCGGCCCGCCGCCGCCAAGACCGGCACCGCCGAGGAGGACACCGCCGCCTGGTTCGCCGGGTACACGCCCGACCTCGCCACCGTGGTCTCGGTGATGGGCCAGGACCCCGACACCGCCGCGCACAGGTCGCTGTACGGGGCGATGGGCCTGGACCGCGTCAACGGCAGCGGGGCGCCCGGCAGCATCTGGGCGCAGTTCATGGGCGACGCCCTCAAGGGCACCCCGGCCAGCGACTTCGACCTGAGCCTCCAGCCGGGCGCGGACGTCTCCCAGGCGCCGCCGAGCGACAGCGCGACCGAGCCGGGCGACAGCGGTCAGAGCGACAGCGCCAGCCCGAGCACGAGCCCCGGCCAGGACACCCAGGGCCAGGGACGGACCGGAGGCCAGACGCAGGGGCAGACCCAGGGCCAGACCGGCGGCACCCCGGGCACCACCACCCCCGGCACCACGACCACGGGCGGCGCGGGCGGCGGCACTCCGACGACCGACGGCGGCGCGGGCGCGGGCGGCGCGGGCGGCAACTCGCCCTCCGGCGGCGGTGACGGCGGCGGAGGCGACACCGGCGGCGCGGGCGGCGGCACCGGCGGGACGCCCGGCACGGGCGGCGCCGACGGGGCCGGCGGCGCGACGGGCGACGGCACCGCGGCGGGCCCCGGCCCGGGAGCGCTGTAGCTCCGGACGAGAGCGGTCCCGGGGGGCCGGCGCCCGGCGGCCCCCGGCCCCCCGGACCCCCCCAAACGCCGGGCGGGGCCCCCCGGGCCCCCCCACCCCCCGGTGTTTCACGGCGGCGGGCATCCCCAGTAGGCCCTAACGGGTTTAGTACAGTAAGAAG
>NZ_JBFBEK010000046.1:0-38131 GCF_040683715.1 Streptomyces sp. NPDC093260
TCATGGCGAGTTGGGTACGGATCTCGTCCGGAATGCGCATACCACATCAACGAGCCATGGGGCGGGAAGCAACACCTTGATGATCTGCAAGCCCTAAGGGCTGTCCCGTAACTTTGGTTGCGGACAGCCACAGCCTCGTCAGGTGCTCGGGTTTCTCCATAGATGCCGCTCCTCCAGGGTCCCGAACCGTACGTCGCCGCGTTCGAGGTCGACGAGGATGGGCCAGCAGTCCAACAGCTGCTCCCTCACATCACGCGAGGCGAGGTACTGCACAGAGTTGTAAGGCACGATCAGGAGGCCGTTGTTCTCGCGGACTCGCTCGGTGTCGATGGCGAGAGGTGGCTCGTCGTCGCGCTGGCTGGCCGCGAGAAATGCCGCCGCGAGCTGCAGGGCTTCGTCCTGCTCCATCATTCGTCTCCAGTCCGTCGACTCGACGAAGGCACCCTAACCATCCTGGGACGATCTTCGCGTGACTGGTGTGATCACGGCGTCGGAGCCGTCCTGGATAGCCCCGTTTACCGGGCTGAGCCCGCGGCAGTTCGTCAAGCTGATCACCGCGTTGCGGCGGGAGGGCGCAGACCCGGTACGCAAGGGCCGGCCGTGAAGCCTTCCCCTTGAGCTTGTCGTTTATGGTCCGGCGTCGAACTCGGCTCGAACTTGATCGGGGTTTTCGCAGTTCAGCAGACGTGAAGGCGGCCTTCGTCTGATCCTGTGCTCCGTCACAGAGTGGATCAGCGCGAAGGCCGTGGTCGTGAGTCTGGAGCATCAGGATGTCGGGCGGGATGCGTTCGCGGAAGTGTCACACTTCCGGTCGGAGTTGTACGCGTGTCTGACTGCGCGGGCCGACGCGTTGTTCGAGTTATGCGACGCGCTGCTGTGCACGGACGGGCCGGTGCGGACGCTGGTCGATCTCGCGCTCGCGCCTGAACACCGCCGTGGGCACGGGGCTCTGTACGGCGGCCTCAATCAGGGACGGATCGACGTCGTCCGGCTGCGCCGGGCCCTCGCCGGGGTGCCGTTGCCGAGGGCGGCGGACGGTCGGCTCGTGCTGGCGGTCGACGTCTCGCCGTGGCTGCGACCGGACGCCAAAACGTGTGCTGACCGGGCCTTTTGCCATACGTTCGGCCGGGGCGAGGGCAAGCATCAGATGGTGCCTGGCTGGCCGTATTCGGTGGTGGCCGCGTTGGAGAGCGGCCGCACCTCGTGGACGGCGGTGCTGGACGCGGTCCGTCTGGAGCCCGGTGCCGATGTCGCCGCGGTGACCACGGTGCAGGTCCGCGAGGTCGTCGAGCGGCTGGTCGCCGCCGGCCAGTGGCGGCCGGGTGATCCGGAGGTCCTGGTCGTGCTGGACGCCGGATACGACGCCCCGCGCATCGCTCACCTGCTGGCCGGGCTGCCCGTCGAGATCCTCGGCCGGCTCCGTTCGGACCGGGTGATGCGGCGTCCGACGCCCTCCCGCGAAGAGTTCCACCTGGCCAACCCGAAGGGTGGCCGGCCGCCCAAACACGGCGGCGAGTTCGTCTTCGGAGACCCCGCATCCTGGGGCGTCGAGCAGGCCGTGACGGTCACCGACACCCGGCTCTACGGGAAGGCGACCGCGCAGGCGTGGGACCGGCTGCACCCGCGGCTGACCCGTCGGGCCGCGTGGCTCGACCACGACGGGCCGCTGCCCCTCATCGAGGGCACCGTCATCCGCCTGGTCGTGGAGAAGCTGCCCAGCGGCGGAGTCAACAAGCCGGTCTGGCTGTGGTGGTCGCGCACCGGCGCCACCGAAGCGGATGTCGACCGCTGCTGGCAGTCCTTCCTCCGCCGCTTCGACATCAAGCACACATTCCGCCTGTTCAAGCAGACCCTCGGCTGGACCAAGCCCCGGCTCCGCAGCTCGGAAGCGGCCGACCGGTGGACCTGGCTCGTGATCGCCGCCTACGCCCAACTCCGGCTCGCCCGCCCCCTGGCCACCGACCTCCGTAGGCCCTGGGAGAAGCCGACCGAACCGAACAAACTGACACCCGCCCGCGTCCGCAGAGGGTTCAGGAACCTGCACGCGAAAACCGGCTCTCCAGCCGGTGCACCGAAACCATCCCGGCCCGGCCCTGGCCGACCACAGGGCTCGAAGAATCGCCGCCCGGCCACCCGGCACGACGTGGGCAGAGTCCTCGCCACCGGCGAGGCGTTCAGTCGTCCCGCTCACCATAAAGTCGGTACGAAACCGCGTCGAACTGGATAAATGACAAGCTAAGGTGTGGGCACTGCGGCGGGCCGTCGGGCAGTATTCGCCCCTGTCAGCCAGCCAAATTCCGCGTGACGGCCCGGCCTGGTACACGGTAGAACCCGACATGTGACTGTCTTCTACTGCGCAAAGTGCGGGACCGCGCTCACCGGGGACCTGGTGGCGCTCCCGGTCGTTCCGGACGTCGATGACCCAGATCGGGGCCGGGACAAGAAGACCGGTCGGGCTCGCTCCACCGTCCCTCTGGGGCGCTACGCCATCGACCCCAACCCGTGGGGCGCCCCTTTCGTCATCGCCGCTGCATCCCGCCGCCCTGCCCTCAGCAGCGGTCGCGAGCTGCTGCGAACCGGCAACGAGGTCACCGTGTCCGCCGGATGGCGCGACAGCCTCGTCGTCCACCCAGACGATGTCCTGCCATACCTCGAACCCTTTACACTCGGGGACAACTGGCTCGGGTGCTGCGGTCCCACCGGCGCGCACGGCCCCAACCTGGCCTGCGTCTGCGGCTCTCGCCTAGCCACCTGGGCCGCTGACTGCCTAGGCCCCAATGAACTCCACCTCGACCCCGTCCGTGTTTACACCTGGCATCAGGGCGGACCAGCAGTCGGCCATGGACGAAATGGTGCCCCCACCGTCCCCGGGCGGCCCGCTCCCCCACGGTTGAACGATCAATGAAGTGGGGACCGGAGATCGTGCCTGGGGATTTTCACGAATCGCCATCACAGCGCCACAGCAGCTGTGCGCGTCGGCACGGGGGCAGTTCGTCCGAGCTGGCCATGGAAGGATCCTGGCCTACGACGCTGACAGCCGGGCGGGTAACGCTGTGCCAGGAGATGGGCCTTCGAGACGCGCTCCCGCCGGGCGGCATTCTGTCCGGCTTCACACGCTGTCATAGCTGCGCCGTAGGGTGCCGAGCATGATGGCCGAACCCGCCGTGTTTTCGGAAACCCCGATCTACAGTCGCCTCATCGCCGAGCGCGGCGACATACCCGCCCGAGCCCGCGACGAAGCCGACCGCATGCACCGCCTGCAGGAGCAGATCTTCTCCAGCCCGAGCAATCCCGGCCGCCCGCGACATGCAGGACAGCCGGGCTCCCTCTTCGGCACCGCGCCGCGTCCGCCGAGGACCTCGCCGTCCCCGCCAGCTGAGTAGCCGATGCTTACGCGAAGCGCCGTGGTGGCACGGCCGGTCTGGTCGCGGGAGCGGGCGAGGCGGGCGGGGAGCTCGGCGCGCAAGTCGTGTTCGTCACCGGCGGCGGCTTGCCGCTGCAGGTTCTCAAGCTCACCCACATCTCACCGTACTGCGCTACTCGCGCCCGCCGCGCCGGCGCGGGGACCCGCGGACGGACGTGCCCCCGCAGGTGAGGGCACTGAGAGCCCTGCTGGAGCGGGCCCGCGCCGTCTCCCTGCGGCTACCAGAACACCCGCGCACCCCGCGACCAGGGCCGCATGCTCACCGACGCGGTGACCACGTCCATCGCCCGAAACCCCAGGGTGGCTGCTGCCGTGCAGCCAGGAGGCCCCCCGGGCCACAGAAAGAGGCCTTGTGTGAGCTACAGCCCCTCGATCTACAAATTCGTCGAAGGTTGTGACGCGCCCGTTCCCCTGGACTTGAAAGTGATCCAAGCCGTTCTCAGCCCCTACGACGTGGGTGACCCGGATCTCACGGTGATGGAGGACGGAGGTCTGGAGTACTGGGTCCGGGCCGCGGACGGCAGTGAAGCCGAGATCTTCGTCGACCAGACCGGCATCCAGGTGGAACGCCCTCACTCCGGCCCCGGTGTCTTCGCCATCGTGGCAGAACTTGCTGCACGGTTGGCAGCGGTGATCTTCGATCCGAGTCGGGGCACATTCTTCTGCGGTTCCGAAGCACATGCTCACCTTCCCGCGGACATACGGCATGAAGCCGTATTGATCGACATGACCGGTGAAGCGGTCGAGGCTGCGTTGATCGGACCACGGTCGTCCTGAAACGCCGGGGGAGCCCCACACACGACGCGGCCCCGCTTTACCGGACTGGGCCAGGACCTCGCTTGCACTGCGACATCCGGACCATCGGTGCGTGAGTTGCAGCCGGATCGTGCGTCTAGCGTACCTAGCGCGTACATTTCGCGTACGAATCGGCCGTTTCGGTGATAGGGTTCCCGGTCGGAGGGCACCCTGCTTCGGCTGACCTGTCGCAGCGAAGGTTGAGCACTCTCACCCGAGATTGAGCAGGGTTCGGGCGCACGCCGTTGCGGGCGTGATGGATCTGCCCAGAGTGCGCGGCATGCTGATCTCGGCATGGGGCCCGACCTGGGCTGCACCGCCAGCTCACCACCTGGCCGGCGCTCACCGAGGGCCAGCAGCAGCTGATGACCGCCCTCGGCCTCACCCCCGACACCTCTTGACGGTGTCACTGTCGACGCGGATGGTCTCGCGGGCGGTGGGAGCGCGGCCTCGCGGTGGAGGAAGAGTTCCAGAAGCTGGACGGTCTCCTCGGTGCGGGGGTACAGGCGCAGATGCAAGCCTTCCCGGCTTTTCCATATTGGGCACGCAGGTTCGATTTCGGGGTTTCTGGGAGCATCGCCTGTGCCAGATGATTGGATGCCGGTATCCGGTGGTGCGGCCCTTCGTTCGCAGGACGGGGCATGGCCCGCACCACGGTGAAAGGGTGCGGTTCGAGAGGATGGAGGGCCTGCCGGTGAGTGATCGCAGCGCGATCGAGTGGACCGAGGCGACGTGGAACCCGACCACGGGATGCGACCGCGTCTCGGCAGGCTGCGACAACTGCTACGCGCTTGCGCTGGCCAGGCGGCTGAAGGCCATGGGGTCGGCGAAGTACCAGGCCGATGGTGATCCACGCACCTCCGGGCCGGGGTTCGGGCTGACACTGCACCTGGGCGCACTGGATGTCCCCTACGGCTGGAAGAGCCCGCGCACGGTGTTCGTGAACTCCATGAGCGACCTCTTCCATGCCCGCGTGCCGCTGGACTACGTGCGCCGCGTCTTCCAAGTGATCGCCGACACCCCTCAGCACACCTACCAAGTCCTCACCAAGCGCGCCCGGCGGCTTCGGCAGGTCGCCGACCGGCTTGAATGGCCGGCCAACCTCTGGATGGGCGTGTCGGTGGAGAGCGCGAAGGAACTGGCCCGAGTCGACGACCTGCGGCAGGTCCCCGCCGCAGTGAAGTTCCTCTCGTGCGAGCCTCTGCTGGGCCCGTTGCACGGGCTGGAACTGTCCGGCATCGACTGGGTGATCGCCGGAGGGGAGTCCGGCCCGGGCCACCGGCCACTCGAGGCGGCCTGGGTCACGCACATCCGCGACACCTGCCAGCAGGCCGAGGTGGCCTTCTTCTTCAAGCAGTGGGGCGGACGCACGCCCAAGGCCGGCGGCCGCGAACTGGAAGGCCGCACCTGGGACGCCATGCCTCACCGCGCCCTGGCCCTGCCCGCACGCTGAGGCCGGATCACCCAGCTGCGTCACCCCACTTCGCGGTCCGCAGCAGCCGTGCGCCCCGTGTCTCTGGAATCCGGACTCCGTTCACAGAGTGCGGGCATGCAGGTGAGGACGCCAGCCAGCCACCACCAGGCCGGAAGCAGTCATTCCTCGTCTGCAGCCGCACAGTCGGCCGGACCTGGACAAGCCATTTATGCGCAACACCGGTACACAACCGCGGTATCTGTCGCAAAATCAGCCTAACCATGTCCTTCGAGCTGACAGGGCGGGATCTTGGGCGTATCAGAGGCAGTGCTCGACGACGATGTTCTCGATCTGAGCGGTGAAAGCGCCGGGGAAAGGGGGCTCGACAGCAGCAGCCCGTTCTTCGTCAGCAAGAAGGCCGCCGCCGTCCTCAAGCACGCCATTCTCGACAGCTACGTCGTGCCCTTCGCCAGCAAGGTCGGCCGGTACGCCCCGGACGGCCGCGTGGTCTACCTGGACGGCTACGCCGGACCCGGCCGCTACGAGGACGGAACCCCCGGCTCACCCGCCCTGATCCTGGATTCCGCAGCCCGCATCGCGGGCTTCCGCCAGCTCGACTGTTACTTCGTCGAACGCGCACCCAAGAACTTCCAGTCCCTGGCCGCCCTCGTCGGCGAAGCCAGCGCCCAGGGCCTGGCCGCCCACGCTCTGAAGGGGCATGTCGAGAAGCACCTCGGACAGATACTCGACCGCGCCGCAGGGGCACCCCTGTTCGCCTTCCTGGACCCCTTCGGCCTCGGACTGAGCTTCGAGACCCTCACCCAGCAGATCTTCGGCTCCCGCAGTGTCCACGGAACCACTGGACGCCACGCGACGGAGGTACTGCTCAACTTCAATGCCAACGCCGTACGCCGCATCGGAGGACTGCTCACCAGCCCAAAGGACACTCCCGGTAAACCGGCCACGCTGCGCGCCATGGACGCGGCCTGCGGCGGCTCCTGGTGGCGCGAAGAGTTCCTGGCCTCCCAGAACAACACCGAAGCCGTCAGGCGCATCACCACCGGTTTCGCTGACCGCGTCGCCCGCGCCGTCCGCGGTGGCTACTGGACCATCGACGTCCGCAACCGCGCCCACCACCAGGTCGCCTACTGCCTGGTCCACTTCAGCCGTCACAAGGAAGGCATGTGGCTGTTCGGCGAAGCCGCCAGCCTCGCCCAGGTCGAATGGCGCCGCGCCTGTCTCCCTCCGCCCGAGGAGGGCACGCTCTTCAACGCCGGCGACACCTTCGACGACGAAGAAGAACAGCGCGCCCGCGCATGGGTGGCAAGGATCCGCAAGAACCTCGAAGGCCTTCAGCAGCAGCTCGGCACCTTCACCATCGACGACCATCAGAGCGAGATCCTCGCCGGCGTCCTCGGCCAGGCCCGCAACAAACACATCAGAGCCGCGGTGAAGCAACTCCACAAAGACGGCAAGACCGGCTGCAACGGAGTCGGCGACGTGCGCAAGCTGCGCGTCACTCCGCCTCCACAGCGGCGGCAACCATGACCGCAAACCGCCGCGACGTTCAACGGCTCACCGACCACCTGCGCGCCAGCCTCGGCGACGGACCGTTCCCCGCGCCCGGCGGCTGGACGCATATGGGCGCCGTCATCTGCGACGCCAGCTTCCAGGCGCGCCGCAACTACGAGACGACGATCCGCCCGCGGCTCCTCGCCCTGCAAACCGCCTGGCCGGACGCCTCTACCGTGGAGGGCTTCCGAACACGCCTGGCCACCTGCGACCTCGCCACCGCCATGAACTTCCACGACTCCCGCAGGGTCACCATCGCCCACCGCATCACCGACCTGCTGGCCGCCCACCACGTCGACACCCGCGATGACCTCAACGCCTGGCTCGACAACACAGCCAACCGCGCCGCCCTGCGGACCATCCACGGCGTCGGCCCGAAAACGGTGGACTACATCGGCAACCTCGTCGGCCGCTCCCACATCGCCGTCGACGTCCACCTGCGTGCCTTCGCTGCCGACGCCGGCCTCCCCGCCCTGAGCTACCAGCAACTGCGCGCCGTGTACGAGGCCGCTGCCGCCCAGCTCGGACACGACCCAGCAGGCCTCGAGCACGCCGTCTGGCGAAGCAAGGCACAGGCCAACTAGAACTTCAGTTCAGGCCTGCCGACGGGGACCCTCGATCCGGCACGCTCGCTGTCTCTCTACGTGCTCAGTAGTGCAGCTGAACGCACCGCTGCAGAAAGCGTCAATTCAGGCTCGAGCACTGTACGTCGCTCCGCCCACCGACGACTCTGCCACAGACACCGTCGCTGGGCTGCCCTGCTCCCTCGTCAGCCCAGCCTTCGGCGAGCTGTACGCGGTCGACGCGCCCGCTCCCACCGGTGCCAACAAGCGCAGCAGTCACCCAGGCTGCGGCGCCAGTACGCGTGCCTCTGACGTACATCAGCATCGATCACGTCAGGCACGGCCCCAGCGTGTCAGGGGCGCGTGGTGGGATGACTCCCGCCATCGCCGAACCGGGAGCTGACCCACATGAGTTCACGGATCCCCCTGCCTCCTCCGCGCCCGCCCAAGATGACGCCAGAGCGTGAACGTCATCTCGCCCTGACCGCACGGATCGCCGCAGCACAGCGGGCTGCCGGGCAGCGTCCCGGGCAGGCACGCTGCGGCCGACTGCTGCGTGACGGCGTGCGGCGGTGCACGTTCTAGCCGCTGCCCGGCCTCGCCGGCTGCGCCCGCCACCTCGACGACGAGGAGTGGCAGGACACCGTCGACTACCCACAGGCCTACTTCCGCGACGTCCACGGCGGATGCCTGAACCTGACGATGGAGCAGCAGGCCGAACAGCGGCTTCGAGACGCAGGACCGCCCGCCTGCCACTCCTGGCCCTACCCGCGTGCAGTCCCCCTGCCAGGCCAGGACCCGGTCGACCTGCTCGTGACCTGGCACGACAACCGCTGCGCCGCATGCGGACACCGCTGGCCGGGCGACCTCGTGGGCGACCACTGTCACCAGTCCGGGCTTCTGCGCGGCCTGCTGTGCGGCATCTGCAACACCGCCGAGGGCACCGCACCACCGCGGCACCCGCGCTGGCTGCGCTACCGCACCCTCACGCCCGCCCTCATCCTCGGTGTGCATCTCCCCTACAACCGGGCGGTACGTCGTCGCCTGGCCCAGGCTCTCGCCCACCCGGACCAGCACGAGCCGGCCTGACGGATCCGCTTCGCCGAGCTGGCCATCGCCACCTTCGAAACCTCCCGCACCACCGCTCCGCTGCGCGGCAAGGTCCGCACCGGCAAAGCCAAACCGGTGACCAGCGGCCGTGTGCGCTGTGTCAATACCCGGTGCCACACTGCAACCACCCTTACCGCAGGGGTGGTTGACCTGATCGCCGACGAGAGGACCGATACGTGGCGGCCGACTGGGACGCACTGGACTTCACCTGCCCTAACTGATCGTTTCAGGATGAGAGCTGGCCGATCATTCGTCGTCGAGCCGCTGGAGAACCTGTGTGAAGTCACCGTCGTCGAGCAGGCCGGCCAGCACCTGCGTCATGTTGTCGATGCCGGGATCCCGGACGATGAGGCCGTCGGAGCACCAGAAGTAGCGGCCGCTCAGGGCCTCGCCGGTGCGGGACCACCTGTCCATGATGCGTTCGACCTCGGCGAGCGTGAACACGGTTGCGCTCCAGCGTGAGCCGTCCACCTTCAGCCGAACCTCGACGTCGACGTTGCAGATGGTGTCCAGAGGCTCGTCGGCATTGGGTACGAATGACGCCTCGAACCGATCCGTTCGGACGCGGTAGAAGGGTCCGTCCCAACCCTGCTCCGCGGTTTTGCTCCCGGTGTTGGTCATCCGCGGAGTATGTCCAGCCAGCCCGAGCTACTCAACTGGGTTCTCTGGCAAGCTTCACCGTCGTGATCGCGAACCTTGTCCCCGATGAGCTGTGGGACCGGATAGTCCCGCTCTTGCCAGCGCGACCCGTGCGACGGCATCGCCACCCTGGGCGGCTCCCGGTGCCGGACCGGGTTGCCCTGGCCGGCATCGTCTACGTCTTACGCAAGGGCGTGGCCTGGCGCGACGTGCCGAGTGAAGTGGTCGGCTGTTCCGGAGTGACGGCGTGGCGCCGGTTGTGGGACTGGACCGAGGCGGGTGTCTGGCCCCGCCTCTATGCCGCACTGTTATCTCGGGCGCGCGGAGCGTCCGGTTGGCAGGCGTGGGCGGGCCCCGTCACTCCCGGTGGGAGTGGCGGGGCCCGATGTGGGTGGTGAGGTCAGTGCAGTGCGCCGACCTCGGTGGCCGTCAGGGTTCGCGGGTAGACGTGGACGTCGGCCACGGAGCCGGGGAAGGCCAGGTATGGGGTTGCGGCCGATGCGCTGTTGACGCAGCCGCCGATGGTCAGGGGGAGGGAGGAGTCGTACTGGGGGCTGCGGTTGGTGTCGGTTCCCATGAGGGCGCCGTTTTGGTAGAGGGCCATGACGCCGGTGCTGGAGTCTCCGGCGACGGGTGCCCGGTAGGTGGCGACGAGGTGGGTCCAGGTGCCGATCGGTGCGGTGTTGGTGTCGCCTTCGGCGGTGGGGAAGTCGGAGTTCTCGTCGTTGGTGGTCGTGGTCTGGAACATCCAGGCTTGGCTGGGCTTGTCGTAGGAGAGGTAGAAGGCTTGATGCTGAGTGGTGCCTTGGCAGAGGGCTGTGGTGCCGAGAGCTGAGTTGATCTTCACCCAGGCCGAGACGGTGTAGTCGCCGAGGGTGTTGACCGCGCTTTGCTTGCTCTTGAGGAAGCCGGTGCTGCCGTCGAAGGCGACGCTGCCGCGCCGCGCCCACGAGGTGTACGACGCCGCGCTCGCCGCCCACACGGCCGGACTCGAGATCCCCGCAAGCAGCCCGACAGCTGGGGAGCGCGCGGGCTGCGGCCCGGCTGGGAGCTGGAGTGGCCTGCGGCGACGGCCGGCCTCTGGCACAACCCTGTCAGCTGGACCAGCAGCCGCGGCGACTTCGCGCTGTAGCTACGCCCCGGGACAGGCGCCACGGCGTCCAACCAGCCGCCTGTCCCGGGCCCACCCATCCCGTACGAAACGAGAGGGCAACCCCCAGTATGGACTCCGTCCTGCGCGTTCAGGGCCGGATCGGCCCGCGCACACTCCTTCTGACCACCGCCGCCGTGCCGTTGACCGGCTGGACCGTGCACGCCATCACGCTGCACAAGCGGCTCGCCGCCAAGGACAAGGACCCGCTGACCGGCCTCCTGCGCCGCGACGCCTACACCGTCCGGGCCCGGTGGATCCTGGCCCGCCACGGCGACGACGCGGCCGTGGTCATGGTCGACGCCGACCACTTCAAGCGGATCAACGACACGATGGGCCACGCGGCCGGCGACGCCGTCCTCGCGGCCTTCGGTACCCGCCTGGCCGCGTGGGCGGGCCCGCGCGCCGCCGTCGGCCGGCTCGGCGGCGATGAGTTCGCAGTCGTCCTGCGCCTGCCCGCCGACCGCCGCGAGCAGCGCCTCGCCCAGCTGGTCCGGATGCTGCACACCCCGGTCACCGTGGACGACGAATGGGCGGTGCCCGTCGCCGCCTCGGTCGGTGCCGCGACCCCGGACGTGACCGGCAGCCGCGCCCTATCCATGCTGCAGCGAGCTGCCGACGCCGCCCTGTACGACGGCAAGCACTCCGGCCGCGCGCGCCTCGCCACAGCGGAGCACGTCACGGTCCCGTCCATCAACGGGCGCCGGGCCGGCCGTCCGGGCACGAGCGTGTGGGGGCAAGCAGCATGAGCCCTGTCACCTTGCCCGAGGGCGACTGGATCCGCGGCATCAGCATCCGGCAGCCGTACGCGGCCTGCATCCTCGCCGGTGCCAAGACGGTGGAGAACCGGCCCGCACCATGGCGGACCGGATGGGTGCTGGTCCACACGAGCAAGACCATCGACCAGCCCGCCCTGCGCACCCCGCTGATCGCCCGCACGGTCCGCGGCCGCGAGCTGATCACAGGTGCCGTGGTCGGCATCGCCCGGATCACCGACTGCCACCAGGACCCCGACGGACAGCCGCTGTGCTCGCAGTGGGCGCACCCCGGCGCCTGGCACCTGGTCCTCCAGGACGTCCAGGAGCTGCCCCTGCCTGTCCCCGCACGCGGACAGGTCGTGCTCTGGAAGCCGACACAGGACCTGCTGGACCGCGTGTTCCAGCAGCTGCCCGACTTCCGGCCGTGACCCGCAAGGGACGCACGAAGGAGGAGTCGCCGTTCGAGCCGGGCCTGATCCCGGCTCCCGGCGAGCTGCTCGTCTGGCGTGATGGCCGGCACTTCGACCGCTGGCAGGACCTGCCCTGCACGCTGTGCGGCCGGCCCACGCCCATGCGCTCCCACTCCGGCGAGCCCGTGCACAAGGCCTGCGCGGAGTCCTGGCTCAGCGCCCACCCCGTTGAGGCCCGCCGCGGGCGGTTCGCCTCCGACCTCCAGCCGAAGCCCAAGGGCGACGGCGATCACGCCTGACCTCCACCTGGAGGACCCCATGAGCACCGCTGACCGCGACGTCGACTACGCCGTCGACCACGCCCTCGCCTACCCCGAGCCGCCGGCCTCCCCGCTCTGGCACCGCCACGGCGCAAAGGCCCGGCCCCTCACCGACGCCCAGCGCAAGCGCAACCGCGAGCTCTTGGTCCTCGCGCAGCGCACCACCCGACCCCGTTCCCCTCGCCCCACCGAGACCCTGACGGAGACCAGCCGATGAACCCCCAGACGCACTGCGCCGTAGACGGCTGGGTCGACGCGATACCCGCCCCCGGCCCGCGCGGCACCGCCACCTTCGACCTGATCGTCCGACCCGCCGACATCGACGCGCTCCCCGACGACGCCCCCGACACGGTCGTCACCTGCACCAGCGGAGACCCCCGGATCACCCACGAACTCCTGACCGGCATACAGCCCGGCGACCTGCTGCGCGTCACCGGCACTCTGGTCCAGCCGCCGGCGTCCGACGAGCCCGCCCGGCTCACCGTCGACGCCCTGGAGGTCCTGGACACCGGACTCATCCCGGTCCTGCGGGACATGGTGATGGACCGCTACGGCGACTACTGCGTCATCTTCGACGCCGACCACGAGAAGGTGCCCGTCTTCACCGCGCTCGGGCGGTGGGTCGGCCTGGCGGACAACCCCGACGCCATCGCCACCCTCATCGACATCCACGAGCGCGTGACCGGCGGTGACGCCTGATGGCCACCACGATGTCCTCCCGCGAAGTCCTGGAGCGGTTCCCCGCCGGAGGCCCCCGCGGCTCCTGGCCGGCCGAAGAGTACGCCGCCGCCCAGCGTGCCCAAGGCGTCAACGCGCAGGTCGTGATGGACCTGCCCAGCGACCAGTTCCTGGTCATCACCGAGACCACCAAGTAGCACCCGACGCCACCGAGCGCCGCCCGCCCCTCCGGCCGGGCGGCGCTCCGGCGCCCCTACCTCTTTGGAGACCCCGTGCTCGACGTGTTCATCGACTCCTTCGGCGCCCGCTGGCAGGACCCGCCCCCGCCCCGCTACCGCGCCGCAGTCCTCGGCATCAACCTCACCAACGCCCTGCTGAACCCGCCGGACGACCCGGCCCTGGCCGACGTCGTCGCCCGCCAGACCGGACGGGACGCCGCCGTACGCGACTACGTCCTCAGCACCCCGGGCGCGGCCCGCATCGTCGACGACGCCGTGCACGAACTGACCGCGCTGCGCGCCGCCGCGCAGGGCCGTCCGGTCCAGCTCCTGGTGAACTGCTGGTACGGACGCCACCGCGCACCCGCAATCGCCGACGCCATCGGGAACCGGATGCGGGAGGCCGGCGCCCACTTGCAGGTCACCCACCACCACATCAACCGGCCCCCGGTCCCCCGCAAGCACCCGCGCCCCGACTGCCCGTTCTGCCGGATCATCCACGACGGCGCCCCAGCACAGACCGTCCGCGAATGGAGCGACACCCTCGCGATCGTGCCCCGCAGCGGCGGCTGCACCGACGGCCACCTCCTGGTCCTGCCCCGCGGCCACGTCGCCGACTTCACAACCGACCCCGTCGTCTCCGCCACCGTGCAACTGCGCGCCGCCGAACTCGCCCAGGAACTGGGCGGCCAGTGGAACTACCTCACCTCCTGCGGCCCGGACGCCACCCAGACCGTGTTCCACCTGCACGGCCACCTCGTACCCCGCACCGCCGGCGACGGCCTCGCCCTGCCATGGACCCACCCCACCCGCGAACAGGACTCCACCCGATGAAGCGCCCCTTCTTCCGCCGCTGCGGCCACGCCCCCGGTGCCCTGTCCCCCGAGGACCAGGCCGCCGTCGACGCCTTCCGCGCGATGCTCACCGCCCTGCGCAACCCGCAGCCCTGGACACCCGGCAGCGCCCAGGACATCGCCGTGCGCATCGGCCCGTTCATCGAGCGCGCGCACACCCGGCCCGGCGACGACCACGGCCCCGACCTGATCGCCGTCGCCCTGATCCACCCCGACACCCCACACGCCGCAGCCCACCTCCACGGCCGCCAGCTCGGCTACACCGACCGCGGCTGGCTGCGCTGCCAGACCACCGCGATCCTCGGCACCTGGCAGCCCGGCTACGCCATGCTCACCCACGCCGCCGCCGGCCTGCCCCTGCCCGACGACCTCGGCATGGACCCCGCCCACTACGCCCTCTACCTCGAGGCCCGCAAACGCGACGACAACCTTGACGGCTACACCCTGCTGCGCCTCGGCCCGTACACCCAGACCCGCCACGCCCAGCAGGACCACGACCGGCTCACCGCCGCGCTGGACGGACGCGAGACCACCCTCGTACCCGGCCACCGCGTCTCCGTGCGGTTCGGGCCGTTCGACGTGAGCGACCACCACCTGTTCGCCGACCCGTACGAGGCCGACGCCGTGGCGCTCCTGGACGCCGCCGTCGCGGGGGTGAGCGCATGACCACCAAGCCCCTGTACAAGATCGAGACCAGCGAGGGCGACGACGGCACCCTGCACCCCGCCGAACAGCTCTGGACGCCCGGCGAGGACGCGGTGGAAAACGGCTTCCTCGTCTATCGCGGCCTGCACGTCACCGGCATCGACGACCCCACCGACGACCACCTCTACCCGGTCGGCTTCGTTGTCCTCGGGCACCACAGGTGGGCCGACATCATCGAGGCCGCCGCCGCGTACATGGCCCGCATCCACGGCTGGCGCAACCTGCACCTCTACCCCGGCGACGACCCCTCGGAACTCACCCCCCGCATCCCACGCGCCGTCCTCACCCACGGCGTCTTCTTACGACACCCGCACCCGGACCACGGCTGTGGCTGCGAGTGGGATGAGACGTGGCGGATGGTGTGGGCGCCCAGCACCGAACCCGGCGCCGTCCCGATCACCGCCATGCGGCACCCGGCTGCCCCGGTGACCGCCGCCGGCATCCCCAACCCCGACGAAGGCGCACCCGCAACCTGGGCGGCCTGACAGCCGAAGGGCCCGGCACCCCGCAGACGATTGCGGGGTGCCGGGCCTTTTTGCGTTCTGGACTCTGCGGCGAGTCGTCGGGGCGGGCGACAGCACGGGCGTTTCCCAAATTTGGGAAACGGCTGACCGCTACGCTGCCTCCCGTACGCGCAGGTCAACGCCACGCATCCCACCACGCTGATTTGCCTGGAGGGTGCCTGAGCAGCGACGATCCGGCGCGGAAGTGATCGCACAGGTGGAGGTCGAGCGTGGACGCAGTAGCGAACTACTCGGAGAAGGGAGGCGTCGGGAAGACGAGCAACTCCGCGGGCATGGTGGCCGAAGCCGCCGAACGCGGACTGAACGTCCTCGCCGTCGACCTCGATCCCCGGGCCACGCTCACCGAGGAACTCGGAGTCAAGGACCCCCGCTTCACCCTCAACGACCTCCTCTACATCGACCCCGAGGCCGACGCACCTCCCGGTGACCCCGCCGAACTGATCCACGACGCGATCGTGCGGGCCGGCGAGGGATGGCCGTCCAACGTCTGGGTGCTCCCCTCCGAACGGCCCCTCGGCCGTCGGGAGACCGACTCCACCATGTTCGAGGCGCGGCTGCGCAGGGCCCTGGAAGGGCTGGACGGCGAGATCGACCTCGCCGTGATGGACGTCCCGCCACGCGCAGGCGGAAAGCTCGCCACCTGCGCGCTCATCGCCGCCAAGAAGGTGCTGATCCCCGCCACCCTCACCGCCGACGGCCGACTAGGAGCAGAGCAAGCGCTCCGCACCATCCGCTTCGTCAGCGCCCCCGGCAGCGGGATGAACGAACACCTGGAGATTGCCGGGGTGGTGAGGAGCATCCTGCCGAAGAAGGACGACATGCGCGCCGTCAATCACTTCGTCAACCAGCAGCTCGTGGAAACCTTCGGCGACATGGTCCTCGACACCCTCACCGCTGACGAAGGGCAGTACCCGGGAATCGTCAGCTACTCCGTACGGGAGGAGTGCCGGGTGGCCTGCGCGCCGATCACCTCCGCCCCCGGTCGCGAAGCCAAGAAGCTCCGCAACTGGTACGGGCAGCTCCTGGATCACGTCGTCACACAGAAGGGCGCCTGATGGCTTCCAGACTGCTTCAGAAGGCCGCAGCCGCCGCACCTCCCGCGAAGGCCGGCCGCGGCGGACTGCAGAAGGCTGCGGACCGAGCCGACCCGGCCGACGCACCCGTCGGACTCGTTCCACTCCCGCGCGCCGCGCACGAGGGAACGGCGGCGGAGCGCCTGGCCGTGCTCGAGGGCATCATCGGCAAGGCGCAGGACAACGCGGAGCTCACGGTCCGGCAGGCGAAGGAGCGGTTCAGCCGGGAGGCCGGCCCCGCCCTGGCGCTCATCCACGACGATGAGCTGTGGCGTCCGGAGTACGAGAGCTTCGTCGACTACGTGAAGCGGCGGTGGGCCTACTCCTCCACCCACGGCTACCTCCTGGTCGCCACGGCCAAGGTGCAGAAGGCGCTCCCAGAGGGAGTAAGAGCCAACACCGGCCACGTCCAGGTCCTCGCCCCGGTGCTCCGACACAACGGCCTGGAAGCCGTCAGCAAGGCATGGGCGAAGGCCGAGAAGAGGAACGGTCAGCCCACCGCCGCGACCCTCAAGGCGGCCGTCGACGAACTCGGGTACGGCAAGCCCAATAAGGCCATCCAGGGCGAGGTGCTGAGTAGCACCAGCCACCCCGTCACCACCCCCAGCGCGGTGGGACAGCTGGAGAACGCGGTGGCCCTCGCCAAGAAGCACCTCACCCGGGGGCTGGTGAAGAAAGCGTTCGAGGAGAGCCCAGAAGACGCCCGGCGCCTCGCTGAGGAGATCGCCTCCTGGGCGGCCACGGTCACGAAGGCTGCCCCCAAGTAGCGCATCTCAGGCTCAGGGCCGGTTTCCCAAGTTTGGGAAACCGGCCCCTCCGCGTGTCTGGACGCAGCTGGCCAGCAGACATCGAACCCGGCTCACGGACCGGTGAGGATGTCGTGGGTGCCGATGCGGCGCCAGATGACGTGCGGTGTGCCGGGGCGGCGCGCGGGCCCGAACTGCCAGGTCGCGCGTCCTGCGGGGCCGGTGCCCATGGACCAGGTCAGTTCGTAGACGCCCGGTGCGCGCTGAACGCGCTTGACGCGGAGGCCGGCGCGGAAGCTGCCGGTGCGCAGGTCCTCGACGAAGGCCGCCACGGCACGGCGGAATCGGCGGCGCTGCTCCGGGGTGAGGCGGTCCAGGTCGGTGGCGAAGCGCGGCAGGGTCTCGTAGGTGGGCACGGCGAACTCCTCCAGGACGCACGAAGCCCCCGGCCGGTCGGCCGGGGGCGGTGGTGGCTGTTCGTGTGGAAGGGCGTCGGTGACGCGGTGTGCTCAGTGGTGGTGGGTGATGCTGATGCGGTCGTGGCGCAGTATTCGCACGATCCGGGTCAGCTGCCGTAGCGGGCGTTCATCAGGTCGTTCCATTCCTGTGCGTTGGGCAGGTCGCTGGCGCAGGGGTCGCAGTAGGGCAGGTAGTCGGCCCGGGTGATGGGGTACGGCACGTTCGAGCGGACGACGGTGGTCGGCTGCAGCGTGAGGGGGCGGCCGCACCGCGGGCAGAGGTCTCCGTGGAGCATCTGAGTAGTCATGCGGCGAACTGTGCACAGGTCGGTGGCTTACTGTCTCGGGCTGGCGTCGCGGCCCGCCTGGCGGGCGATGCGGCAAAGACTTGGTGATGGTCTCCCGCCCGGCGGGACGGACCCGGGATCGCGCTTTTCCGCAGGTCAGTGCCGGGGTTCCATGGGCCGGTGATCAGTAAATCGAAGGTTGGCCCGGGGGACGGGTGGTCCTACCTCTTCCGTGGCGTGATGGTCGGTGACGGCCACCGCCGGGCGGGCACGCCGCTGCGCGCCGCCCAGGACGAAGCCGGTGTCCCGCCCGGCGTGTGGAAGGGGCGGGGCATGGCCGCGGTCGGCCTGGCGGCCGGGGACGTGGTGAGCGAGCGGCAGGCCGAACTGCTCCTGGGGGAGGGCCGGCACCCGGACGCCGACCGGATCGAGCGCGAGCTCCTGGCGCAGGGCAAGAGCCCGGCGCAGGCGCGGCGGGCGACCGTGCTGGGCAGGCCCATCGAGCACAACAAGTCGCTGGAGACCGAGACGGCGAAGGAACGCACGCCGTGGCTGGCGATGGACCTGGTGTTCCGGGCGCCGTCGACGGCGCACATCGCGTGGGCGCTCGGGGATGACGAGACCCGCGCGGTGCTGGAGCTGTGCCAGGACATCGCCCGGGACAAGACGCTGGCGTGGCTGGAGGAGTCGGTCGCGCAGATCCGGTGGGGGAGCGGTGGCAAGCACCGCCGGCCGGTGAAGGACGGGCTGATCGTCGCGGTGTTTCGGCACTACGAGTCCAGAGCTGCCGAATCGAAGCCACTGCTCCACGATCACGCGGTGGTCTCGATCCGCGCCCGGCGCCCGGACGGCACGTGGGGCAACCTGTCGGCGGACTCGATGCTCGCCCACATCGTCGCCGCCGACTGCCTCTACCTCCTCCACTTCATGGAGGAGGTGTCCGCGCGGCTCGGGTGGGCGTGGGAGCCGCGCGAGGTGACTCCGGGCCGCCGGCCCGTGATGGAGATCGCGGGGATCGACCGGCGGCTCATCGGCTGGCAATCGACCCGCCGTCAGCAGATCGAGGACGCGCTGCCCGTCCTCACCGCCCGATACGAGGAGAAGCACGGGCACGCGCCGGGCGAGAAGGCCGGCTACGCGCTGGCCTGCCAGGCCGCCGACCAGACCCGCCCGCCCAAGCGCACGGGGATGCGGTCGCTGACCGAGCTACGCAAACGATGGCGCACCTTGGCGATCCGGGCCTACGGCGCCGACGCCGTCGACCGGCTGACACAGCGGGCGCGGGCGGCGGCCGCGGCGGTGTGGGCGCGGGTGCGGCCGGTGGTCGACGTCGTCCTGGCGGCCGTGGCCACCGTCGCCGTGGTGTACGTGATGCGCGGCGCCTTCGCACGCCACCACCTCCTCGCCGAAGCCCGCCGCCACCTCGCCTACGCCTTGCGCGGCCGCCCCCACAAGCCCGGCCTGGACGAGACGATCGTGCAGACGGTCCTCGACCACTACACCCGCCCCGTCGGCCGCGGCCGGAAGATGACCGCCGACCTGCGCGCCCTGTACCCGCGCGACACCGAGGACCAGGCCGTGCTGCGCCCGCTGACCCGCAACCGCACCGCGCCCCCGTACGAGCGGGCCCGCCTCGCCGCCGGCGCCCTGGCCGCCCGGGCCCGCGCCGCGCGGCGCGCGGAGCGCCTGGGCTCCCGCCCCCGGCCGTACGCCGTCGCCGTGCCCACCGCCTCGAGGTCGCACCCCCGGCCGTTCCACACCGGCTCGAAGGCCGGCCGCCTCCTGGAGCCAGAGACCGGCGTCGACGCGGTGGAGCAGACCCGCCGAACCCTCGAAGCCGCCGCTGCGGAGTTGGCGGCCACGCTCCAGGACAGCCGACGGGCACGCGAAGCCGCCCACGGCCTGCGACCGCAGCCCGCCCCGGCGACGGCCCCGCCGCCGCACACCCAGCAGCCCGGCGCCCAGCACACGCCGGGCCGGACCACCGGAGGAGTCACGTGAGCATCCCGGAAGACCAGCCCAGCCGTGAAGAGGCCCTCGCCCGCGCCCAAGCGGCCCGCGAGCAGATGGCCGCCGCGCTCGACGAGGACCAGGAGCCCGAGCCCGACGAGCCCCTGGGGTGGCAGCCGATCTGGAAGCGGCCCCGGACGCCGAAGTCGAAGGCGGCCCAGAAGAAAGAGCTGGGCGAACAGCGCCGACGGCTCCAGGACGCCACCAAGCGCCGCCTCGCCGCGCGGAACTCGCGCCGGCCCCGCCCCTGGCAGAACCGGATCGGCAACGCGGCCGCGCGCCGCGACGCCCGCGCCCTGTCCCGGGTGCGGCACTCCACCGCCTGGCTGCGGTGGACGATGCCGGGCATCGTCCACCGAGTGGGCTCTGGTGCGGCGCACCGCGATGGTGCGCCACCGCGCCCGGCGCCGCACCACGCCGACGATGCCCGGCACTCGCGCACGCCCGGTGCGCCGCAGCGCACCGGTGCGCTGCGGCGCCACCTTCCTTGTCCAGGTGCGGCCGGACGCGCGCAACCCCCTTGTCCGGCTCCGCCACCCCCCTTGTCCAGCTCCGCTACCCCCTTGTCCAGCTCTGCTACCGAGAGCGTTTCCCCTGGACATCGGCGGTTTAAGCTCGCGATCAGGGCGTGGTCAAGGGGGCGGTGATAGGGGTTCGCCCGGCCGGGGCGCGCGCCTGGTGCGGTGATGCCGGCGGAGCGCACCACGATGGGCGATGCGGTGCGGCGGTGGGACGGTCCCGATGCGCGCCACCGCCGCACCACCCATCGTCCGGTGCGTCCTACGCGATGGTCAGGCGCACCGGTTGCGAGCCGGCCGGTGCGGGGTGGGCATCGAGGGCCTGGCCCACGCCGACGGCCTCCAGTTGGCGCAGGGTGTCGGCGACGTCCTCGCGGTCGTCGGTGAGGAACTGCTGCGCGAAGTCGATGACGGCGCGGGCGATGCCCTGCGCCGTGTCCGGCCCGGAGCGCGCCCAGGTCCGCAGCGAGGCCACGAAGACGCGCCCGAGGGCCTCCAGGGCGAAGGTGTCCTCGCACGGTTCGCCCGCGTCCGGGCCGGGCAGCGCGGTGACCGGGACGACGATCCGGGTGGCGGCGTCGACGAGCAGTTCGGGCATCCGCGGCTCGGCGCCGGCGAACTTGCGGGCGGCGTCGATGTCGTCGGCCTGGACGGCCCGGAGGTAGTTGAAGGCGCTGATGGCCGCGTGCGGGGTCATCGGGGTGAGCGGGATGGTGTCGGGCATGTCGGCTCCTCACGTACGGGCCGCCCCGCTGGTCGCGGCGGCCTCGGAACCGATGCTCGGCTTGAAGCCCTGTGGACAGAGCCCGGCCACTGACAGGGGAGAACTCTCCCCCTCTCCGGGTTGATCACGATGCGGTCACGACGGAGGGGTTTTCCCAGACCGGCGTCACACGGAGCCTGAATCCCACACCTGTACGAGGTGAATGGCGGGACAGGCCCGCCCCTCACGTTCCAGGAGCACCCTGTGGCGAGCACCGCAGACGAACCCGAGCAGCCCCTTGACCGGACCGGAGAGGCCCCCTCCGTGGACCCCTCCATCACCCCCTCCGCGCCCCGCCGCCAAGGGCCGGGCGTTTCCGCAGGTCAGCCCAGGCGGACAGGGGGGCGCCGCAGGTCCGACAACTCTCATGTCCAAAGGCGTCCTACTCACAGGAAGAACTCGACAGAGCCCAGGCGGAGGGAACTGCTGCAAGCGCTGGGGATTTTCCAGCGGGCGACGCCAGATCAGTTGTGGAAGCTGACCCGTCCGGACAATCAGCACGACAAGCTCACGCGGGACAACCTCCTGGACTTGGAGGACCACCACCTGGTGAGGATCGAATTGGTCCGGGAGGACCAGCGGCAGGTGTGGGTGCTGACCAAGCGAGGCCACGGCGAGGCGAAGAAGCTGCTGGAGCCCAAGGGCATACGCGTCTCCGCGCTGCGTGAGGAGAAGTACGACCCGGATACCGGGGAGCTGCTCGGCACCAGCTACGACGACCATGCCGCAGCGGTCACCTCGACTGCCGCCGAACTCCACCGTGCCGGGATCGGTCACCGGCTCGGATTCCAGACCGAGATCGGTCACCGGCTCGCAGACGGCTACGTGCAGCGGGCGGACCTGGTGGTGCGGGCGCCGGAGGCCGGGGTGCCGGTGCTGCTGCTGGAGATCGACCGCCGCAGCGAGGACGCGCACGACCTGGTCGACAAGCTGCGCCGGTACTGGGAGTGGGGCCGGCTGCTGCCGAAGGACGCGGACAAGCACACCGTGGACCTGGTCCGCTCCCGGCCGGACGCGATCGACCAGCTGGTCGACCACGAGAAGCGGCTGTGGCGCCGGGTCTACCCGCCCACCGGCCGGGAGGGTCTGGTGCCACTCGCGTTCGTGTTCGCGGACACCACCGAGGCGAAGGTCGCCAACACGGTCGCCGTGCTGGAGGAGGCCGGCCGCCGCTACTGGGCGCCGCGCCGGTTCCAGACCATCCACCGGGGGATCACGGCCTGGGACTAGCCAGGCGGTGCCCGTCGTGGTGACCACCCTGGAGCAGCTCCAGGAGCACGGCGCGGACGCGGCGGTGTGGCGGCGGCTGGGACGGACGGGCGAGCAGACGCTGACGGCCGCACTGGGCCGAGGATCTGCGCCGCCCCTGGGAGCGGCCGGCGCAGCCTCGTCGGCTCACCCCTGCCCGGGTCCGCCGGGGGTTCCGCCACCTCCGCGTGAAGACCGCCCGGCCCGCCAGCGTGCCGAAACGCACGCGACCTGGCCCCGGACGCCCACTCGGCTCGAAGAACCGCAGGTCAGCCCCACGCCACGAGCCCGGGAAGACCGTGAAACGAGTCGAAACCCTCACCGAGCATGTCCGCCTGAAACAGCAGCAAGGTTAAAGATCAAGTTCAGGTGTCGAGTGGTCAACGACCACGACAGCGAGGCCGTCCTCGACCTGCAGGCCGTCATGATCGCCACCGGCCGCCCGGACGCGGCGGGCGGCACGGTGCCCGGCAGCCGCCGTGACTGCCGGGCATTCGCCGAGGCCGGTGTCGACCTGGCCGTCAGGCCACGCCCAGCCTCACCGCATGGCCATAACCCCGACGACTCAGGCCGGTGTCTTTCCGTAGTAGGAGCGGACGGTTCTGGCCAGCTTTCGTTGAATCGAACGGATCTTCACGACGGTCTCTTCGTCGGGGAATCCGGTGGTGGTGCGCCATTCGGTTCCCGATCCGGCGAGATCGCTGACGAAGACGATCTCCACCGCGAGGAGAGTCCGTGCCCAGTCCGCGGGACCGAGCGGGACGTCCCGCGCCAGGGCGTCCCGCAGCTGGCGGCTCTGCACCACGAGGTCCCGTGCGTTCCCGAATCCCATACCAGCGGCCAGTTGGTCGCTGCACCGCGCAGGCCCGCTCCACTCCAAGAGGGCCCTGCACAGCAACTCGACCTCGTCCGGGGCCAGCAGCGAGCTGGGGGCCCTTCCTTCGTCCGGCATTCAGTTCAGCCCTTCCCAGTACTCGTCCAAAGTGGTCGGATCCCGACGGAATACCGTACCGGCGTCCGGATGCATCGGATCGTGGATCACGATGGTCGAGCCGTCCTTGCCCTGGTAGGCCTTACGACCGCTTCCCAGGGACTTGGTCCTCGCGGGGTTGGACATGACGTCCCTGGCCAGCTTCTCGATGTCGTCCACAGACATACCAGGGAAGTCGCCCGCGTGCTTGCTCCCCGCGTGTCCGCGCGCGATGTCCCCGGCGTCCTCGATTCGTTCCGCGTCGGTGCACCAGTCGGAGTTGTGCACCAGCACCGGTGTGGTGCCTGCGAGTACATAGTAGGTGTGCAGCCCGTCGACGGTCAGATTGTAGGTACGCGCGTAGCGGCTGAACGAGCGGTTGCCCGCGACGACGACTGTGCTTCCGTCGACGGTACGCAAGGTCATGCCCGCACGCAGGTCACCGGCTTCCACCCAGAGCCGCTGTGAAGGTGACCAGAACGGGTGCTCATAGGTGGCGGTGATGTGTTCCTTGCCGTGGCGCGTGGTGACCGTGATTTCGTTGAACCGCTTGTCATGCTCGGTGACGATCAGATCGGTCACCTCACGCGTGGCGGTGTAGCCGCTCTCCGGGTCGGTGGCGACGACCATGTCGCCCCGTTCCACGGATTCGATGTTCTTCACCGAGTTGTCCGCCATCAGCACCTTGGTGCCCGCGAGGAAGCACCTGAAGCAGTGCGATGCCTTGGCGACCCGAGAGCTCTTGACGGCGCTCTCGACGTCGTCGACGCCCTTCAGCAGCTTGAGCTTGCCGGCGGGCAGGATCGACATTCCGGCCATGATGCACTTGCCGAGTGTCGGGTTCTCGTAGCAGTCGACCACATCGTTGACCCCGAATATGGTCCAGGCGATCGCCGTAAGGGTCGGATCGGGCTTGGGAACCTCGAGCACCGCATCGCCCGGGCCGTAGAGACAGTTGATGAGCGCGCCGACTTGATCGTGGTTGGGGTTGGGCACGCAACGCCGTGGCTCGGGTTTGTCCTCCCGTGCCGCTTCTCGTTGCGCTTCCGCCTGGCGACGTGCCTCGGCTTCCTCGGACTCGCGCAACTCCTTGACCCGGCTCCACGCCTGGGAAGCCGCGGTTTCGGCCTCCGCCGCACTCTTGCCGGCGGCCAGAGCGGACACGCGGGCATCGGCAGCCGCAGCCTGGGCCCTGGCAGCCGACGTGCGGGCGTAGTCGGCCGAGAACTCCGCCTGGGCTGCGGACTCTTCCGCGGCGACCGCGTCCTGTTGAGCCCGGTCGGCGGCGTGGCGTGCGGTGGTGGCGGAGTTGGCGGCCTTCGTGGCGCTGGCTTGGGCGTTGTCGGCCGCCTTGTCCGCTTGGGTGGCGTATCCGGCGGCCTGGTCGGCGCTCTTCTGGGCTTCGGCTGCGGCGGTGGCGGCTTCGGCGGAGGCCTTGTTAGCTTCGGCTGCGGCCTTGGCAGCGAGCCAACGGTTCTGCTGGGCCTTGGCGGCGATGATGCCGCCTTCGGCGATCAGACGCTGAACCTGTGCGACATGGGTGTTGGCGAGCTGATCCTTACGGTCGGCCATGTACTGCTCGACGGTGATGAAGTCGTGCAGTTGGTACGCGGAGTCCGACAGGGCGATCTTCGCCGCTGCCTGGACCTCGGGACCGCCGCTGTTCACCAGCTGGCTCGCGGTCACCCGCTCGTCCGCGTTGAGGGCGATGTACTGGCCGCTGTTGATGAAGGCGAGCAGTGCCTGGGCGCTGCCGTCGGTCAGTGCTTTCTCGGCGGCTTCCTTGACGCCGGGCCCGCCGGTGTTGTGGATCTGAGAGACCTTGACGCGGTAGTCGGCGAGGCCGGCTTCGTACTGGCCGGTGGTGTAGAAGTCGCGGATCTGCTGGTCGGTGCCCTTCAGAGCCTCGGTGGCCGCCGTGCGGACCGACTCGTACGGGCTGCCGGAGGCCAGATCGGCCACCTGCTGGCGGATCTCGGCCTGCTCGCCCTCCCGCCAGCCTGTACGCAGGTACTCCAGGACGTCCTGGTCATCGCCGGACAGCGCCTGTTCGGCGGCTTCCTGACGCCAGGAGCCAAAGTACTTCATTGCGCGCAATGCCACGGCACGGCCCTTGCGCACAAGGTCCGTGGTGTCGGCGTCGGGCTTGGCGGCCTCGGCCGACAGGGCCTCCGTGTCCCGGGTGATGGCCCTGCCTTCCAAGACGCTGCCGGAGATGGCCTTGGTGAACTGGTCACCCGCGTCCCTGTTGGACTTGGCGCGCTCCATCGCCGCGGTGGTGCGGGTGGCCAGGTCCTCGGCCTCGGCCTCGCGGGCGATGTCGAAGGTCTCCTGGGCGGTGGCCACGGCAGTGGTGGCGGCGTCGGCCGCTACTTTGGCCGCATTGGCCTGCTTGGTCGCCTCGGCTGCCGCATCGGCTGCTTCTCCCGCGTGCGCCGCTGCTTCCTCGGCAGCCGCCGCGGCGTTGTTGGCGTGCGTGGCAGCCGAGTTCGCGGCGTCGCGGGCACCCAGGGCGGCGGTGGCCGACTTGCGTGCCAGTGCCTCGGCTGCGTCAGCGGCGCGGTTGGCCTCGTTCGCGTGGCGGCGTGTCTCGGCGGCGGCCGCACGGGCCTCGGCCGCGGATGCGCCTGCCGAGCCGGCGTACGCGGCGGCCTCGTCCGCGGCGTCGGCCGCGAGGTCGGCGTTGGCCCCAGCACTCTTGGACGCCGTCGCCGCGTTGGCAGCCGCCAACGACGCCTTACCCGCCTGTTCGGCAGCCTTTCCCGACTCGGTTGCCAGGTTCGCGGCGGCTCGGGCGGCCTTCGCCATGCTGGCCGCGTTCGCGGCCTCGGACTTGTCCTTGCCCGCGGCGATCGCCGCGTTGTAGGCCCGCGTGGCAGCGTCAGCGGCCGCCGCGGCAGCGTTGGCGGTCTGCGCCGCCGCCAGGGCCGCGATGCGGGCCGAACGATTGGCGGCGTTCGCCGCGCTGATCGCGGTCTGCGCCGCGTCCGCCGCAGCGCGAGCGGCGTCAGCGGCCTGCTTGGCCTTGACCGCGGCGCGGGTGGCGTCGTTCTTGGCGGCCTCGGTCTCCTTGGCCGCCTTCTGCGCCGCCTGCTTGGCCAGCTCGCTCGCCGCGATCGCGCGGTCGGAAGACTCCTGGGCGGCCTTGGTGGCATCCTCGGCCTGCTTGCCGGCTGCCTTGGCCTGCTCGGTCAACTGCGCGATGGTGGCGTGTTCCTGGTCGCGGTTGCGCGCGACGAACTGCCCCACCTCGAGAAACTCGACGATGTCGTCCGGGCTGCCCTGCAGCGCCAGCTTGGCCGCTGCCTTCACATTGGGCCCGCCGGAGTTGTAGAGCTTCGAGACCTCGACCCGGTTGTCCGTGATCCGCGCGGTGTACTGGCCCTTGTCCAGGAACGCCGCGACATCCTCGGGCGAACCCTGCAGCGCTTTCTTCCCCGCGTCCTGCACACCCGCGCCACCGAGGTTGATAACCCGCGAAACCTCAACCCGCTGGTCCTGCTGATGCGGCGCCTTCCAGCCGTCCTTCAAGAACGCGCGCAGTTCCTCCGGCGTACCCTGCAACGCCGCCTTGGCCGCCTCACGCACAGCCGGGCCACCCGCGTTCAGGACCCGGCTGGCATCGACTCTGTCATCGGCCAGTCGAATGTCAGGCTCAGTCTGAAGGAATTGCCGGACGTCGTCATCGGTGCCGAGCAACGCCCGCTCGGCAGCCTCCTTGACTCCCGCACCCCCATTTGTCCAGTAACCAACAACAAGTCCGCGGTCCGGAACCGTCGTCGGGTCAGCGGCGGCAGCAGGCGTCCCTCCCAGCAGTCCTGTCGCGAGCACCGTGGACAAGACCGCAGCGGCAGCTGTCTTGCTCCTCTTCGTCCGTCTTCTGCGCCTCAGTCCCTTGCGTATGGGACTGGATAGCTTTTGCACCTGGTGACTCCTTCCATGACAAAAGCCCATAGGTTAAGCAACATGGGCCAGAAACGCGCCCATCGGACATGCCTGTATCGCTTGATGGCTGACAGGTGGCAAGCGCTTCTGCCGTGGAGCCCTCAGGTCCCACGGCGAGCGAGCCATGTTCCGACGCCACCCCGGGTAAGAGGCGCTCAGGGTACGTTCACCTGATTCTTACATGTGTTTTACTTTCGCCTAGCGGAGGGCCCATCTCCCTCGTCGCACAGAGGGGTTGGCTCCCTCATCACTCTGAGGAGGAAACACATGGCGATACCGCGTGCCCGCAAGGCGCTACTGGTCGGACTCGCCGCTCCCCTGGCGGCATCTCTGGGAGCGGTGGCCCTGACCACCGGAGCCCAGGCATCGGTGCAGAGCACACCAGCAGTGGCCACTACCAGCACCGCCACGCTGATGCCCAGCCTCGTCGAGGACTTCAACTACCCCGGCGCCGATCGGATCCGCCAGGAGCGAGGCATCACCCTTAAACGGGGCGACGGCCACATCACGCTCGTCAACTGCACCGACACGTGGAACATCAAGATCGAGTCGCGTCTGGACAACGGGGGCTACTGCTTCCGTGCCACTACGAAGACAGGCTTCCTGACCCTCGAACTCCCCGACGCCTATGGAGTCTGGACCGAGGATCACCCCGTTACGGCGACTTTGCAGGCCGAAGGCAAAGAAACGGTTGTCAATGTGCCCACCAATGACTACCAGCCCGTCGGGGAAGCCGGAGACACCGGACTGCGCTCCGTCCTCGTCGAACTCCGCGTCACCGGCTGATCCATACTCGGCTCTGCCTCTGATTACGCGGTAAGCATCCGCCCCGCCTAAACACTCCGCACGCGCCGGGCCACGCCGGTCGGCCCACGGTCCCTCCCAGCTGACCAACCGCGCGTTCTTCGAGTCACCAGGGAAACACACAACGTGTCAAAGTTTTGCCCCCGTGGGGCGCTGACAAGTGCTCTTCTCGCTACCACCGTCGCATCCGCGTTGCTCACCGTCACCAATGCACGCGCGGTCACCGGTGATGCCGCCGACAGTTCCTTCGCCTTCACCGCCCGCCTGGACATAGGCGGTGGTCAGCGTGCTTGCTCCGCAGCGCTGGTTGACGCGCAGTGGCTCGTCGCTTCCGCCCGATGCTTCGCCGATGACCCCGCCACGCTCCAGGTCGCTGCTGGCAAGCCCAAGTGGAAGACCATGGCCACTATCGGCCGCACCGATCTGACTACTACGACCGGTCAGGTCCGGGAAGTCGTCGAACTCGTCCCCCGAAGCGACCGGGACCTAGTCATGGCACGGCTTGCCACACCCACCACCGAGATCACCCCCGTCTCGCTGGCTTTGACCGCACCCACGCCCGGCGACGAGTTGAAGGTGGCAGGGTTTGGCCGGACCAAGTCCGAATGGGCGCCGAACAAACTGCACACAGCCACATTCAACGTCGACTCAGTTGCCGACAAAACCCTCGCCACCAGTGGGAAGACCGCTGCAGACGCGGCCTGCGCCGGTGACGCCGGCGGTCCCGTCGTCCGGCAGAGGAACGGAAAGACCGAACTCGTCGCGCTGACCAGCCTCTCATGGCAGGGCGGCTGCCTGGGCACCGATGAATCTGAAAAGCGCACCGATGCCCTCGACACTCGTCTGGACGACCTGAACGCGTGGATCCAGCAGGTTCGCTCCCTGCCTCAGCAGGCGCAGGTGACCGCCGGTGACTTCGACGGTGACGGCAAGGCCGATGTGGCGGCGCTGTACGACTACGGCAAGGACGCCCAGGGGCACAGCCTGGCCAGTCTGTGGATCTTCAATAGCGACGGCACCTCGTTGCGTGCCCCGCGTGTGGTGTGGGACAACGACACCAGCTGGAACTGGAGCTCCAGCACCCTGACCTCCGGCGACTACAACGGCGATGGCAAGAGCGACATCGGCGTCCTCTACAACTACGGAGAAGGCGCCGACGGCAAGAACCGGACGAAGCTGTGGCTGTTCACCAGTACCGGGAGCGACTTCCAGGCTCCGAAGATCGTGTGGGACAGCGGCAGCACCAGTTGGAACTGGAACTCCAGCAAGCTCACCTCCGGCGACTACAACGGCGATGGCAAGAGCGACATCGGCGTCCTCTACAACTACGGTCAGACCGTCGACGGCCGCAACCACACCGGGTTGTGGGCTTTCAACAGCACCGGCGACGGCTTCCAGGCGCCCGTCAAGGTCTGGGACAGCGGCAGCGACAGCTGGAACTGGAATGCCAGCAAGGTCTCCTCAGGTGACTTCAACGGCGATGGCAAGATGGACGTCGCTGTCCTGTACAACTACGGACAGGCCGCAGACGGTCGCAACCAGACCGGCCTGTGGTTCGCCGGCGGCGCCGACGGACTGAGTTCCCCGAAGAAGGTCTGGAACAGCGACACCAGCTGGAACTGGAACGCCAGCACCCTGACCTCCGGCGACTACAACGGCGACGGCAAGACCGACATCGGCGTCCTCTACAACTACGGACAGGACACCGACGGCCGCAATCACACCGGCCTGTGGACCATGGCCGGAACCGACACTGGTGTCGCAGCTCCGAAGAAGGTCTGGGACAGCACCACCAGCTGGAACTGGAACTCCAGCCAGCCCGTCTCCGGCGACTTCAACGGCGACGGCAAGTCAGACCTCGCCATCTTCTACAACTACGGCAAGAACGCAGATGGACGCACGCGCCACGGCTTGTGGACCTTCAGCAGCACCGGCGACGCCATGACAAGCCCTCATCTCGACTGGGACAGCGCCCTGCAGTAACGATCACCAGCCGTCGCCCCAACACCTCTCACCGCTCTCTGATTCATCGCACCACGGTGCGATGAATCAGAGAGCGGTATGCCTCATAGTCTGCGAAAAAGATTCCTCGCGGGCGGGCTGATGACCAGGTCGGCTCGGCGGGCGGACCGAAAGGCCCCTGCGCTCTGGGTGTCGGCCGGCCCGGCGGCCACACCGCTACCTGGCTGCGAAACAGCCCGACCGAGCAGTAGGAGGGGTGGGTGACAGCCTTGCTGCTGTCACCCACCCCTCCTTGCCTGTCCAGCGGGCCGGCGGCGCGCCGATGCTCCCGCGCTGACGTGATGCCGGGGTTCATCCCGCTGGTTGATGGATGTCGCTCAAGCCCACCAGCGCGCAGCCCGGTTGTGGTCAGTGGTGGCGGTGGCCGCCGCCCCAGGAGACGGAGACTGCCAAGGTGCTGAACGGTCTCCTCTTCGCGGTCACTCCGTGGTTGGTCTTGGTCGCAATGGCCCTGTTCCTCTTTCCAGGGCCAGTTCAACGCTGGGGATTGGCGTCTCTGGAGAGCTTCGAGCGATGGCGTGCCGACTCGGGGGTGCGTCGAGCTGCTCCGCTTCTGACACAGATGTTGCTGCTGCCACCACGCATACGAGACCGGGTCGGCGGCCATGGATTGGCCCCTGGGTATGTCGTGCGGTGGTGGCGTGCCAGACCTCTGGCCGGACCGTTCAAGATCATCCGGTTTGTACTGTTGCTGTACATCGTGGGACATATCGACGACATGGCCGACTGGGAACATCTGCGGCTGAGCGCAGATCCCGGGCCGCAGCCTGGCGTAGTGCAGGCACTGCTCAGCAACTTCGTGGCTGTGCCGATGCTGGTGCGCCGCTGGGACTTTTCCGCGATCAGCAGAGGGACGGAAGTTCTCATCTGGGCCCTGATCCTGACCGCTGAAGTGCGACTCATCAAGCGCATGAACCTGACCGGCTCCGGCAGAGGCGCGACGTTTGCCGCCTATGACCTGGAGGGGCTCACCAGGCACGCGGACGGGGACAGTGCCCGCATGGAGGACCGACGCTGCTGGCCGGTCGTGGCCCTGCTGACGGTCGCTGCCCAGTGCGCCGCGGTTCTGCGGCGCTGGGAGGAAACCCAGCCGGACTGCCAGATCCCGCGCGTCTCCGTGCAGCCGGTCGAGCGCGCCATCTGGAGGGCCCACCGGACCCGCCGCGCCAGAGCCAGACGACACAACGAACGGCAGTTCAAAGCTCATGCCGCCCTAGTGGTGGGCGCGCTACGACAAGCCGAAGCACGACAGGACTCCAAGCCGGGCCCTGCCCTGGAGGACCTCACCGCGATGCTCCTGATCATTGCCGAACGCTACGCCGAGGGCCGTATTGACGAGCTTCTCGACGCAGACCACCTCGCAGGCGTGACTCCGGCTGCGCCGAGAGAGCGTCTGCGGGCGATCGCGGTGGGGCTCACGGTCGTCCTGGTGATGGCTGGCGCAGCGTTCCTCGGCTTGCCCGACGCTGCTCTCATCCCTCTGCTGCCGGTCGTGGTCATCTTCGTCGCGGTCGTCGTCAACCGCGGGCGGATGCCAACCGCGGGGCAGCTCACCGATCTGATCATCCCCCGGTGAGGCGGAAGACCTCAAGGAGCAGTGCCCTGTCCTGAAGCCCGGCGGGAGCTGATCCACGGTGCCTCCTTCGGAAGGTCGATGAAGACCGTGGCCGAACCTCAGCCGATGAGTGAGCGGAGCACCGGGATGCTGACACCGGCTGCGGTCAGACCGGCCAGAACGGCAGCGGCCACGGCACCGCCGCTGAGGAAGGTGAGCCCTCCGACGATCAGGCCGATGACAACCGCGATCAGAAGGACGACGGCCGTGTGGATCGTCAGGAATGGGGCCGGCCCTTGAGGCGTCGGCACGGGCGAACTCACTATTTCTCCCCAGAGGTTGATGATGTGACGTCTGCTCGTAAGTGCCCGCCCGATCCCCACCCCACGGCCTGATTTCCCGGCCTTGAGGACCGCAAAAGAATCTTGGAAAAGTCCGTGGGGTGGCCGTGGGGGGCGCACTTACAAGGGGTCGTCTCGGCGCCGGCCGCGGCGGCCCGGGAGCTTGCGAGTGGGCCGGCGCGGTTGGTGGCGAGCCGTCCCCTTGCACAGCTAAAGGGGGCGGAGACGACAACCGGAAGGGGAGGGCATGCAGGGCGACGGCGCGGGTGAGGAGGTCGCGGCCGCGCGCCCGCAACCTACAACCTAACGACGGCCCGCACGACGCGCAGCGGCTGCTCGGTGCCCCCGTCACCATGAGCGGCCGCCAGACCAAGGAGGCGCGGCGGCTGCAGGCGAGCATCGACCGCCGACTGGCCGACGGACGCTTGGTGGCCATGCTCGAGCAGGACGGCTTCCAGGGCCCGCTCTACGACCGGTTCGTGGAGGAGCTCGTCCGTTACGGGATCTCTGTCCTGCGCGGCTGGATGCACTCCGGCTACATCTTCGACCTGGTCGCCCAGCGCGGCTTCGGCCTCAACCCGCACGAACTCGACTTGGAGGACCTTGCCACCGACAGCGACCTGCGCGAGGAACTGGCCACCATGACCATCGCCCGAGCTCTGCCGCGCTTCCGTCAGCAGGCCCTGGTCGACAAGGGATGGACCCCTGAGGGCGGAGCAAGCATCACCACCTACTTCATGGGGGCGTGCGCGTACGACTTCCCCAACGAGTTCCGCCGGCACCGGGCCAGCGAAGCCCGCCAACACCGCGCCCTGCGCCGGGAGAAGGAGCTCTACAGGCCACCCGTCAGCACAGTCGGCGTCGCCCAGGAGGTCTTGGGCAACCTGGGCGTCCTGGACGAACTGGGGGAGATCAACGACCCGCGTGCCCAAGCCGTCGTGGCCTTGACCCTGGACGGCTACTCACAAGACGAGATACGGGAGTTGGTAGATGCTCCGACCGTTCGAGCCGTCGAAGGCTTGCTGTACCGGTGGAGAACCAAAGCCAAGCAGAACAGAAGGGGGGGACCGCGATGACTAGCCGGGACGACGAATTCAACACACTGCTCAACGCGTCATCGCTAGGCACTGACGCAGCACGACGCCTGCGGGAGCGGACCCCACAGAACACAGCCAGGGCCATCCGCACTATCACCCACCTGCGCAACGTCATCGTCCACGGAATCGGACCAGTGACCGAGCAGGCCGCCACCGAGATCCTCACCACGCTCGACTCCTTGACCAGTGACGACACAGGCCTGCAGAGACTTCGCGATGCCATGTTCCGCCTTCGTACCCATGAAGGGCCCGAGGCGATCGACGGTCTGTCCGAGGCCCTGGAAGCCCTCAGCTTGCTGCATTGGGACGAACTCGATGCCGTTGCGTCGCAGGAACTACGAGCTGCTCTCACTGTCGTCGCCACGCGCCTCACAGCGCAGACTATGCCCGTCCTCACCGTGGCGGAGACCGCCTCGGTCATGCGGGTGTCGAAAATGACCATCTACCGCCTGGTGCAGAGCGGACACCTGCCGTCTATCCGCTCCGGTCCCTCCGGCAGGTCCTTCCGCATCCCCGAAGCTGCTGTACATGAATACCTGCGCAAGTCATTCACGCAGGCGCCGGCCAATCCGCCGCAGTGATCACAATGGGCAGCGCAAAACGGCTCACGCTGGGGGGGGGAGTCGCCGCCTGCAAAGCTGCGTGGGACACCGGACACGGTGACCCGCCCGCTGCTGGGCCTCTGCTCCTACCGTCCGGCTCAATGGTCGGGTGGTGCTGGCGTCACGCCCACTCCACGCCCAGCTCCCGCAGCGCGGCGCGCTGCTGCGCGGTGAGCCGGTCCCGCCTCGATTTGGTGTTGGAGATCCATACGCCGAGTTTCACCGGTACCGGCTCCGCTGCGCTGTCGACCGTGATCTCCACGATCGCGCCGCGCGGGACGGGCCGCTGCCCCTCCTTCTCCACCCACTGCTTCAGGGCTGCCAGGCCCCGCTGGAACGCCGCCTGGGCCTTGCTCCCGGCTTTCTTCGGCCCCTTGGCCGCGTCGGCCGGCGTTTCAGGGAGCTTTGCCGGGGCGGTGGCCGTCACGGGGTGGGTGGCGCCCCGCACACCCAGCGCGGCCAGCCGCTCGCGCTGCTCGGGCAGGAGCCGCGCCCAGGTACCCGGTTCCTGCTGGCGCCACCTCCAGGTGCCGATGTCATCACCCTCGAACGTGACGCCCGGCGCGATGTAGGGCAGGTGACCGTCGGCGTCGACCAGATCGGCGAGCACCCGGTAGTGCCGCTGCCAGTTCAGCGGCCACGGGCAGTTCCAGTCGGGGTCGATCTCCGCCAGCTGCTTCGCCCGCTCCGCCGCGCGCTTCGGGTCCTTCCCGAGCCCGCCCTTGCGGCGCAGGTTGGCCATGTGCTGCCCGACGGGCACCATCGCCTCGCCCTCACCCCACACCGCGTCCTGACGCGGCGCGAGGTGCCCCATGGCCCGCCGGTAGGACCGGAGCGCGGCGAGCTTGGCCTCCCACGCCTCGTCGCCCGGCTCCCACACCATCCCGGCCTCCGGCAAGTCGAGCAGCAGCTTGCGGCGCTCCTCCAGCTCTCCGGCCCGCAGCGCCTTCCTCTGCTGATGCACCCACCGCCCGAGGGGGAAGTCCTTGGTGACGCCGACCTCGACCTCGGTGTCATACGGAACGGCGTAGAGGCCGGTGATCTCGTTCTCCTTCCGCCACCGGATGAGGGCCTGGTAGCCCTCTAGCCACACCAGCGACTCCGGCCGGTACACGCGGGTCCGCAGGAACGCGGCGATCGTCGCGGCGTCGCGCGGGCTGGAGAAGTGCAGCAGCGCGGACTCGGCAGCGGCGTCAGTGTCGTCGTCGTGCTCCTGGTCCTGGCCGTCGCCCTCGCCGCCGGCCCCGACGATCCGCCCGTCCTCGTCACGCCGGACATGGACTTTGCGCTGTCCGTGGGTGAGCGCGCGGGAGGCGAGCTGCTCGACCAGGCGCTCATCATGCGAGCGCAGGCCCTGGAGCACGGCCACGAGCGGCTTGAAGCTGGCGGAGGCGACCATGTCGGTGGGGTCCTCGTTCGGCTCCAGGAACACCGGCACGATGATCCGCGCGACCTTCGTGGAGCCGTCCCGGTTCAACCGGAGCGCGCGGCCGATGTTCTGCACGATCTCCACCTGCGAGCCGCGGGTGTCCGCGAAGCAGATCGAGTCGACTCCCCGCTCGCCGGTGATGTCCACGCCCTCCCCGAGCACCCGCACCGAGGCGAGGAACGCGCGGTGCACCCGCCGGTTGTTCGCGTCGATGCCGTTGGCGAACTGCCGCAGCACCTCGCGCCGCTCGCTGACGAGGTGGTCGCCGCACAGCCACGCCGACCACACCCGGTCCGGGGGCACGTGGCGGCCGGCCTCCAGCTCGTAGAACTCCGCGTCGATCGAGGACTTCGGCAGCCGGTCCGCGGCGGCCAGGTCCTCGTCCGAGGCGTCGTTCACGTAGAGCTCGGCAGCGGTCTCGGGCAATTTCTCCGCGAACGCCGCTGCTTCCTCGACCTTCTGGTGGAACGTCATGACCGTGCGGAGGTTGTGCGCGGCGGCGTGCTCCAGGAGCGCGGTCTGCAACAGGGCCAGGCGCCGGCCGCGCCGCGCCTCTTCGGACTCCCCGAGGACGGGCGAGGGGTCGCGGATCTCCAGGACGTCGATCTCGAACCCGGCGAGGATTCCCCGCTCGATCGCCTCCGAGAGCCCGAGCTCGGCCAGCCACGGCCCGTACGTCTCAGAGTCCTGGCCCATCGACGCCAGCTCCAGCTCCTGGCCGCCCGGACCTCTCTGGGGCCGGGGCGCGGCGAGGATGCGCGGGGTCGCGGTCAGGTAGAGCCGGAAGTCGGCGGGGATCCGCTGGTTGTCGTGGATCGCCGCCCACGGACGACCAAGATCACCGGCCGTTCCGTGGGCCTCATCCACGATCGCGAGGTCGAAGCCGTCCATGCGCTGCCCGTAGAGCCGCTCTCCGCCCGCCAGAGCGGCCTCCAGCGGCCCGCGAACCTTCCGCCGGCCCATAGGGTCCTCCGGGTCCTCGCGGTCCACCAGGGAGGCATAGGTGGCGAACACGACGACCGGCCCGGACCCGGCCCACAGGGCGAGCTGGATCGCATTCGTGGTGGTGCGCACCCCCAGCTCGTTCAGCACCGCGTCGTTCTCCAGCGAGCACACCGCGACCATCGGCGCCCGGTGGCCCACCAGGCGCCACGCCTGGGCGGTCTGCACGAGCAGGTCCAGAGTCGGCACCATCACCAGAACCCGGCCGTCCGCGAAGGACTCCAGCGCGCACGCGGCGGCCATGATCGTTTTTCCGGAGCCGGTCGCTGACACGATCGTGCCCCGGGCACCCTCCGGCGGCACAGATGATCTTGCAGGGAATCCGACCCACCTACGGAAAGCCGACTTCTGGTCGACCTGATGTTCCTTGAGCGGAATCCTGCTCATCGCCCATCACTCTCACTAGTGCCGTACAGCCAGGCTTGCTCAAGCCTTTCGAGCAGGGTTTCCGATTCGAATTCCCGGCCCCAGACCCCCTTGAGCCACATCGGGTCGTTGTCGATCCGCTCGCACAGCACGAATGACTCAGGCTGCTCGACCAGGTGGTAGACGCCGCGGGGGAAGACCCCGGCGGGCCCGTAGATGCGCCACAGCTTCTCCAGCCGCGCACGGTTCTCGCCCAGGTACGCCTGAAGCGCCTGCGGGTACGCCTCCCGGTCCGCCAGACGTACGGTCCGCAGCGCCAGGCGCACCAGCTCGCGGGCCAGTTCCTTGTCCCACTGCGCGGAGTCGGTACCGGTCACGTCCGTGTAGTGCTGCCCGCAGATGCCCATGACGCGCTCGACAAGTTCCGCCGGCGCTTCGCTGCCTTCCTCCACCTTCGCGTCATGGACTGAAGGCCGGCCGACGTCCACCGGCTCGGACCGGGCGGCCCGGTCGCCGGTGTGGGCGGTTGCCTCCACCAGGTCCAGGCCGTGGCGGGAGAGGTGAGCCAGGAGCAGACGGGACAGCACCTCGCCGTCCCTGGCGTGCAGCTGAGCGTCGTCGTCTGCTCCGTCATCGAGGGAGACGATGGCGCGCGCGAGGACGGTGTCGAAGAAGAACTCGGACAGGACGCTAGTCAGCTCAGGGCGGGCAGACGCCGACTGGTCGTCCAGGGCGGCAACAGCGGCGTCCATGACCGCAGTAAGGAACTGCCCGCGAGCGGCCCTCAGTTGGCGCGCCTCGCTCTGCGGACTCTCCTCGACGGCCTCCACAACGCGGTACAGGCCCTGGTCCCCGTACAGGCCGCCCGGCTTCTCCTTCGCCCGGCGCACCTTGGCCACGGCCTCCTCAACGGACCGTGCGTAGGCGTAGTTCGTCACCACCGAGGCACCGGGGTGCACCGGGTCGGTCCGCTGCGCCACGATCCGATAGCGGATCAGCCCGGAGTCAGACTCCACCGCCCCACCGCCCTCCCCTTCCTGACGGTCCTGCAGCACCTGGCGCCAGCGGTCCGCCTGCGCGTCGCGCTCGGGGGAGTAGGCGTCCCAGCTCGCGCCACCCATCAAGGTCCAGATGCGCCGCAGTTCGTTCCGCCGGACCGCCGTCAGCCGCTCCTCCACGCTCAGCGGTCGCGGTTGGTCCTCGCGATTTTCCAGGCCACCCGCAGCCACATACCGCTCGTGGACCTGATCCGCTGTCAATCCGGTAACCTCACGCTGGATTTCCTCCCGCGCCTTGAGGCGCATTTCGACGCTCAACGAATTCAAGTTTCTTTCCCCTCTCGATCCTGCCCCCAAGCGGTTGGAGGGTGTCCCGTGTTTCCGCCAATCCTACATGTGCATCTGCCGGATGCATCCGATACGCTGAAACCCGCACGAACGAGTGACCCCCGCCCCCTCGTAGCCAGCCCGGCCCGCGGCAGCGGGCCCCGACGGTTCTGGAGGCGCAGCCGGAAGGACCGTCAGGCGGGGGAGCGCAGCGGACCCGCCGGGAGCGCCCAGCGCTCCCCAACCCCCGCACTGGAAGCCCTACTAGCCGCACCTGACACCCCGCCAGCCACGGCCGCGCGATGCGCGGCCCGCCGGGCGCGCAGCGGCCGGCCCCACCACCCCCCGAAGCGCAGCGCAGGGGGGTGCCCGTGCGCAGCACGGGCAAGCGGGAGCGCAGCGACCGCTTCCGCTTGCACAGCGCGCAGCGCTGTGG
>NZ_JBFBEK010000047.1:0-36848 GCF_040683715.1 Streptomyces sp. NPDC093260
CACCGCCTGCGGCAGCCGCGGCGGGCCAGGCGCCGGGTGGCGCTGCCGCCGGTGCGGCCTGCGGGGCCGGTGCGGGCGCTGCCGCCGCTGCGGCAGGGGCGGCGGCCGCGGGGGCGGCTTGTGCAGCCGGTGCCGCCGGTGCGGCCGCGGGCGCCGTCGCGGGCGTCTCCTGGAAGCGGTCACCCAAGGGCACGGACGAGGGCGCGGACGCAGGGCCGCTCGGGGCCGCGGGGAACGCCCCGGGGCCGCCCTGGCCACCGTGACCGCCGCCGGAACCGCCCGGGCCGCCGCCGGGCCCCTCAGGGGCCGCCCCAGGCGCGCCCGGAACGCCCCGTACGGCTGCCCGGGCCGCCGCGGCGCCCCCACCGGGCGGAACAGCCGCCCCGCCCCCGGCACCGGCATGCGCATCCGCCCCGGGCACGTACCCCGTCGCGGGGGCCCCCGCCCCCGTGCTGAAGCTCACACCCCGCTCCAGGCGGTCGAGGCGGGCCATCACGGACCGCTCGTCGCCGTACGCGGTGGGCAGCAGCACGCGGGCGCAGATCAGTTCGAGCTGGAGGCGGGGCGAGGTCGCGCCGCGCATCTCGGTCAGGCCCTCGTTGACGATGTCCGCGGCGCGGCTCAGCTCGGCGGCGCCGAAGGACTGCGCCTGCGCCTGCATGCGCTCGATCACGTCGGCGGGCGCGTCGATGAGGCCCTTCTCTGCCGCGTCGGGCACGGCGGCGAGGATCACCAGGTCGCGCAGCCGCTCCAGCAGGTCGGCGACGAAACGGCGGGGGTCGTTGCCCCCCTCGATGACGTGGTCGACGACCTCGAAGGCGGCCGAGCCGTTCCCGGAGGAGAAGGCCTCGACCACGGAGTCGAGCAGCGAGCCGTCGGTGTACCCGAGGAGCGAGGTGGCCATGGCGTACGTCACACCGTCCGCCCCGGCGCCGGCGAGCAGCTGGTCCATGACGGACATGGAGTCACGCACGGAGCCGGCGCCGGCCCGCACCACCAGCGGGAGCACCCCCTCCTCGACCGGGATGTCCTCCTTCTGGCACACCTCGCCGAGGTACTCCCGCAGGGTGCCCGGCGGGACGAGCCGGAAGGGGTAGTGGTGGGTGCGCGACCGGATCGTCCCGATGACCTTCTCGGGCTCGGTGGTGGCGAAGATGAACTTCAGGTGCTCCGGGGGCTCCTCGACGACCTTGAGCAGCGCGTTGAACCCGGCCGACGTGACCATGTGGGCCTCGTCGATGATGTAGATCTTGTACCGGCTGCGGGCGGGCCCGAAGAAGGCCTTCTCCCGCAGGTCACGGGCGTCGTCCACGCCACCGTGCGAAGCGGCGTCGATCTCGATGACGTCGATGGAGCCGGGGCCGTTGCGCGCGAGGTCCTGGCAGGACTGGCACGTGCCGCAGGGGGTGGGCGTGGGGCCTTCCTCGCAGTTCAGGCAACGGGCGAGGATGCGGGCGCTGGTCGTCTTGCCGCATCCGCGCGGGCCGCTGAACAGGTACGCGTGATTGACCCGGTTGTTCCGCAGCGCCTGCTGCAACGGGTCGGTGACATGCTCCTGCCCGATGACCTCGGCGAAGGACTCGGGGCGGTAGCGGCGGTACAGCGCGAGAGACGACACGCATACGAGGTTATAGGCGACCACTGACAAAACGGCGGGCCAGCGGTAAGGCCTCCGTCACGCACGACACGGCGGTACGTCCGACGGGCGCGGACGCGTGACCGGGGGCCCGGGAAACCGGCGCCGCGGCCCTGCGGACAGGAACCGCACCACGGCCTCACGGACGCGAAGCCGGCCCCGCGGCCCGGCGGTCGCCGGCGCTCCCCGGAAACGCAAGGGCCCCCCACGCACCCGCCAGAGCCGACCTACCCTTGCTGCCTTCCGGCCCTGGGGGAGTTCAGTCAGATAGCGCCGCGTGAGGGGCTGCGAGAAGCCTACCTGATGCCGGCGGTGCGGAACGAGTTCGCGAGCACTCCTCTCGGTCATGTAATGTTTCCGGCGGAGGATTCGCCTAGAGGCCTAGGGCGCACGCTTGGAAAGCGTGTTGGGGGCAACCCCTCACGAGTTCGAATCTCGTATCCTCCGCCAGTGCCTCACCGGGCACGATGTCGAAGGGCCCCCTGGAAACAGGGGGCCCTTCGACGTTGTCCTTACGCCTCGTTGTCCTGGTCTTTGTCCACAGCGGGGTTTTCCGGGGCTCCCCAGATGGCGCGCTCGATCTTCCGGGCCGCTTCCTTGAGCATGGGATCGGTCACGTGCAGGTACCGCGCCCGCATCCGGGCGGCGCCGCCCGGCTCCCATCCCATGATCTGGTCGATGACCCGATCCGGCACGCCGAGCAGCATCAGCACGGTCCCCGCGGTGTGCCGTGCGTCGTGCAGACGCCCGTCCCGGACGCCGGCGTCTTCCAGCAGCCGCTTCCAGTCGTGGTAGTCCGTGTTCGGGCTGAGCGGCCCGCCCAACGGCTTGGTGAACACGTACTCGGACTCGGCCCACAGGTTCCCGGCCGCCGCCCGCTCCCGCGCCTGCGCTTCCCTGTGGGAGCGGAGCATCACGACCAGCGGGCCCGGGAGGGGCACGGCGCGACGCCCGGCGCGTGACTTCGTGTTCTTCGTCTCGCGCCGCACCTGCACCCGGGCCGGGCAGTAGCCGGCCTTCCGGCCGCACGGCGCCGCCTCACCGCACCCGTGCTCGTACTTCGGCCGCAACCGGTTCCGGCGAAGCTTCAGGTACTCGTTGGCCAGGTCCACGTCGGACCACCGCAGTCCGAGCGTCTCGCCCTGCCGCAGTCCGAGCGCCAGGGCAAGCATCCAGCGGGCACTGTTTCGGCGCTTGTTCACTTCGAGCAGGAGGCTCTGCACCTCATCGACTGAGTAGGGCTCTACCTCAGCCTCGTCCTCTTCCATCCGGGGAGGCTTCGCGAGCGCGGCAGCGTTCTTCGTCGCGTGGCCACGCCGCACCGCTTCCCCCAGAGCTGTACGGGCCGTCCGGTGAGCCTGGTGGGCGGTGCCTGCCTTGCTGCCGGCGCTCTGCATCCGGCGGTACAGGCTCTCCAAGTGTTCAGGCTCCAAGCGATCGATGCGGTGCTTACCGATGCCCGGCACCAGGTGCACCCGGACCGCCACCTCGTACCCGTCGTACGTGTTCTCGCTCACGACGGGCTTGGCGATGTTCTCGACCCAGTGCTCAAGCCACTTCGCCACCGTCCACGGCTTTCCGGGCTGGCGCGCCGACCCTTCGTCGCGCTGCTTCTCCAAGCGCCGGACCTCGTCCACCAGCTCCTTGCGCGTGGGACGCGTCAGGTGCCGACGGTACGGCTCACCGTTGTCCTTGTAGCCCATGGGGACACGGGCGTGCCATCGGCCGTCCTTGCCCAGGTAAAGGGCCGATTCGCCGTTGGCCCGGCGAGTGCGCTTCTTCTCCTCTGCCACTGGCAGTTCCTCCGGTCGGTGCAAGGCAGACAGGCCCGGGGCGCCGCCCGGATGTCGGGCGGCACCCCGGTGCGGGGTGATCAGGCGGCGCGCTGCTCAGCGCGGCGGCGGGCGAGGTAGGCCGCGGGGGCGTCGGCGGGAACGCGTCGGAGTCCGCCGATGGTCAGGGACTCCAGTTCTCCGGTGCGGATGAGGGCGTAGCAGGTGGTGCGGCCGATGCGGAGGCATCGGGCGGCCTCTTCGACGGTCAGGAGAACGGGGGCCGGGCCGTTGGCCTTGGCGAGTCGTGTGGTGTCCAGGTCGGTGACGCTCATGTGGGCACTCCTGTGGGCAGTCCTCAAGGGCCGGTGCTGGGTGCGCGTGTGTCCGAGGTGCGGATTTCTGCGTCACCTGCGTCATCTGCGTCATTCGGGCCCCTGACCTGCGGTTTCGGGGTGACGCAGCGCGGTGGGGCTGCGTCATCGGTGACGCAGGCCTCCGTCGTCGGGTGACGCAGGTGACGCAGGTGACGCAGGGATCGGCCGTCTGCGTCACCCGTCTTTAGGCTGGTCACCGGCCGTTTTCGGGGTGCGGGTGACGCAGGTGACGCAGCGTCTTCCTACTTCGGACAAAGGAGGGGGTGGTGTCTGTTGCGGTGCGCGGCTCAGAGAGTGAAGAACGGGCCGCTTCGCGGCGCGCCCATCGCAGGGCGGCGATGCCGCCGAACAGCAAGAGGAGCACGCGGGGACGGGTGCTCCTCTTGCTTGTCCGGGTGATCGGCCACCGGGTCAGAACGCCGGTTGCTGCTCGTGCGCGGTCGGGTCGGCGGCCGGCCGCGCGATCTCGATGTAGCGGGACGACTTGGTGCGGCCCCAGTCGATGAGGACGCCCCGGGCGGCGAGGGTTGGCTGTAGGCGCTTGAGGCGGTCGGAGAGCACCTTGCCGGTCGTCGGCCACCCTTTGGGCAGAGGGCGGCACTCCTCGCCCGAGTAGAGGCCCGTCAGGGCGTGCAGCCATTCGGCGGACGTCATCCGCTGCTCACTCCCCGGCTCCAGGCCGGCGGCGTGCTTGATCGTGGTCTGCGCCAACAGGTCGCCCTCGATGACATCGTCGTTGAGGTCGTCCAGACTGGCCCGGTACGCGGCGAGGGCCCCAAGACCGGTGGCGGCGTCGAGCTGCGCGCACAGGTGCGCGAAGTCGGCCATCCGCAGGTCGGTCGGAGTGTCCGCCTCAGCCGCCCGGACCTGCACGGTGAGGTCCAGGAGCGAACCGAGGATGACCGGCAGCGCCTCGGCGAAGTCGGACCACAGTTCCGTCTCGGTGCGCCTCACGCGGGGGCGTTCCAGCCGCAGCGGCAGGAGTCGTTCGGCGAGGTCGCCCCGGAGGACACCGACGTCGATGCCGGTCAGCAGCAGTGGCCGGCGGTAGCCGACCCGGAAGACGTCCCCGTCGGTGAACAGCGCGCGCTTGACGTTCTCCGCGCCGGTCACGATGCAGCACATCGCATCGGACAGTTCCGGGGTCAGGTGGGAGAGGTTGTCCAGGGCGGTGACCCAGCCGGCCGCCACCGCCGTGATCAGGTTCTCCTCATCCTTCGGGGCCCGGCGCAGGTCCCCGGTCATGCCCTCGATGATCCGCACGAGCATCCGCCCGCCGGTGGACTTGCCCGCGCCCTGCGGGCCGGTGAGGAACGGGGCCGGGACGGGCACGGACGGGGCGAGGCAGCCGATGAGCCAGGCGATGGCCAGGCACTCGGTCTCGGCGGTGGCGAAGTTGCACAGCCGCATCAGAAGGTCGATGCCCTTGCCGTCCGTGTCCTTGACCGGCAGGGGCAGTTCCCCGGTGAGCTGGGTACGTCGCCAGCAGACTTCCTGCGGGTCGGGGATGCGGATGTCCCAGCCGGTGGGGTGGATTCGGACGGACTGCCCGTCGCTGCGGCCGAGGTCCAGCCACGTCGCACCGTCGAATCCGGGGGCGACGCGGATGTGCACGGGCTGCACGTCCCCGGTCATCGCCAGCGCTTCGATCAGGTCCAGCGCTTCCTTCATGGCGGTGCCGTTGAACACGCCGACACCGTCGCGGAAGAGTCCGACCATGAGTTCCTGCCGGTGGCTGCCGGTGGTGCCCTGGGAGCGGATCGGGCGGGCCACGGGGTGGCCGTTGCGCTGCGCGTACACGGTGCCGTCGGCGGTGCGGAAGTACCGGAAGTGGGATTGCGCGTAGTCGGTGATGACCTCGCGGGCCGGGGTCTTCTCGTCGTCGGACATGGTCACAGCCCCAATGCGGTGCGGGCGTTGGTCCACGCGTCCGTGCAGTGCCGCGCCGTCTCGCCCTTGGCCTGCGCTGCGGTGAACAGCCGTCTGATGTGGGTGTCGGTGAGGCAGCCGCACCGGCCGTGCGTGGACAGCACCGCCAGGAACGTGCGATACACGGTCGCGTGCACGGCGCTGGACGCCTCGGTGATGCGCTGCTCCGCCATGGCGATCCCCCGGGCGAGGTAGGCGGGCGTGCGGTGCGGGCACTGCCCGCCCCCGGACCGTGCGGGCACGGCGACGGCATACGGCGCCGGACGGGCCGGGGCGGGCGCCTTGATGGCCAGGGCGCGGACGGTGTCCGGCAGGGCGGTCATGGTGCCGGTGCCGGGGCCGAGATAGCGGGCGTAGGCCATGGTGGACTTGATGTCGACGCCGGGCCGCACGCCGTTCGCGGACTGCATGCGGCCGAGGTAGAGCCAGTGCTCGCCCCGGGTCGTGGGCACGGTCTGCGTGGCCGGCAGGTTTTCGCGGGCCCAGTCGACCGCTTCGGCGTCGTCCAGGTCCACGACCGTCAGCCCTGCCCCGCCCGGGTGGTAGGCGACGGCGCTCGCGCGCATCCACGCGCGCCGCCACACGACCGAGGTGATGACGTCCGGGTCGGTGGTCGCGGCGGCCCAGCCGTGGCAGGGGCTGGGGCACGAGCACGGCCCGGGGGTCTTCATGTTCGGCCGGCCGCCGCACGCGTTGTCCGTGCAGCGGCGGCAGTTGCCGAACGGGACCTTGCCCACCCGCAGCGGCAGGACCGGGACCCGAAACGCGGCCAGGGCGAGCGCGGTGCGCAGGTGCTCACTCATGCCGCCACCCCCAGCGCGGTGGCGAGGTGGGCGAGGGCGGCGCTTCCGATGTATTGGGCGTAAGCGGGAGGGATGGCCTCGCAGACGCCCTTGACGGTGGTGATCCACGGTGTGCCCATGGCTTGTGCGGCGGCGCGTTGCCAGGCGCGGGAGTGCCTGCCGCCGGTGATGGTCATGAACGGCCGCTCGGGGGTGGGCAGGTAGCCGTTGCGGGTACACCGCGCGACGTGCGCCGGATGGGGCGGCGGCGTGAGGGGGAACGATGCCTCGAACAGGCGGTGGCGGTACATGCGCAGCCCGAACATGGGGCCGCACAGCATCACCGGGTCGACCATCTCCGGCCGGGCGGCTTCTACGTTCTCGATGACGTACGGGCGGCCGACGGCGCGCATCGCGGCGCGGGTGGGTGCGATGAGGTCGGGATAGGTCTTGTGGTTGTAGGCGTTGAGCGGGGTGTAGAGCTGGCAGGGCGGGGAGGCGTGGACGAGGTCGTACTCGTGGCCGTGCGCGAGCAGGTACTCGATGGCGTCGCCGTGGACGAACGTGAACGGGTACTCCTCGGCACAGCTCGCGTCGAGGTCGACGCCGACGACATCGAAGCCGGCCTGGTGGTAGCCCATGGCCATGCCGCCGCGGTGGCAGTACAGGTCCAGAACCCGAGGCCGGTCAGTGGGCCGGGGTGGGTGCGAGGGGGTGGGGTGGGGCATGCTGGAGACCTCCATCAGGTCAGTCCCGTGACGGGTGGAGAGAGGGCGGCCCGGTCTTTGGCGAGAGGGGGCCGCCCTTGGCTTCTTCAGTGGTGGTTGATGGTGCCGTTGGCTCGACCAAAGAGGCCGGTGGCAGTGATGTTCTGGGTGATCTGCGCGGGGCCGGCCGGTCGGCGCGCTGTGCGCAGGATGAGGGGGACGGCGATGACTCCGGCGGCGATGAGGGCGACGGCGGACCACAGGGCGTGGCTCATGGCGATCAGTCCCGGTGCGGCGTAGGAGAGTCCGACGGACGCGGCGGCGATGCCGCCCCCGACGGTGGGGGCGAGCAGCGCGGTGGTCTTGGCCCACGCCGGGACCGGCTGCGCGACCGGCACGGCCGGCGCCGCCGGGGCGGGGGGTTGGGTGTAGGCGAGGGTGCGGATGCCGCCGGGCAGGGTGACCACCTGCACGCCGGGCGGCAGTTCCTCGGGCAGCATCCGCGGCCCGTCCCAACCAGGCGCGTGGGCGAGCGGTTCGCGGCCGGGGCGAGGGGCGGTGGTGATCTCGTACGGGGTGTTGGGGTGCACAACACGGTCCCTTCATACGGCGGGCAGCACCCGTGTGGTGGGGGTGCTGCCCGTGCCTTGTCTTGTCGTGTCGCTTGTCGTCTGGCTTGTCGTGCGGCTTGTCGCTTGTCTTGTCTTGTCGCTTGTCGCCTTGCAGGTCACAAGCCGTTTCCGGGCCTCACGCAGCCGCCCAGGCCCCTTCTCGGAGCCATGGGCGACAAGCGACAAGCGGTCAGTCCTGCGGAGGCTGCTCGGGGGCGTGCCGGCGGTGGACGTAGCGGGCCTTGGTGCCCTCCCCGACGCGGACGGCGGTCCCGTCCGCCGTCCAGGTCTTGAGCCAGCCGACGACCGTCTGACGGGTCGTGCCGTGCGCGTCGGCGAGCGCGCGGGCGATCGCGGACGCCCCGGTCCCCTCCGGTCCAGCGGCCAGCAGCAGGGCGAGCGCTTCGCGCTGCGCCGGGCTGTCCTGCTCGCCCCGCAGCGCCGACAGGTTCAACCCGCCCGGCGCGGCCGGCGGCGCGCCGTCCGCCTCCGGACGCGGCTCGGGAGCGGTGGCGAACTCGGCGTCGATCTGCGCCCGGAACTTGCGCAGCATCTCGTCATGGGCCGAACCCCGCTCGGTGTCCGGACGGTTCAGCGCGGACAGGTTCAGGCCCGGTCCGGAGGTGCCGGCGGTGGCGCTGTCGTCGTTGGGGGTGTGGTCGCGCATCCATGCGGTGCGCTCGGCATCCCAGCGGCGGGCGTAGGCGGGGCCGGCGGCTTTGGCGGACACGTCGTCCAGGGTGGGGTGCCGGTCGGAGGTGGCGGCGATGATGTCCCGGATCTGGTTCGGGAGGATCCGCCACGCCTTGAACAGCGCGGCCGGGGATTCGGGGGTGGCCATGAACCCGGCGCCCTTGAACGGGGCCTGGTCCACGCGCAGGCCGCGGCTGCCGGGGAACATCTTCGACAGGTCCATGCCCTCGGTCTCGCCCCCGGTGAGGGCGACGCGCACCTTGGCTTCCCGCCGGATCATCAGGTTGCCCAGCACGTTCCCGGTGGCCCCCAGCGCGGTGAGGACGGTGCGCACGCCCATGGCGCGGGCGATCCGGATGACCTCCAGGATCTTTTCCCCGAGCTTGCGCACGGTGCGGTCGGTGCTGGCCAGGATCTCCGCGCCCTCGTCCACCACCAGCATGATCTGGGGAATGCGCGGGCTCACAGGCAGGAGATCGGTGTTTCGCTCGGCGAGCAGCGCTTGATAGGCCATCTTGCGCTGCTTGGCCACCTTGACCGCGGTGTCGAGCATGGTCATGGCTTCGTCGTAGGTGCCGGCGAGCCAGTCGATACCGGGCCGCACCGGCTGCCCGTCGCCCCGCTTGATCTCCCCGTTCAACGCGGGCAGCACCCACGGCAGACCAGCCGACCCCGCGTTCAGGTCGATCACCCACGTCAGCACGTCCTCGGCGCGGGCGAACCCGGCCAGGATCGCGTGCACCATGTTCGTCTTGCCCGACCCGGTCGGCCCGACCACCAGCGCGCACTGCTCGCGCAGGTAGGCGAGGATCTGTTCCGCGTTCGTCCGGTAGCCCCACGGGATGCCCGTGAGTACGGACAGCGGCCCGTAGTCGGTGGGGTAGGTGCGTTCCTCGGCGAGCACGTTCGACGTGGTCACGTCGATGATGACCCGCCCCTGGTGGATACCAGGCCCGGCGGTGGCGGTGCAGCCGTGCGGCAGCCGGGCGTCCGCCGACAGCCGCGCCGACTCGGCCGCGATCTTCGCGTAAGTGGCTCCGCCGGGCGGGAGTTCGGCGTCGATGGAGAACCCGGCCCCGGTCGCCCACATCTCCACCCCCACCACCCGCACCGTGATCGAGCACACGCGCTGGATGCGGTCCACCCATTCCGCGGCGATGGCCCGGCGTTCGGCGGACAGCTCCCGCGCAATCTGCCGCTCTGCGGCGGCGATGGCCTCCTCCTCGCGGGCCTCTTCGTACAGGGCGGTGGAGCGGGCGGCGGTGCCGATGCCGACGCCGATGGTGGCGAGCGAGCCCAGCGCCACCCACGTCAACGGGCCGTGGACCATGGCCCACGTGGTCCACCCGGCACCGACGAGCCAGGACGCTGCGCGGGTGGCGAGGGTGCGGCCGGCGTTGCGCACGCGCAGTCCGGCGATGGTGTGGCCGAGGGCTCCGGCGGCGCCGACGGCCAGTGCCCAGCCGGGGGGCATGCCCGTGGCGGCGCCGGTGGTGGCGACAGCGAAGGCTCCGGTGGTGGCGGACAGAGCGCCGGTCACGGGTCCGTGACCGGCACTCCAGTCCAGCACCGGGCCACTGGGCTGCTGCTTCGTGGCGGTGGTGGCCATGGTCAGACGTTCCAGCCCTTCTCGGCCTCGGTGCCGTTGCGGGGGTCCTCGTGCCGGGCGATGTCCTGTGCATGGACCTGCCGGAACAGCGGCCCCATGTCCTCCGCCACCGCCACGGCGGACATCAGGGCGCCGAAGATGTCGTTGAAGCCGTCCGCGACCTCCTTCTCCAGCGGGAACTCGCTGTCGGAGCGCTCGGCTAGGATCTTCATCACGTTCGCCACCGACGTGAGGGCGGCGGGCAGGCCCTCGACCATGGCCAGGATCTCCATGCAGTCGTCGGGGTCGTAGGAGTTGGCGGCCTGCTCCATCTCGGCGGCGGCCTCTTCGAACCGGAAACCGGACACGTGCTCTCCTTCACTCACCTCAGAAGTGCTGCTGACAGGAACCAGGGCTTCGGGCCGCTCCACGCCGTCCGCGATGCCGTCCGTACCGTCCTCGGCGGCTTCGGCATCGGCGGCGGCTTCCTGCTCGGCCAGACCCTCGCGGATGGCTTCATCGCGGGCGGCGCGCTGCTCGGCGGCGACGCCGGCCAGGCGCCGGTACAGGCGGCGGCCGGGGTGCATCAGCCAGCCGATGCCGAACTTGCGCCCGAGCGGCGTGGTGATCAGCCCCAACAGGCCGACGGGCAGGGCGAGCAGGGCGGCCAGCAGACGCCGACCGTGGAAGCGGGCCGCGGACCGGCGCAAAGCCTGCCGGGCGGCGCGGCGGGCGGGTGCCTTACGCACGGTGGCGCGTTGCGCGGCCACCGTGCCGCCGGTCTTCGCGTCACGCCGGGCGCGGTTCTTGGTGACTGCGGCGTCCCGGGCGGCGCGGGCCTTGCGGACCGCACCCCCCAGCAGACCCCCGGCCCTGCTCTTGCCGGGCCGGTTGGCGCCGGCTGCGGCTTTGGCGTTGCGACGGGCGTCGGCGACCGCCCGGCGCGCGGCGGTGGTCTGCGCCCGCCGATCCGCCCGCGACCCGCCCCCCGCGGCCTGCTGAGCCCGCAGGGCCTTGATCTGCCCGGCCCGGTTCACGGCCTTGCCCACACCACCGGCCAGATGCTTGGACGCCCCCTGACCGGCCTTGTTGCGGGACTTCCCACCGTTGGTGGCGGCGGTGCTGTGGCGGGCGGCCGGTCCAGTGGAGCCGCGGCCCTGGCTCGGGACACCGCCCGAACGGCTCCCCGACGCGCCGCGGCCCGAGCCACCGGAGCGCCCGCCACGCGAGCCGGACGAACGGGCGGCACCGGCCCGGCCGCCGCCCGCACCCGTGTTGGTGCGGCGTAGGCCGGTGTTGGGGGCGGCGGTTCGGCCGGCGGTGCGGGCCGCGTTGCGGCGGGCGTCGCGGCGGGGGTTGGGGGTGCGGGAGCGGGCGGCGGCGACCGTGCCCAGCACGGCGGCGCCGGTCGCGGCGACCATGGCGGCGATGGGTCCGCCGGCCAGGGAGGCGGCGGCGACCATGCCCGCGGTCGTGTTCGCCCCGGACAGGGCGAGCGGGAGGACCGGCCAGCCGCCGGGCGTGTGGTCCACCTCGACCGGCGCCGGGGCGGGCGCGGGGTCGGGCGGCGCGGGAGGCGGTGCGGTGGTAGCGGCCTCGACGGCTACCGGCTCGGTGCTGAGTTCCGTCATGCTGTGAGCACTCCTCATCGGGGAGTAGGGCCCGGCCAGGGCTGTAGGAGGCGATTGGCCGGGCCTGCCAACAGGGGTCAGGCGGCGCGCTGTTCCTCGGGATAGGCGCAGGGGGTGCACATGCCGAGCGAGGGCGGGATGACGTATCCGGCATCGCGCCGGCACTCGGGGCAGGTGCGGCGAGCCGCATTCGCCCGCTCCAGCGCCGCCCGTCTCGCGGGCGTCATCGGCCGCACGGGCTTCGCGGCGTCGATGCGGTAGAGGTAGGCGACCAGTGGGCCGCGCCGTCGACGCGGGCGTTCGAGCTGCGCGGCCACGTCCTGACCGCCGGGCCGCAGCCCCACCGCCCGAAGTTGGCGGCGGGTGGCCAGGCCGTCAGGGGCGAGGTGCCACCGATAGACGGGGATGCTCGCCATCACTGGCCCGCGATCGCGAGTTCAGCGCCACCGGCGGCCGGGTCGCGGTGCTCGGCGTAGCGGGCGGACACCCACCCCACCGACCAGCCGCACAACTCAGCCGCCGCCCGCACCGGCAGACCGGCGCCGAACGCGGCGGCCACGATCGCGCGGGCCTCGCCCTCGGGGAGCTTGGTCTCGGCCGGGCCGCGCTCCAGCAGCGCGGCGCGTTCACGCTCGGCCCGCTCCTCGCGCGCCTGGCGTTCACGGCGCTCCCGCTCCTCACGCTCGCGGGACTCGCGTGCGCGGCGTTCGGCGGCTTCCCGCTCGGCCCGTTCACGCTCCCGCTCACGCTGTTCACGCTCGCGTTCACGGCGTTCACGCTCCGCCCGCTCCGCACGCTCTCGGGCTTCCTCCCGCTCGCGTTCCTCACGGCGGGCACGCTCTTCCCGCTCGGTCTGCTCGCGTGCCATCCGGGCTTCGTGTTCACGCTGTTCGCGCGCTAGCGCTGCGGCGTGCTCGCGTTCCTCCCGCGCCCGCCGCGCGGCTTCCTCGCGCCGCTCGGCGGCGGCCCGCTCCCGCTGCTCCCGCTCGGCGCGCTGCCGTTCCTCCAGCGCCGCCACGGCACGGGTGATGGCGCGCCGGTAGGCGAGGCCGGTCTCCGCGGTGACGATCAGCAGCAGCGGTGCGACCGCGTGCACGGCGACGCCGACCAGGTCATGAGCCAGGGCGGAGTCAGCGACGTTGAGGGCGAGGGTCATGCAGCCGGTCATCCACCGCAGCGCGATGGGCCACCGGCCGCCGTTGCCCCCGAGCCGGGCCAGGACGGCGTCCAGACGGACGACGATGACCACCGCGGCATCCACCACCAGGGGCAGAATCGGGGCGGTCCAGTCCCACTCGTCCGACGTGTGCGCCGCCGCGAGCGGGGTGACGGTCAGGATCGAATAGAGCATCGCGCCGGCCACGATCAGCCACGTGCCGGCGGACAGGGCGCGTTCTGCTGAACGGACGTGTACGGCGTTCACCGGCCCGCCCCCGTCCATGAACGCACCCGCAGCGAGGCGATCAGCACGACCGGGGACGCCGGGTCGCCGTGCGTCTCGGCGTCCTCCGTCCACTCCCACTCGGCGCCCGGCACCGGCTCGAACCCGAGGACGCTGAGCGCGTTCACGCGCTCCGTGAACGTCGGCACCGGCAGCGCACGCCCGAAGCAGTGCTCGGGCCACGGCGCGGTCGTGTTCATCAGGGCCACGTACAGGCGCCAGCGGCCGGCGCGGACGGACATCTGCGCGGTGAACTCCCGCGGCGGCTTCTGCCCGCTCACGCCGCACCGCCCGGCACGCTCACGCCGACGGCGGTGCGGTTGAGCAGCGCAACCCGTGCGGCCAGCGCCCGGCGGCGGGCCCGGCGGATGCGGCGGGCGTCCAGCTCGCTCGGCGTGCGGTCCATGACCGCGATCTGCGCGTCGAGCAGTTCGACGTCCGCCAGGATGACGGGCATCTCCTCCTCGATCGCGTCCAGCTCGGCGGCCGTCGGCTCCATGAAGTCGGCGAACGCGGTAACAACGTCCTGAACAGTGACGATGAGACTCATTGGGTCTGGTTCCTCTCACCAGGAACGGCCCGAACAGCGGCCCCGGTGTTCCCGCACCGGGGCCGCACGCCGTTGAAGTCGGAACATCCGGCTCCCCTCGACGCTGCTCGTACGAGACGAGCAGCGGAGGCAACCGGCCGCAGCGACGCTGCGGAGATTGAGTCGCGCTGTACCTCACACGGGGGCCCCGTGTGGCCGCCTACTTGGCCGAGGAGAGGCGGCGTGATCCCCATTCAGTTGTCAAGGAACTGGCGCTTCCTTCGTACTGACCCCTACCTGAGCCGGGGTTTTCCTCCGGGCGCACCTGTATCACTGAACCGTACGTGACACCCCGTACGGCCTGTCTGGAGGAGTGCCGCCCCATGAGATTGCACGAGTCGTGCTTGGCGAGTCAAGCCCCCTGGTCTAACTTGTACGGAGGAGCTGGAGCAGAGGGGATGCCTTGGCAGTACGACGCGGTATGACGAAGGCGCAGGAGATTGCCTATGACCTGCGCGAACAGATTCAGTCCGGCAGGCTGGCACCGGGTGAAGCCCTGCCCAGCGAATCCAAGATGATGAGCCAGTACGGCTACAGCCGTGAGACCGTCCGCGCCGGCGTCCGCCTTCTTATTGAGGAGGGCTTGGTCGTCACCGGGCAGGGACAGGGCAAGTACGTTCGCGAGGACTACCCCCCTGTCGTGTGGAACTGGACGACGCTGGAGAGCCGGAGCCGTCACGCCAATGCGGTGGAGGGGCGGACTGCCGGCGACCAGTGGGCGAGTGCAGTCGCGGAGGACGGAAACGCCCCACGCCAGGAAATTTCGGTCTCCATCGTCGTGCCCCCGTCGCATGTCCGAGAGCGCCTCGGGCTGCCCGCAGATGGCTTGGCGGTGGCACGCAAGCGTGTCCGGTACATAGACAACCGGCCCTATGCGCTCGCCGACTCGTACTTCCCTCAGGAACTCGTGATCGGTACACCCCTGATGGAACCCCGAGACGTCTCCGCGCCCGGCGGCATCCTCGCCTCCGTGGGGCTCGTACAGGCCAAGTACGTGGACGAAATTTCAGTCCGCATGCCGACCCACCAGGAAGCGGAGCAACTTGGCCTCCCCGCAGCAACTCCAGTCGCGGAACACACCCGAACGGGCTATGACGCGGACGATCGTCCCCTCCGCTGCATGGTCACCATCCTTCCCGGAGACAGGCACAAGATCCTCTATGAAGTCAGCACTGACTGAGTACCTGCGCCCCGCAGCGGCGGAGGACGTACCCGCTCTCTTGGCTCTGCGAGCAGAAGCCGAGGGGTGGCTACGCACCAAGGGCACCGACCAGTGGAGCGACCCGGAGACCGGCGAACGGGCCATCTCGAAGTGGCGCGCGAGCATAGACGAGGGGCGGGCGTGGGTCGTCATTGGAGAGCGTGACGAAGTGCTCGCCACCGTCAGCCGTGGCCCTGTCGACCGCGACTTCTGGAACGATGCCGACCGCCCCGAATCGGCGCTGTACCTCTACAAGCTAATCGTCGGGCGCGAAGCGTCCGGCCGTCAGCTCGGAACGCGAGTCATCGACTGGATGTCCCGCCTTGCTGCCCTGGAAGGGCGCGACTGGGTGCGTATCGACACGTGGCGCTCGAACACTGGACTACACGCCTACTATGAACGGTTGGGGTTCCAACACGTCCGCACAGAGGCGCCGTCCCACCGCCGGTCGGGGTGGCTCGCCCAACGCCGAGCGGGCGAGCTGGCTCTGCCTGATGACCTCTTGCCTGTTGGCCGCAGGGAATCCGTAGACGTCCTCGAAGTGCCGCACCAGCGTGCGGACACACGGGCTAACGACGACCTGCCCAGCGGAAACGGGACGGCACCCTGACATCAACAGCCACGTACAGCGACGCACGACAACGGAACAGCGCTGGACCACAGCCGTGCTTTAACCGTGCTCCACGGCTCGCCGGTGCCCCCACCAATTCGGGGCGCACGCGCCTACGGATCAGAGGGCGAAGGAGCAGGGCAGGGCACGCCGCGCAGTCGCCGACGTGAGTATCGGCACCCTCATTCAAGCAAGCCCACCCGCCAGTGACGCTGTCCCCCGCTGGTGGGTGGCCTTCCTGTATGTCCGACCTCGTGTCAGTTTCGTTGCAGGGCACGGGCGTTCTGGTGCCACACCCGTGCAACCTTAACTTTCTCCGTGATATTTTCACGCCTGTGATTAAGGATGAGGTCGCCCGCATCCGTGATGCCGCGGCGCAACTCTGTGAACCCCTGCACGACGCCTTCGCTTGGGCTGTCCAGCGCCAGCGCCGCCGACTCCCTGAGATGAACGGCCACGCCTACGGGTGGATCCGCACTCACATGACCCGCGCTCTTGTCCACTCCCGGCTCACCTCGGCCGCTGACAGCCTCGGAGACTGGAAGCTCAGCGGCAACCATCGCCGAAACGGAGAGCTGTGGCTCACAAACGATGAGTACCGCACTCGCCTGCTGCACGGCTTCCGAGACGACCACGTCCCAGCTCCTGGGCCCAACCGTCAGCGCCGGGCCTTCTACCAGAACCGGCCGCTGACGAAGTTCGGCCAGACGACCCTGCTCGGCCCGGAGGACAACGACCTGCTTATCCTCTGGCGTATCGATGCTGAAGGTGCACCGTTGTTTCGGGTGGTGCGAACGATTGGCACCTGGCGGTTCGGCAAGGAGCAGCTAGTCGATCTTGACTTCCCGCTCCTCACCAGCGCGTCCGATCTGCGCGACCTTCACTTCGAGCCGCAAGATGAAGGTCTGGAACTAGAACTTCCGAACGAGGAGACGAACGATGCCGACGGCACTGGAGGCTTCTCCTGGTGAGCGGCTGCGGACCCTCCGTGACCTTCTCGGGCTCACTGGCGCCGACCTCAATCGCCTAACTAAGATCAGTCAGAGCTGGATCTCACAAGTCGAGACGGGTGCCCGAGAGCCGGCAGAGGACCGGCTCCGCGTCATCGCTGAAGCCACCGACACCCCGATGAGCTTCTTCTACGCGAGGCCGTCTTCTGTACCGCTGGACTCCCTGCGCTTCCGCAAGATGGCAACTGCTAGCAGGACCGTCACACGCCGCATCAGTGCCTTCTACGGCGAAGGCTTCCGCGTAACAGAAGAGATCACGGGCCGGGCTCACTATCCGGCTCCACCTCTTCCGTTCGCCAGTGAGGCGGAGGTTGGTGACGACGACATTGAGGAGCTTGCAGCGCAGACTCGCGTCGCCCTGCGGCTGGCTGCTGACAAGCCGATCCCACACCTGACCCGTGCTCTGGAACGGGCGGGGATCGCTGTGGCTCCCATCGTGCTACCTGACCCAACGGGTGACTCCATCAGCCCAACAAACAAGCACTTCGGTGTGTCGTACTGGGCAGGGATCGGGGAAACGGCGCTGATCGCATACTTCCCTGGCCCCCAGGGAGATCGCGACCGGTTCACCCTTGCCCATGAACTTGGCCACCTCGTGCTTCATACGTTCAGGCCTCATGCAGTGGACCCAGAAGGAGAGGCTAACCGTTTCGCGGGCGCCTTTCTGGTGCCATACGAGCGGGCGCGAGAGGAGATGACAGACCGCCTGACGCTGGAGGGCTTCGCCCGGCGCAAGCAAGCTTGGGGCGTATCCATCCAAGCCCTCATCCTTCGCGGTGCTGCTGTAGGCAACATCGATGAGAGCCGCAAACGTTCGCTCTATGTGCAGCTAACTCAGCGAGGTTGGCGCAAGGAGGAGCCTGTGTCAGTTGGCCAAGAGGATCCCTTGCTCCTGTGGAGCCTGCTACAGCGCCAGTATGGAGACAGGCCATACCTGCCAGCCTCGGACGAGCTTGCGATCCAACCCACGGTCTTGCGCTCCATTGCTCCCCAACCGGTCAGTAAGAGGCCTGCCGCTGAAGCGTCGATGCCTCGCACTGACGGCAAGGTCCTGAACTTCGCTCAGCGCGCCAAACAGTCGCCGACAACTCTTCGAAGAGCAGCGCAGTAGAGCTTGGTAGCTGATAGGTCTCCGTAAGTCGACTTAAGCGTCTGCCGCCAGCAGCCAGCGGATGTCCTCCGCCTGTCGTTGTCCTGGTCGTTGTCCAGTGCGCCAATGAGCGCCGCCGTTCACCGTCGTACGCGCACCCCGCCTGAGCTGCTGTGCGAACGCCCACGTACGCCTCCGCACGACCATGCGCACAGTTGGAAAGCGTGTTGGGGGCAACCCCTCACGAGTTCGAATCTCGTATCCTCCGCCAGTGCCTCACCAGGCACGATGTCGAAGGGCCCCACCGCAAGGTGGGGCCCTTCGACGTGCGTGGTCTCACTTTTGGTCTCATTCGGCGCCGGGGCCTTCGTCGTCCAGCAGCGGTCCACGCCGGGAGCGACGCGCCCCGTGGGCGCGGTTGTCGGCGACCGCCCGCATCGGGGCCGGTGTCGGGGCCGAGGTCCGTGTCGGGGTCGGGGTCCGTGTGGGGGCGGTGCTCAGGACGCCGGTCCGTTCCAGGTGGGCTTGGGCGTCCTGGATCGCCTCGGGGGTGGTGGCGTACTCGCGGCCCGCCGGGCGGAGGGGCCGAGCGCACCCGCCCAGTCGAGGACCCGGCGCCGCCCGGGGCGTATCGCGGCGCACGCCGAGCGCGTTCGAAGCCTGCTGGAGGCCGGTCACGCAGGCGGCGCCGAGGGTGAAGCCCCCGATGACAGGGACGGGCCACGTACTGCATGTACTCGCCGGCCCGCAGCGCCGCCAGGCCGAGGAGCATGACGCCCGCCGTCAGCCCACGGTGAGGACGCCGCCCGGCCCGTACTGTCCCGCGATCGGGTCCGGGACCACCGTCTCCACGTCCAGCCGTACCGGGCAGGCCTCCGGCCCGGCAGGACCCCGGCCCCGGCCCTCAGCCGGCCGGGGCCGGGTTCGGGGCCGGGGAGTGGGGCTTGGCCGAGGAGCGCGCCTTCGGCTCCGGCTGGATGCGGCGTACGCGGTGGCGCGGGGCGCGGCGGCGGGGCGGGCGGGTCAGGGTGATCTGGCGTACGAGTTGCTGGAAGCAGGCCAGCGACGCCAGGCCCGGCAGCGTGGCCGCGGCCATGTCCACGATGGTCCTCGGCGCCTGGATCACGCACAGCAGCGTCGCGATGGACGAGAACAACAGAACCACGCACCAGGAGTGCACCGCCCGCCGCCGGTGCAGTGCGGCGCGCAGCACCGACAGCGACGCCACCAGCCAGGGGCCGTAGACCAGCAGCGGCCACCAGGACGCGATGCCCTCGTGCATCCGGGCCACCGCCACGACGCGCAGCGGCTCGTAGGCGACCATGCCGCCGAAGAAGCTCACCGAGGACGCCGTGACCGCGGCCGCCGCGGCGAGGACGCGGCTGGCGGTGCGGATCGTGTTGGGGCGCTTGCGTTCGCGGATCTTCCGGTGGCCCCGGGACCCCCGGACCAGCGGGGGCAGTTCCTCGGTGATCGCCTGGAGGTTAGCCAGAGGCGAGGCCGGGGTGGCGGGCCGCGCCGGTGGCGACGCCTGCTCCACCGGTTCCGCCGGTTCCGCCGACGGGGCCTGCGGGGCTTCCTCGGCCGCGGGTCCTTCCGCCTCGGGGGCCTCCGGCGGGAAGTCCTCCGCGGCCGGCTGGTTCTGCGGGACCTGGTGGAACTCGTCCCTGGGGTCCGGCATGCTCCACTGCTGCCGCGCCATGGCGTCCTGGAGCATGAAGGCCAGTTCCTCGGCGGGGTCCCAGGCCGAGTCCGGCGGGATCAGGGGGCCGGAGAAGAACTGGGTCGGGGCCCTGTGCCGGCCCGTTCCCGTGACGGTCCCGGTTTCCGCCGATGATTCCGGGACGGGGGTGTACTCCTCGCCCGGTCCGTCGAGGTAGGGATTCAGATACGGATTCACGTAGGGGTAGGCGTAAGGATAATCGGTCGAATAACCCGGCCGACCGTCGATGCGACCATCCATACGCCCGTCCGGGCGTCCGTCGATACGTTCGTCATACATGACGCGGCCCGGCTATTCGGGGCGCGCGAAGACGGGCCGCCGGACCTCCGGGCCGACCCAGCGCCGGGCGAGATCGGCCTCCAGGGCGCTCATCGCGCCCAGGGGGTCCCGCAGCAGCGGCTCGGTCGCTCCGGCACTCGGGTCCTGCCGCTCGCGGCCCACGAGCGCGCCCCAGTGCCCTTCCCCGTTTGCCTTAGTCATATCCGAACTAACGCCACCCGACTTTCCCGGATGCGCGGCAAACGGGTGAAGGAATTCCCCGATTAGACCTATATGTGCTATCGGATGTTTCATCCGTCCAGCCGACGAAATGGACGCAGACATCGACATAACGCAACGGAATAGGAGAGGTCACGGAAAGAGAACGGAGCCGGTCCGCGGGCCCCCCGGGTGGGCCAACGTACGGATTTGCCTTCCATCGCATCTACGGTCCGGACGGCCGCGGGCCCTCTTGCGCCGCCCGCCGTGCCGAGGCGCCGTGCCCGCTGCGCCGTTCGGGGTAACCGCTGCGGCATGGGCGAGATCTTGGTCGGTGCGTGTTCGTGGACGGACCCGATGCTGGTGCGCAGCGGGTGGTACCCGGCCGGCTCCCGGAGCCCGGAGGGGAGGCTGCGGCACTACGCCGGGCGGCTGCCGCTCGTCGAGGTCGACTCGACCTACTACGCCCTCCCCGGGGAGCGGAACAGCCGGTTGTGGGCCGAGCGGACGCCGGACGGGTTCGTCTTCGACGTGAAGGCGTTCTCCTTGCTCACCGGCCATCCGACCCGGGAGGCCGCCCTGCCGCCCGATCTGCGCGCGGGCGCCGGGGTCTCGGGAGACCGGCGCGGCCCGCAGGATCCCCGGAACCCGCGGGACCCGGCGCTGCTGGACGCCGTGTGGGAACGGTTCACCGAGGGCCTGGGGCCGCTGCGGCGCGCCGGGCGGCTGGGCAGCGTGCTGTTCCAGTTCCCGCCGTGGTTCCGGCCGGGCCCGCGGTCCGAGGAGTTCCTCGCCGAGTGCGCCGGGCGGACCGCCAAGTGGCCCGTGTCCGTGGAGTTCCGTCACCCCGCGTGGTGGCGCGAGGAGCAGGCCGGCGCGACCGCCGCGCTGCTGCGCCGCCACGGCTTCGCCGCCGTCGCCGTCGACATGACGCAGTCGCTGCCCGTCTCCGTCCCGCCCGTCACGCCGGTCACCTCGCCCCGGCTCTCCGTCGTCCGCTTCCACGGGCGCAGCACCGCCTGGGGCACCGGGAGCAAGGAGGACCGGTTCCGCCACGAGTACACCGACACGGAGTTGGCGGAGTGGCTTCCGCGGGTGCGGGCGTTCGCCGCGCGGGTGGAACGGGTGCACGTCCTGTTCAACAACTGCTGCGGCGACGCGGCGGTGCGGGCCGCCGAGCGGATGCGCGCACTGCTCGACGGCGGAGGCGCCCCCTCCGACGACTCCTCCTCCCTCACTCTCTTCTGACCGCGTTTCGCCTTCTCCCTCTCGGCGCCGGCGCTCTTCCGCTCCGGCTCTACCGCGCGATCCGCACTGTTCTCGACCCGCTCCCCTGGTCCAGGTCCGACACCCGCACCGTCGCCTTCGCGCTCCACGCGCCGGGGAACGGCAGGTTCAGGGAGTCGCTGCCCCAGTAGCCGCCCCTGTTGACGAGCCGGGCGTCGATCGGGCCGATGTCGCGGTCGGGCAGGGACAGGGACAGTCGGAGTTCGGGGACGGTGGACAGGCCGCCGTCGGGGCCGAACACCACGGCCTCCACGGCGTTCTGGCCCACGCGGCCGGGCTCCAGCGTGATCTGCACCTTGCCCCGGCCGCCGGGCGAGCCGGTGTCGAACGGGATCTCCGTGACGGATGCGCCCGGCACCCCGGCCGCCACGGGCCCGGCCTCGGCCGCCTCGGTCGCGGCGCGGCCCGGCAGGGTGCCGCTCAGGACCGTGGACACCATCAGCACCCCCACGCCCACGGCGACTTCCGTCAGCACCGAACGGCGCAGTGCGCGCAGGCCGGTGCGCGCCGCCGCCAGCCGTGCCGTCCAGTGCCGCGAGCCGCCCGCCACGGCGAGCAGCAGCACCACGGCGACCAGTTTGACCAGCAGCAGCCGCCCGTACGCCGTCCCGGTGAGCGCGGGCCAGGAGCCGAGACCGCGCCAGGACTGGTAGACCCCGGTGGCCACGAGGACGGTGACGGCCAGGAAGGCGAGCCGGGAGAAGCGGGCCGCCGTCACCGCCAGCGGTGTGCCGGGTGCGGTGGGTGCGGTGCCGTCCGTGCGGTCCGTCGCTTCGGCGCCTGCCGTGCCTGCCGTGCCGTCCGTGTCGGCTGCGGCGACGGCGGTGTCCGTGTCGGTCGCGGTATGGCGGCCGGTGAGGGCGTCGGCGGTGTCGGTGTCGGTCGGCCGGGGGGTGCGCTGCAAGGTGGTGAGGAGTGCCGTCAGGCCGCCCAGCCACACCGCCATCGCCAGCAGGTGCAGCACCGAGGAGGCCATCGCCGCGGGGACCTGGAGGCCGGCCGAGGCGTGGTCGGAGGCCGCCCAGGTCAGGGCGAGGGCCAGGGCGAGTACGGCACCCGTCGCGAGGGTGGCGCGGGAGGGAGTGGGGGTGCGGCCCTCACGCCGCACTGGGGTACGGCCCTCCCCCGGCGCGTCCGGCTGCGGCCCGCGTCGGCACAGTCGTACGAGGAACAGGGCCGTCGGGGCGAGCAGGGCCAGGCGGGTCAGCAGGACCACGCCCGGGCGGCCGGTCAGCGTGCGGGACAGGGCCGAGGGAGTGAAGGCGGAGGCCGGGCCGGCGCCCGACTCGTAGGGCGCCCGCAGAAGGAGCAGCGCGAGGGTGGCGGCGAGCAGCAGCCACCAGCCCGCCGCCAGCGGACGGCGCAGCGGGCCGGGGTCCGGCGGGCGGCACAGCAGGACGAAGGCCGCCGTGCCGACGAGCAGGGCGGCGGCGCCGTACGCGGCGTAGCGGGCGAGGTCGTAGAGGCTGCCGGTCAGGGGGTCCTCGGCCGGGCCCGTGTCGACGGCGGCCGTGGCGGGGGACGGTCTGCCCACCGAGAAGGTGAAGGCGCCCGAGACGGGGTGGCTGTCCGCCGACACCACCCGCCAGGCCACGGTGAAGGTGCCCTGCCCCAGCCCGGCGGGGAAGGCCACCCGGGCCGTGTCGGAACGGCCGGGTGCGTGCCGGGGCTCGCCCGTGTGCACCCGCCGTCCGTCGGGGGCGAACAGCCGGAAGGAGTCGTCGAGCAGGCCGACGGACTCGGTGAAGGTCAGTGTGAGCGCGCGGGGGGCCGACGCGAGAACCGTCCCGTCGGCGGGGTCGGCGGACCGCAGACCGGCGTGGGCCGACGCGGTACCCGCGCTGCCGAGGAGGAGCAGGGCCAGGAGCGCGCCGAGCAGCGCAAGGCGGGGGAGCCGCCGGCGCGCACCGGCGTCCCCCGCCTGTCCCACGTGCTGTTCGCACCCTTCGCACCGCCGTCGGGTCACGTCGCTTCTCCGTCCGGGGACTTGCGGCTCGCGGATACGTACGGGGCGGGACTGCGGATCACTCACCGCGCGGTACGGCGAGATCGGCGACGCGGGCACGGCGGGGTTCGCGTGACGGGCACGGCGGGGTTCGCGTGCCGGGCCCGGCGGGGTTCGCGTGCCGGGCCCGGCGGGGCGCGGGGTGCGTACGGCGCTTCACCCCGTCCGGCTGCGGTCCGCCGCCCGGCGCGCGATCATCGGGACATGGACGTCACCCTGCATCTCGCCCAGGACCCCGAGGCCGACGCTCTGCTCGGCCGCAGCCCGCTCGCCGCGCTGCTCGGGATGCTGCTGGACCAGCAGATCCCGATGGAGTGGGCGTTCAAGGGGCCCGCGACGATCGCCCGGCGGATGGGCACCGAGGACCTGGACGCCCACGAGATCGCGGCGTTCGAGCCGGAGACCTTCGGCCGGCTGCTCTCCGACAAGCCGGCCGTGCACCGCTACCCCGGTTCCATGGCCAAGCGCATCCAGCAGCTCTGCCACTACCTCGTCGAGCACTACGACGGCGATCCCGAGGCCGTGTGGCGGGGCGTGGACAGCGGGCGGGAGCTGCTGCGCCGGCTGGAGGAACTGCCCGGCTTCGGCAGGCAGAAGGCGCAGATCTTCCTCGCCCTGCTCGGCAAGCAGCTCGGAGTCCGCCCGGAGGGATGGCGGGAGGCCGCGGGGGCGTACGGCGAGCCGGACTCCTTCCGGTCCGTCGCCGACATCACCGGGCCGGAGTCCCTGAGCAAGGTGCGGGCGCACAAGCAGGAGATGAAGGCCGCGGCCAAGGCGGCCGCGGCGGACAGGACGGCGAAGTCCGCCGGGGGCGGGGAGTGACGGGCCGGACGTGACGGGCTCTGGTGCGCTGGTCCTGGGGCCTTAGGCCGCCGGACGGGGCGTCAACGCCTTCTGCGAGCCGTGCCGAAGAGGGAGCGGGTGATCTCCCTGCCGAGCTGGGTCCCGACCGAGCGGGCCAGGGACCGGAAGACACCGCTGCTGACCACTTGTTCGAGCATGGACGGCTCAGCCGCAGGCCCGGCCCCGGGCCCAGCTCCGGACCGAGGCTCCGCCCGTGGTGCCCGCACCGCCGCCCGTTCCCGTTCCTCCCGCGCGGCCGTCAGTTTCTCGTACGCCGTCTCGCGGTCCACAGGCTGTGCATAACGTTCGTAGAGGGCGGACCCGCGCACCGCGTGGTCCAGTGCCGTCTCGTCCGCCGGGCCCATCAGGGACTCGGGTGCGCGCAGCCGGGTCGCCGCGACCGGTGTCGGCGCGCCGGTCTCGCTGAGCACCGTCACCACCGCCTCGCCGGTGCCGAGCCCGGTCAGCACCTCCTCCAGGTCGTACGCCGAGTCCGGGAACGTCCGCACCGTCGCCTTCAGCGCCTTCTGGTCGTCGGGGGTGAAGGCGCGCAGCGCGTGCTGGATCCGGTTGCCGAGCTGGCCGAGGACGTCGCCGGGCACGTCCTCGGGCGTCTGGGTGACGAAGAAGACGCCGACACCCTTGGATCGGATCAGGCGCACCGTCTGCGTGATCGACTCCAGGAACCCCTTCGAGGCGTCGTCGAACAGCAGATGCGCCTCGTCGAGGAAGAACACCAGCTTCGGCCGGTCCACGTCGCCGACCTCGGGCAGATCGTGGAAGAGGTCGGCGAGGAGCCACATCAGGAACGTCGAGAAGAGCCGCGGCCGGTCCTGGACGGCGGGCAGTTCGAGGACGGAGACGACCCCGCGGCCGTCGCCCGCCGTGCGCAGGAACTCGGCGGTGTCGAACTCCGGTTCGCCGAAGAAGTCCGCCATGCCCTGCGCCTCGGAGGCGGTGAGGGACCGCAGGATCACCCCTGCCGTGGCGGCCGAGAGACCGCCGATGCCCTTCAGTTCGGCCCTGCCCTCGTCGGAGGTGAGGAAGGCGATGACCGCCCTGAGGTCCTTGAGGTCGATCAGTTCCAGGCCCTTGGCGTCGGCGTAGTGGAAGATCAGGGCGAGGGACTGCTCCTGGGTCCGGTTGAGTTCCAGGACCTTGGCCAGCAGCAGGGGGCCGAAGCTGGTGACGGTCGCCCGGAGCGGTACGCCGTGGCCGTGGCCGCCGAGCGCGTAGAACTCGGCCGGGGAGCCGTTCGGCGTCCAGTGCTGGCGGACCTCGGCGGCCCGCGAGCGGATCGGGTCGTTGACCGCGCCCGGCTCGGCGACGCCGGACAGGTCGCCCTTCACATCGGCGAGGAAGACGGGCACGCCCCGTGCCGAGAGCTGTTCGGCGATCAGCTGGAGCGTCTTGGTCTTGCCGGTGCCGGTGGCGCCCGCGACCAGGCCGTGGCGGTTGAGCATCGCCAGCGGGACGCGGACCTGCGCCTCGGGCAGGCACCGCCCGTCCCAGAGGAGCGCGCCGAGGTCGAGGGCGGGCCCGGTGGTGGCGTATCCGGCGGCGATCCGCCGGGCCGGCGGCGGGAGGGGTGTTTCCGGCGCGGGCGGTGCTACGGCTGTCTCCGGCGGGGGCGCGGGCGCCTCCGGTGGGGGCGCGGTGGAGGGGCCGGGAGGCTGCGGCATGCCGGCGGGTCCGGTGGACTCGGGGGTGGTCTCGACTGCCCGGGGAGGAGTTCCGGTCCTCCCGGGAGGGGCTCCGGTGGCCCGGGGAGGAGTTCCGGCTGCCCCGGTGGCGGTCCCGGGCGTCTCGGGCGAGGTTCCGGTTGTCTCGGGGGAGGTCTCGCCGTCGTTCATCTCAGCCCCTGTTCAGCCCGTGTCCGCCTGCGCAGCACGCCTCGGCGTGGCCTCCGGTTCGGCTGCCGTTCCCGGTTCGTCCGGTTTTGCCGTGGCATGTCCAGCCTCGCACTACGACGCCTGGGCTGCGCCCGGAAGCTCTTGGCCGGTAGGCTTTCCGTGTGATCTTCAAGCGCATCGGAAACGGCCGGCCGTACCCCGACCACGGCCGGGAAAGCACCCGGCAGTGGGCGGACGTCGCGCCGCGCCCGGTCCGCCTCGATCAGCTCGTGACCACCAAGCAGCAGCTCGACCTCGAGACCCTGCTCGCGGAGGACTCGACCTTCTACGGCGACCTCTTCGCCCATGTGGTCAAGTGGCAGGGCGACCTGTATCTGGAGGACGGCCTCCACCGCGCGGTGCGGGCGGCGCTGCAACAGCGTCAGGTGCTGCACGCGCGCGTCCTCGAACTGGACTGAGCCCGCCGCCGGAACGGGCGGTCCGGTGACCGCTTGGACCTTTCGGGTTCTGCTGGGCGGTATCCGATGATCATCCAGTAGGAAACACTGCCCGGGCGCACTACGCTGCGCCCATGAGCATGCTCACTCCCCCCGGCATGGGCGGGAAGTACCGGATCACGGGCAACAAGTACCCGCGGATGCGCAGGCCCCGGCGACACGGCAGGCTCGCCTTCCTGGCCGCCGCCTCCGTCGTCGTGCTCGGTCTGATCGGCTGGGGCACACTGCAGCTCATCGACGTCTTCACCGGCGGCGAGAAGGCCGCGGCGGCCGGCGGCAAGGCGCACTGCGCGACCGACGCGGCGGCCAAGTCGGCCTCCGCCCGGGCGAGTACGGCGCCGGCGCCGCCCAAGCCGGGCGCGATCACCGTCAACGTCCTCAACGCCACGCCCCGCGGCGGACTGGCCAAGCAGACCGCGGACGAGCTGAAGAAGCGCGGCTTCCGCATCGGGCAGGTGGGCAACGCGCCCAAGGAGTTCGACAAGAAGATCAAGGGCACGGGGCTCCTGCTCGGACCTGCCTCCGCCCTGAACACCTCGCTGCCCGTGCTGGGAACCCAGCTGCCGGGGGCGGAGCGGCGTACGGACACCCGCAAGGGGACCGACGTCGATCTGATCATCGGCACGGGGTTCCAGCAGCTCGCGCAGAAGCCGGCGGCGGACAAGGCGCTGGCGGCGCTGACCGCGCCGACGCCGGTCGCCCCGAAGAAGGGGTGCTGAAGGGGGCGGCTCGTGGCCGCCCCGATCGGCGGGACTCGGACCGCGGGGTCCGGGCCCGGTCCGGACGGTTCGGTTACTCCGCCGAGCCGTACATGCGGTCGCCCGCGTCTCCGAGGCCCGGGATGATGTAGCCGTGCTCGTTCAGGCGTTCGTCCACCGACGCCGTCACGACCGTGACCGGGGTGCCCGCCAGGTCGCGTTCCATGACCTCGACGCCCTCGGGGGCGGCCAGCAGCACCACGGCGGTCACGTCGTCGGCGCCGCGCTTGATCAGCTCCTGGATCGCCGCGACCAGCGTGCCGCCGGTGGCGAGCATCGGGTCCAGGACGTAGACCTGACGGCCGGAGAGGTCCTCGGGCATCCGCGTGGCGTACGTCGAGGCCTGGAGCGTCTCCTCGTTGCGGATCATGCCCAGGAAACCCACCTCGGCGGTCGGCAGCAGCCGCACCATGCCGTCCAGCATGCCGAGGCCGGCCCGCAGGATCGGCACCACCAGCGGGCGCGGGTGGGACAGCTTGACGCCGGTGGTCTGCGCGACCGGGGTGGAGATGTCGACCTGCTCGGTCCGCACGTCGCGCGTCGCCTCGTAGGCGAGCAGGGTGACCAGCTCGTCGGCGAGCCTGCGGAAGGTGGCGGAGTCGGTGCGGCGGTCGCGCAGCGTGGTGAGCTTGTGAGCGACCAGGGGGTGGTCGACGACGTGGAGACGCATGTGCCAACAGTAACCGGGCGCCGGGCACCCCCACCGCCCGTGGTCCCGGCCCCGAGGGCCCACCGCCCCTGGTCCCCTGTACCGGCGCCCTCCGTGCGGCGGAGGGCGGGCGTCCTGCGCCGCCGGGGCATCAAACCCTCCGCCCGAGGGAAGGCGGGAGGGACGGACTGGGGTGATGAACCAATGCCTGACCGGCACTCCCGCAAGGATCGTCCGTCGCCGGGCGCACAGCCCGGGACGGCGGACACACCGGACCCGGCGGCCCGCACACGGACCGCAGCTCCCCCACGGACGGCGGATGCCGCGCGGTCCACGGGCCTCGCGCAGCCGCCGCACCGCGCGCAGCCCGCGGACCGCCCGCAGGCGTCGGCGCGCGCACCGGGGTCGGGGCGCGTACGGACCTCGGGGCGTCCGCGGACCACGGACCGCCCGCAGTCGGCCCGCTCCCCGAGAAGCCTCACGCGGTCGGCGCAGGACGGGTCCACGGAACGGACCACGAAGACCGCCGGGGCCGGGGAGTCCACCGGGACCACGGAGGCCACCAGGGCGGGGGAGGCCGCCGGAGCGAGGGAGGCTTCCAGCGCCGCTGAGGCTTCCGGGCCCGAGCAGGCGTCCGAGGCGACACACGCGGCCGACGACATGCGGGTGGCCGGTGCCGTGCAGGCGCCCGAGGCCCTGGACGGCGAGGAGAGCGACTCCCAGCGTCGGCGGCGGCGCGCCCAGTTCCTGCGCGATCTCGCCGAGGCGCGCGAGCTGCGCGACCGCGTCCAGCCGCGCCGCGCCAAGGCCGCCCGGCTGCGGCACGCGATGCGGATGCGCACCTTCCGCTGGTAGGCCCCTGACCGGCCGGACCGCGTCACGCCGTACGGCCGCGTTCTCACGGCGGCCACCTTCCGCGTCCGGCCCCACCAGGCTTCCGGGCGGGCACCCCTGCCCGGAGGGCCCGCGCCACCGCCGCGCCCGGCCCCGCCGAACGCGCCCGCACGGACGCGTCCCCCGCCGGAAGCACGGGCCCCGCCGTACGGCCGCGTCCCACCGGCAGACACCTGCCGCCCGGCCTCACCAGGAACCCCGGACAGACACGCAGCACCGAAGACCGCCCGCCGCGGCCGCGCTCGGCCGGGAGGCCACCCGGCACGCCGTACGGACGCGGCATCCGCCCGGAAACCGACACGCCACGCCCGGCGCCACACCCCACGTGGTACGGCCGTGCCCGGCCCGGAGGCCACACTCCGCACCGCACGGACGCGCCCCGCCCAAGGGCCACACGACACGGACAGGCGCCCTTTCCTCTCCCCCTCCCGGAGGCCACCCGCTCCGCCTCCCGGCCGGAAGCCACCCGCTCCCCCTCCCGAGACCACCGCCGGTCGCCCGCCACGCCGTACAGACGCAGCTTCCCCGAAGGCCAGACGCCCCGCCGGTCAGGCCCCCTCCCGAAGGCCACACGCCACACCAAACGGACCCGTGGCCTCCGGTCGGGGCCGGGCGGGCGCCCGAGGGAGGTCGGTCGGGCGGCGCGCCGAGCGGACGTGTGGCGCCACGCGGGGAAACGCCGACGTCCGCGCGGGCGTTGCGCGGCGGCCGTGCGTGGCCGGCGGGCAAAGCCGCGTACGATCCGCAGGTGGCGGCAACGAGTGCGCTGGTGAGTCCTTCACCGGTGTACGGCAAAACAGCCGGACACAGGGTGCCGAAGACGTCCCCTGACGGCCTTGTTTCTGCCACGATTCCGAGTGGGTGGGGCTCGGAGCCAGCTCTCCCCGCCCAGAACCTCCGCCGGGGGGACCCCCAACCGGCACGCCTATGACCAGTGGGAGAGTCACGGTGTACTTCGCCGCACTGCTCGCGCGCACCGAAGACGGGTGGGAAGCGAGCGACACAGAGCTCGACGATGTGGAGACGCTGTCCGACCTGGCAGACCTGGCCCGGGAGGCCTCGCCCGAGGACGACACCGTGCTCGTCCTCATCGAGCAGGAGGACGCGTGGTTCGGCGTCGTACGCGTGGACGGCGAGGACGATCCTCGTATCTACGTCTCGGACGCCGCGGCCGCGGCCCGCAGTTCGTACGGCGAGATCCTGCTCACCGACGAACTGCTCGGCCGGGAGCCCGGTGACGACGGCCCCGACCTGGACGCGCTCGACCTCGACGGCACGGAGGACGGCGAGCCCGCGCCCGCCGGTGACGACGAGGAGGAGACCGGCTCGTCCGAGACCATCACGCACAGTCCGCTGGGCGACGGCCAGATCCTGGAGGACCTGGGCGTCACCGAGAAGGAGCTGCGCGCCCTGGACGCGGACGACGCCCTGAACACGATCGCCGAGTCCCTGGGCGCCTCGGAGGTCCTGGAGACCGTCCGCTGACCCCGCACACCCCGAAGGAGCAACCGGCGACGTCCCGACCCCGGCCCGCGTCCGAGCCGGGGAGGACGGCCGCACCCGGGTCCGGGACGGGGGCCGGGTCCGGATCCGGCCCCCGTCCCGGACCCGGATCCACCGACCCTGGAACGACCGTTCCGAACACGCCCACCTCACCCCCCTCACCCCCACCCACCCCACTCCCCGCAGCCGACCCCGTGAGGGACCCCTGGCGGAACGCCATGCGGCTCGCCCTGGCCGAGGCCCGGCGGGCCGTCGAGGGCGGTGACGTCCCCGTCGGCGCCGTCGTCCTCTCCGCCGACGGTGACGTGCTCGGCGCGGGCCACAACGAGCGCGAGGCCACCGGCGACCCGACCGCCCACGCCGAGGTCCTGGCCATCCGGCGGGCCGCCGAACGGGTCGGCGAGTGGCGGCTGTCCGGCTGCACGCTGGTCGTCACGCTGGAGCCGTGCACGATGTGCGCGGGCGCCCTCGTCCTGTCCCGTGTCGACCGGGTGGTCTACGGCGCCCGCGACGAGAAGGCGGGTGCCGCCGGCTCGCTCTGGGACGTCGTACGCGACCGTCGCCTCAACCACCGGCCCGAGGTGATCGAGGGCGTGCTCGCCGAGGACTGCGCCGCGCTCCTCACCGGGTTCTTCCGCGCCCGCTGACACCTTGCATCCGGATCCGGGCCCCGTGCTGCGGGTCCGGATCCGGTCCTCCCGTGCCCCCACAGGGGCGCCCCCGTTACGGCCGAGCGGATCGGATTTCTGAGCACGGCCCACCGTGCTGTAAGGTCTCCCTCGGTAGCGTGTCCGAGCGGCCGAAGGAGCTCGCCTCGAAAGCGAGTGTGGCGCAAGTCACCGAGGGTTCAAATCCCTCCGCTACCGCTCTAGAAGGGCCTCGTCCGATCGGACGAGGCCCTTTGTGCGATCATCTGCGATCATCGACAGCGCTCGGCTCGCAGCCGGCGACGACGCGACCGCCGGACAGGGCAAACCAGTGACAGGGGGAGGCCGCGATGGCGGTGAACGCCAAGAAGATCGTCGTCTATGCACTCGTGGTCTTCGCGCTCTACGTGATCATCACGGACCCGGCGAAGGCCGCCGACTACGTCCAGATAGGGTTCCAGGGCATATCGGACGCGGCCGGGGCCATCGGCGACTTCATGACCTGGGCCGCCAACGGAGGTAAGTGATGATCCGCCATCTGGTCCTCTTCAAGCTCGACGAGGGCGTCGAACGCGACGACCCGCGCGTCGTGGCCGGCGCCGAGGCCTTCCGCGCCCTCGGCGGCCAGATCGACGAGCTGCGCTTCTGGGAGTGCGGCTGGAACACCAGCGACCGCCCCATCGCCTACGACTTCGCGATCAACTCGGCCGTCGAGGACGCCGACGCGCTGAAGCGGTACCTGGAGCACCCGGCGCACCAGGCCGGGGTGGCCCTGTGGCGCGAGTTCGCCACCTGGGTGATCGCCGACTACGACTTCTGAGTCGTACGGCCGCGCGAGCACGCGGTCGGCCCCGCACCGGAGAGGATGCCCCCGGGCGCCCAGAACAGGTGCGGGGCTTTGCCATGCCCTACCCACCTTTTCCTCCCTCAACACGTGCATATGCGGTGCTTGAACACTCTGTACCTGTCTTGTGATGCTATGACCGCTTTTGACGGATGAGTTGATCGATGAAGAGGTGGCGTTGACCGTGCCGGCCAGTACTGCGCCGCCCCAGGAAGAGGCTCCCGCCGAGGCCGCGCACCCCGGGCCTGCCCCGGCGCCGACCGCCGCCCCCGCGCCGGAACACCCCGAGCAGCCCGAGCAGCCCGAGAAGCCGGAGCAACCGGAGAAGCCGGAGAAGCGGCGCGGCGCCGACACCCGGGCCCTCACCCAGGTGCTCTTCACCCAGCTCAAGGAGCTGGAACCGGGCACCTCCGAGCACGCCCGCGTACGCGGGGCGCTCATCGAGGCCAACCTTCCGCTGGTGCGCTACGCCGCCGGCCGCTTCCGCTCCCGCAACGAGCCGATGGAGGACGTCGTCCAGGTCGGCACCATCGGCCTGATCAACGCCATCGACCGCTTCGACCCCGACCGCGGCGTGCAGTTCCCGACCTTCGCGATGCCGACCGTCGTCGGCGAGATCAAGCGCTACTTCCGCGACAACGTCCGCACCGTGCACGTGCCGCGCCGGCTGCACGAGCTGTGGGTGCAGGTCAACAGCGCCACCGAGGACCTGACGACCGCCTTCGGACGCTCCCCCACGACCGCCGAGATCGCCGAGCGGCTGCGCATCACCGAGGAGGAGGTGCTCTCCTGCATCGAGGCGGGGCGGTCGTACCACGCGACCTCGCTGGAGGCGGCCCAGGAGGGCGACGGACTGCCCGGGCTACTCGACCGGCTCGGCTACGAGGACCCGGCCCTCGACGGCGTCGAGCACCGCGACCTCGTCCGCCATCTCCTGGTCCAGCTCCCCGAGCGCGAACAGCGGATCCTGCTGCTGCGCTACTACAGCAATCTGACGCAGTCCCAGATCAGCGCGGAGCTCGGCGTCTCCCAGATGCACGTGTCCCGGCTACTGGCACGTAGCTTCCAGCGACTGCGATCCGCAAACAGGATCGAGGCGTAACCTTCACGAGCGATTCGCTCACCAGGCCGGATACCGACAAGCACGGCCCGACTGATCGTCAGACCGCGTTCAGCCAGGGCCGTTTCGTGAATCGGATGTCGACATGTCACTACGGCGCGTTGCCGACATGTGACATTCTGCGGGAAGCGCGTTTGCCGTGGCTCCGGCTCCGGTATTCAGGTGAGGGCTGAGGTTCTCCTCGTCGAGGAGCCCGGCCGAGACCGTCCCGCGACCCAGAGGGGGTGGCATGTCCGCAGAACAGGGCAGCTCCGAGGTGCTGACGCTCAGCAAGAGCGAGGCCCCTTCCCCGGCGCTCGAGCCGATCGACGCCCTCGACGACGTGGTGGCTCTCGGGGCCGCGCCGGACCCGGCCCCGGTGCTGGAGGCTCCGGAGGCCATCGACACCCGCACCCTGTCCCGCTCCCTGTTCCTGCGGCTGGCCGCGCTGGAGGAGGACAGCCCCGAGCGCGCCTACGTCCGGGACACCCTCATCGAGCTGAACCTCCCCCTCGTCCGCTACGCGGCCGCCCGCTTCCGCTCGCGCAACGAGCCGATGGAGGACATCGTCCAGGTCGGCACCATCGGCCTGATCAAGGCGATCGACCGCTTCGACTGCGAACGCGGCGTGGAGTTCCCGACCTTCGCGATGCCGACCGTCGTCGGCGAGATCAAGCGCTTCTTCCGCGACACCTCCTGGTCGGTGCGAGTGCCCCGGCGCCTCCAGGAGCTGCGGCTCGCGCTCACCAAGGCCAGCGACGAGCTGTCGCAGAAGCTGGACCGGTCGCCCACCGTCGCCGAACTGGCCGCCGTGCTGGGCGTGTCGGAGGAGGACGTCGTCGACGGCCTCGCGGTCGGCAACGCGTACACCGCCTCGTCCCTCGACTCCCCGGCCCCCGAGGACGACGGCGGCGAGGGCTCCCTCGCGGACCGCCTCGGCTACGAGGACTCGGCGCTGGAGGGCGTGGAGTACCGCGAGTCGCTCAAGCCGCTGCTGGCCAAGCTGCCGCCCCGGGAGCGGCGGATCATCATGCTCCGCTTCTTCGCCAACATGACCCAGTCGCAGATCGGCGAGGAGGTCGGCATCTCGCAGATGCACGTCTCCCGCCTGCTCACCCGGACCCTGGCGCAGCTGCGGGACGGGCTCATCTCCGACTGAGGCCCCGCGGCACACCGCGGGCGGGCACGACTCATGGCCGCCGATGCGCTCTCCTGGCGCGTCGGCGGCCGTCGTATGTCCATGTCGTACCCCTGTGCCGTACGTCTGTACGGAGGCCCGGGTCGGCGGGCTCCGGTCGCGCGTCCTACTTGAGCGCCAGCCACGCGACGGCCGCGATGACCAGCACGGCGACGACGACACCGGCGATCAGGCCGATGCGCGGGCCGGAAGAGGTCTGCTGCGGCTGCTGCCTGCCCTGGGGGGCGGCCTCGTCGACGAACGCGCGGAACATCTGGGTGCTGCCGGCGGGGTCGTAGTTGCCCTGGGGGCCCTGGGTGTTAGCCATGGCCCGAGACCCTAGCGAAGACGCCGGCCGCTGCCCAAGTGGGGTGTGCTCTTCCTCGCTTGATTTGTACCGGAGTTGGGGTGAACGTCCCTGCGGGCCGCGTCCCCAGACCCCCGCTGTCGGCCTGACTGGCCTCGCCCTCGAACGCCGGACGGGCTGAATCCACGCGCCCACTCCCCCACCTGCGGATTTACACTCGCAATACTTGTCTTTGCCAAGTTTTTGCGCCAGTCGACCCTTGTTTGTTTGCCTGCAGCAACCAACCGATCGTATGGTTGCCCCAAGCAACGATTGCGGGAGGTGTGATGGCCGAGCGGGCGCAGTACGAAGAACTGGCGCGTCAGCTCAGTGCCGTCGGCGCCGTGAAACGGGACATGGGTCGGATCCTGCCGCCCGACTGCCCGGCCGGCTCCGCCGCCGCGCTGACCCTGATCGGCCGCCACGGCGACATGCGCATGAGCAAGCTCGCCGAGCTGCTCGCCGTGGACATGTCGGTGACCAGCCGGCATGTCGCACACGTCGCCGCACGCGGCTGGATCGAGCGGCTGCCGGACCCGGCGGACAAGCGTTCGCGCATCCTGCGCCTGACTCCCGCCGGGGTCGACCAGCTCGCCGAGCTGTCCCGGCGCACCACGCACCTGTTCGCGGAGCGGCTGAGCGACTGGACCGACGACGAGGTCGGTCAGCTCATCCGGCTGATGGGCCGGCTGCGCGACAGCTTCGGCGACTGCCGGTCCACCCCGGTCCGGCTGCCCGCGCCCATGGCCGAGCAGCCCGCGACCACGGCGACCGCACCCGCGTCCGCGGCCACGGCGCCGCCGACCCCGTAGTCACACCGGACCACCCGTACACCCGCAAGCACGTAAGTAAAGGAAGCCCATGGCAACGACCACACCAGCCGGTGTGCGGGCTCACGCCAAGCACGGGGGAGACTCCCCGGGCGACGCTCCGATGACCCACCGGCAGATCATGGAGGCACTCTCCGGGCTGCTGCTCGGCATGTTCGTGGCGATCCTGTCGTCCACGATCGTCTCCAACGCCCTGCCGAGGATCATCGGCGACCTCGGTGGCGGCCAGTCCGCCTACACCTGGGTGGTCACGGCGGCCCTGCTGTCGATGACCGCGGCCACTCCCCTGTGGGGCAAGCTCGCCGACCTGTACAGCAAGAAGGCGCTCGTCCAGATAGCCCTGGTCATCTACGTCGTGGCGTCGATGGCGGCCGGTCTCTCGCAGAACCCCGGCATGCTGATCGTCTGCCGCGTGGTCCAGGGCATCGGCGTCGGCGGTCTGTCCGCGCTGGCGCAGATCGTCATGGCCGCGATGATCTCCCCGCGTGAGCGCGGCCGCTACTCCGGTTACCTGGGCGCCACGTTCGCCGTCGCCACCGTCGGCGGCCCGCTGCTCGGCGGCGTCATCACCGACACCTCCTGGCTCGGCTGGCGCTGGTGCTTCTACGTCGGCGTGCCGTTCGCGGTGATCGCCCTGATCGTGCTGCAGAAGACCCTGCACCTGCCCGTGGTGAAGCGTCAGGTGAAGGTCGACTGGCTCGGCGCGTTCCTGATCTCCGCGGCCGTGTCGCTGCTGCTGATCTGGGTCACCTTCGCCGGTGACAAGTACGACTGGATGTCGTGGCAGACCGCCGCGATGGTCGCCGGTTCCGTCGTCCTCGGCGCGCTGTTCGTGCTGGTCGAGTCGAAGGCCGCCGAGCCGATCATCCCGCTGCGGCTGTTCCGCAACCGCACCATCACGCTGGCGTCGCTCGCCTCGCTCTTCGTGGGCATCGCGATGTTCACCGGCACGGTGTTCTTCTCGCAGTACTTCCAGCTGGCGCGCGACAAGTCCCCGACGATGTCGGGCGTCATGACGATCCCGATGATCGGTGGCCTGTTCATCTCCTCCACCGTCTCCGGCCAGTTCATCACCCGCACCGGCCGCTGGAAGGCGTGGCTGGTCAGCGGTGGCGTCCTGGTGACGGCCGGCCTCGCCCTGCTCGGCACCATCCGGTACGACACGGACTACTGGAAGATGGCCGTCTTCATGGCCCTGCTGGGTCTCGGCATCGGCATGATGATGCAGAACCTGGTGCTGTGCACGCAGAACCAGGTGGAGCCGAGCGACCTCGGCTCGGCCAGCTCCACGGTGACCTTCTTCCGCTCCCTCGGCGGTGCGGTCGGCGTCTCCGCGCTGGGTGCCGTGATGGCCAGCCGGATCACCGACTACGTCAAGGACGGCCTGACCGACCTCGGCCCGAAGTACGCCCAGCTCGCCGACGGCTCCGGCTCAGGCAGCGGCACCATCCCGGACATGGACGCGCTGCCCGCCCCGCTGCGCACGGTCATGGAGAGCGCCTACGGGCACGGCATCGCCGACATCTTCATGATCGCGGGCGGTATGGCGGCGATCGCCTTCCTGATCACGCTGTTCATCAAGGAGGTCCCGCTGCGCACCAAGGGCGCGCTGGCGCAGGGGGCCGAGAGCGAGGCCGCCCCGGTGGACCCGGCCGCGGCTCCGACCGTCGCCGAGGCGCAGACTCAGGCCCCGGTCGTCGAGGCCGCCGTGTCGGACACGTTCACTCCCGCCGGTGAGCGGGTGCCGGG